>NZ_JBSGVW010000002.1:0-36203 GCF_053608645.1 Streptomyces sp. NPDC055013
GGGGGTTTGTGGGGGGGGGTTTGGCCCGGGCCGGTTTTTCCGGGGGCGGCGGGCGGGGGGGTGGCGACGGCCGCGACGAGGGCAGCTCTGAGACGTGCGCGAACTCTTGAAGGCATGGTGCGGCCCGCCCCTTCATCGTCTGGTCATGCGTCCAGGCATCCGAACATTCGGACATCCCACGTCCAAAGTGCGCGTCACAGACGTTAGTTGGGCTATCGCACACATCACAAGAACCGTGCACGTGTCACTCACGTATGGAGTACTACTTTCCCTCGGTTGGCCCGCGTCTCGACCGCCACATGGGCCTCGAGGGCCTCCTCCAGGGTGAACGCCCCGTGCACGGCAGGCTTGACGGCGCCTCCCTCGAACAGCTCCCACAACTCCCGCCGCCATCGCTCGTACAACTCCGGCTCGCCTCGGGCGATGCGTGCCATCTGGAATCCGACGACGGACTTGGCGCCTGCAAGAAGGTCGTATGCCTGAATTGTCCCGCCGCCCGAACTGTAGGCCACGAGCCGCCCGCCCGGCGTGAGCGCCGCGAGGGCGGGGCTCAGCAGGTCGCCGCCGACGGCGTCGAGGACGTAGTCGACGGGGTCCCCCCAGTCCTCGTCCCGGTAGATGACGACCTCGTCGGCGCCGAGGGAGCGCACGAAGTCCGCCTTGGCCGGATCGGAGACGGCGCCCACGACCCGTCCCGCGCCCCGCACCCGCGCCAGCTGCACGGCCAGGTGTCCGACCCCGCTCGCCGCCGCGGTGATCAGAGCCGCCTCCCCGCGCCGCGGCCGGGCGGCCTCCAGTGCGCCGAGCGCCACCAGGCCGCTGCGGACGAGGGCGACCGCGTCTACGGCGGTGGCGGTGCCGGGAATGGGGGAGGCCATGCCCTCCTGCAGGACGGCGTAGTCGGCGTATCCGTGTCCGAAGCACAGGCCGGTCACGCGGTCGCCGGTGCGGAAGCGGCCGGCTCCGGAGCCCAGGGCCACGACCTCGCCCGCGACCTCGCCGCCCAGTGGGACGGGGCCGGCCGTCTCGGTGACCTTGCGGACCACGGGGAGCGTGACGCCGGCGGCCTCGCAGTGGACGAGCGGCTCGCCGGGGCCGGGTTCCGGGACGGGAGCCTCCTCCAGGAACAGGGGGCCGCCGGTGGACTCGTAGCGGACGCGGCGCACCGCACCTCCAGGATTCATTGGGATCACCAATGGTTTGAGCGGTGCTGACGCTAGCCGTCGGTCATGGGGAAGTCCAATGAATTCCCGATAGGGTGCCGGCATGTCCGAAGCACCCCTTCCCGCGATCCGCTCCCTCCCCAGCTGGCTGCTCGGCCGAGCGGCGGCCCGGGGGCGTTCCCTGGTGGCCGAGGCGCTCGCGGCCGAGGGCATGAAGATGTGGCACCACGTGGTGCTCTCGGCCGTCCGCGACCTCGCCCCCGTGGCGCAGGCGGATCTCGGCCGCGGCGTTCAGCTCGACCCCAAGGACCTGGTCGGGATTCTCAACGACCTGCAATCCGCCGGTCTCGTCCTGCGCGAGCCGGACCCGAACGACCGCCGCAAGAACGCGGTATCCCTCACCGACACGGGTGCGCGTCTGCTGGAGCGCTGTGAGAAGGCGGCCCACGAGGCCAATGACGCGCTTCTCGCCCCGCTGTCACGTGCCGAACGCGACCGGTTCATGGACCTGCTGATCCGGATCTCCGGCACCCGGGGCTGACCGCGTGCGCGAGTTTCGGGCTGAGACGGGGCCCCTGTACGGCGCAGGGGGCGCTCCCCGCCGGTCGGGGCCCCGCCGCCGTGTCGCGGGGAGCCTGTCAGGCCTGGGCGGCCGCGGTCCGCAGGGCCAGCCGGTGTTCGCCCGCGTACACGTTCATGGAGCTGCCCCGCAGGAAGCCCACCAGCGTCAGCCCCGTCTCCGCGGCCAGGTCCACCGCGAGCGACGAGGGCGCCGAGACCGCCGCGAGCACCGGGATCCCCGCCATCACGGCCTTCTGCGCCAGCTCGAAACTGGCCCGTCCGGAGACCAGCAGGATCGTCCGGGACAGCGGCAGGTCCCCGTTCTGGAGGGCGCGCCCGACCAGCTTGTCGACCGCGTTGTGCCGGCCCACGTCCTCCCGGATGTCCAGCAGCGCGCCGTCCTCCGAGAACAGGGCCGCCGCGTGCAGGCCCCCGGTCCGGTCGAAGACCCGCTGGGCCGCGCGGAGCCGGTCGGGGAGGCTCGCGAGCAGTTCGGGTTCGACCCGGACCCGGGGAGTGTCGGCTATCGGCCAGCGGGCCGTCGTGCGGACCGCGTCGAGGCTGGCCTTGCCGCACAGGCCGCAGGACGAGGTCGTGTAGACGTTCCGTTCGAGCGTGATGTCCGGGACCTGCACGCCCGGCGCGGTCCTCACGTCCACCACGTTGTACGTGTTGGAGCCGTCCACCGTGGCGCCCGCGCAGTACACGATGTTCTGCAGATCGTCCTGCTCGGCGAGGACGCCCTCGCTGACCAGGAAACCCGCCGCCAGCGCGAAGTCGTCGCCCGGAGTGCGCATGGTGATCGCGAGCGGCTTGCCGTTCAGTCTGATCTCCAGCGGTTCCTCGGCGACGAGCGTGTCCGGGCGCGTGGAGACGGCCCCGTCCCGGATGCGGATCACCTTGCGTCGTTCCGTGACTCGTCCCATGTCGTGTCTCAGCCCCGGTTCTGTACGTGCTGGTAGCCGAAGCGGCCCTTGATGCAGAGGTTGCCGTGGGTCACCGGGTTGTCGTGCGGTGAGGTGACCTTCACGATTTCATTGTCCTGCACGTGGAGCGTGAGGTTGCAGCCCACTCCGCAGTACGCGCACACCGTGGTCGTCTCCGTCTGCGCCGACTCGTCCCACGTACCGGCCGCCCGCATGTCGAACTCCGACTTGAAGGACAGGGCCCCCGTCGGGCACACCTCGATGCAGTTCCCGCAGTACACGCACGCCGAGTCGGTCAGCGGGGCGTCGTGCTCGACCGCGATCCGGGCGTCGAAGCCGCGGCCGGCGACGGAGATCGCGAAGGTGTTCTGCCACTGGTCGCCGCAGGCGTCCACGCACTTGTAGCAGAGGATGCACTTGTCGTAGTCGCGCACGTACAGATCGTTGTCGACTCTGGGTTCCTCGTTGAGGCGGGCCGCGTCCGGGCCGAAGCGGTCCGGTTTCGCCTCGTACTCCTTGATCCATTCAGCGACTTGTGGAGTCGTCGACAAGTCGACCGAGGACGCGAGGAGTTCGAGGACGACCTTACGGCTGTGACGGGCCCGTTCCGTGTCGGTGCGGACCTCCATGCCGGGCTCGGCCCTGCGGGAGCAGGCCGGGACCAGGGTGCGGGAGCCCTCGACCTCGACGACGCACACCCGGCAGGCGTTCTTGGGCGTGAGCGTGTCGCCCTGGCAGAGGGTCGGCACGTCCTTTCCGGCGGCCCGGCACGCGTCGAGGATCGTCGCACCCTCGGGAGCGCGCACCGGCTCCCCGTCGATCGTGAACTCCAGCAGCCGGCGCGGGATCCCCAGCGGTATCGCGGTCATTCGTACGCCCCCAGACGGTCGATGGCGGATTCCACGGCGTTCCACGCGGTCTGCCCCAGACCGCAGATCGAGGCGTCCCGCATCGCGCGGCCGACCTCCCTGAGCAGGGCGATGTCATCGGCGGCCGCCGCACCCGCGCGCTCCACGATCCGGTGCAGCGCCTCCTCCTGCCGTACGGTCCCGACCCGGCACGGCACGCACTGCCCGCACGACTCGTCGCGGAAGAACTCGGCGATGCGCAGCAGCAACCGGGGCAGCGGGACCGTGTCGTCGAAGGCCATGACCACACCCGAACCGAGCGTCGTGCCCGCCTCCCGCGTGCCCTCGAAGGTCAGCGGGATGTCCAGCTCGTCTGCCCGTACGAAGCCGCCCGCCGCCCCGCCCAGCAGCACCGCCCGCAGCCCGTCCCGCGCCCCGGCCAGTTCCAGCAGCTCACCGAGCGTCGCGCCGAACGGGAGCTCGTAGATGCCCGGCCGCGCGACGCTCCCCGACACGCAGAACAGCTTCGGGCCGGTGGACTTCCCCGTCCCGATCGCCGCGTACGCCGGTGCGCCCATGGTCAGGATCGGCAGGACGTTGACCAGCGTCTCCACGTTGTTCTCGACCGTCGGCTTGCCGAACAGGCCCTTCTCCACCGGGAACGGCGGCTTCGAGCGCGGCTCACCGCGGTAGCCCTCGATGGAGTTGAAGAGAGCCGTCTCCTCGCCGCAGATGTACGCCCCCGCCCCCCGGCGGATCTCGATGTCGAAGGCGTATCCCTGGCCGAGGACGTCGTCCCCGAGCAGTCCGCGCGCGCGTGCCTGCGCAAGGGCGTGTTCCAGGCGGTGCAGGGCGCGCGGGTACTCGCCGCGCAGGTACAGGTATCCCTGGTGCGCCCCGGTGGCGTACGCCGCGATCGTCATGGCCTCGACCAGCGCGTACGGGTCGCCCTCCATGATCACGCGGTCCTTGAACGTGCCCGGCTCGGATTCGTCCGCGTTGCAGACGACGTAGTGGGGATGGTCGGGCTGCGACGCCGTGGCCTGCCATTTGCGGCCGGTGGGGAAGGCGGCGCCGCCGCGCCCGACCAGGCCGGAGTCGGTGACCTCGCGGATGACTCCGGCGGGGCCCAGCTCGAAGGCCCGGCGCAGGGCGGTGTAGCCGCCGTGGGCGCGATAGTCGTCCAGCGACGCCGGGTCGACGACTCCGACCCGGCGCAGCAGGATCAGCTCGTCGCCGCCCGCCTGGGGAACCGCAAGCGCCGCCGGCGGCTCCTCGGGCGCCGAGTCCGGCGCGCTCGCGGCGAGGACGGCGTCGCGCACGGTCGCCGGCGCCGAGACGGCCGTACGCACCGGATCCCCGGCCTTGATCGTGAGCGCCGCCGGAGCCCGTTCGCACAGGCCCAGACACGGACTGCGCTGCACGCTCACCCCGCTGCCGAGGCCGAGCCGCGCCTCGATCCCGGCGCACAGCTCGCTCGCTCCGGCGGCCGCGCACGCGAGGTCCGTGCAGACGTGGAGCACGGTGGCGGGGCGCGGCTTGACCGAGAACATGGCGTAGAAGGTGGCCACCCCGTACGCCTCCGCCGGGGGCACGGTCAGCCGCCGGCACAGGTAGTCGAGGGCGCCGTCGCTGATCCAGCCGACCCGGTCGTTGATCGCGTGCAGCCCCGGCAACAGCAGGTCGCGACGGTCCCGGGCCTCCCGGCCGCCCCGTGCCCACCTCAGGTCCGCGTCGGAGCGGTCGGCGCCCTCCCAGGAGGACTCCGGCGGGCCCAACAGGGCGTCGACGGCGGCCCGTTCGTCGTCCGTCGGTTTGCTGTCGCCGAAGTGCAGGTCCACTTGTGTCACCTCACGATGGTCGCGACGGGGAGTTTCTCGATCCGGATCGCCGACGCCTTGAACTCCGCCGTCCCCGCGATCGGGCAGTTCGCCTCGATGGTCAGCTGGTTGGTGTCCACCTCGTCGGGAAAGTGCATGGTCATGAAGGCGAGCCCGGGCCGCAGCGCGGTGTCGACCCACACCGGCGCGACGACCGAACCACGCCGTGAGCTCACCCGGACCTCCTCGCCGACGACGACCCCGTACCGCTCGGCGTCCTCCGGGCACAGCTCCACGAACTCGCCGCGCCGCAGCGGGGAGGCGAAACTCCCGCTCTGGACACCGGTGTTGTACGAGTCGAGCCGCCGCCCGGTGGTGAGCCGGATCGGGAACTCCTCGTCGGTGAGGTCGACCGGCGGATCGTGCTGGACTATCCCGAACGGTGCGGGCATCCCGCGCCGGCCCGGGTCGGACTCCCACAACCGGCCGTGCAGATAGGTCGGTTCCAGCTGTTCCGTGCTCGGGCACGGCCACTGGATGCCCTGGTGCTCCGCCAGGCGCTCGTACGTCATCCCGTAGTGGTCCGGCGACACCGACCTGAGCTCGTTCCAGACGGCCTCGGCGTCGGCGTACTTCCACTCGTGGCCGAGCCTGGCCGCCAGTTCGCAGATGATGTCGATGTCCTCGCGCGCCTCGCCGGGCGGGGTGACCGCCCGCCGGACGCGCTGGACCCGCCGCTCGCTGTTGGTGGTGGTGCCCTCGGTCTCGGCCCAGCCGGCGGTGGCCGGGAGGATGACGTCCGCCAGCTCGGCCGTCTTCGTCAGGAAGATGTCCTGCACGACGAGGAAGTCCAGCTGCCGCATCCGCCGTACGGCCTGCTCGCTGTCCGCCTCCGACTGCGCCGGGTTCTCGCCGATGCAGTAGACGGCCTTGAGCGTGCCCTCCTCCATCGCCTCGAACATCTCGGTGAGGTTGAGGCCGTAGTGGGGCTGGATGACGGTGTCCCACGCCGACTCGAACTTCAGCCGGGAGTCGGAGTCCAGGATGTCCTGGAAGCCGGGGAGGCGGTTGGGGATGGCGCCCATGTCGCCGCCGCCCTGCACGTTGTTCTGGCCGCGCAGGGGCTGCAGGCCCGAGCCGTACCGTCCCACGTGGCCCGTCAGCAGGGACAGGTTGATCAGCGCGCGTACGTTGTCGGTGCCGTTGTGGTGCTCGGTGATGCCGAGGGTCCAGCACAGCTGCGCGCGCTCGGCGCGGGCGTAGGCGTGGGCCAGCTCGCGGATGGCGGCGGCCGGTACGCCCGTCACCTTCTCGGCGAGGGACAGCGTCCACGGCTCGACGAGCGCCTTGTACTCCTCGAAGCCGCTGGTCGCCCGCTCGACGAAGGCCTCGTTGGCCAGTCCGGCGTGGATGATCTCGCGGCCGATCGCGTGCGCCATCGGGATGTCGGTGCCGACGTTCAGCCCGAGCCAGCTCTCCGCCCACTCGGCGGTGGAGGTGCGGCGCGGGTCGACGGCGTACATGCGGGCGCCGTTCCTGATCCCCTTCAGCGCGTGCTGGAAGAAGATCGGGTGCGCGAAGCGGGCGTTGGAGCCCCACATCACGATGACGTCGGTGTGCTCGATCTCCTCGTACGAGGAGGTGCCCCCGCCCGAGCCGAAGGCCGCCGACAGGCCGGCCACGCTGGGCGCGTGACAGGTGCGGTTGCAGGAGTCGACGTTGTTGGTGCCCATCACGACACGGGCGAACTTCTGCGCGACGTAGTTCATCTCGTTGGTGGCCCGGGCGCAGGAGAACATGCCGAACGCGCCGCGGGCCGCCGCGAGGCCGCGGGCCGCGCGGTCCAGCGCCTCCTCCCAGCTCGCCTGCCGGAACGGCTGGTCGCGGGAGTCCCGGACGAGCGGGTGCGTCAGCCGGGTGTACGTCTTCGGAGTACGGTCGCGTTTGCTCATACGGCGCTCCTCATGCGGCGCTCCTCAGCGCGAGCAGGTCCGAGATGGCGTGCACGGTGCGCAGGGTGGGCACCTCCACGCCGGTGATCTCCGCCAACTCGACGACCGCCGCGAGGAGTACGTCGAGTTCGAGCGGCTTGCCGCGCTCCAGGTCCTGGAGCGTGGAGGTGCGGTGGTCGCCGACCCGCTCGGCGCCCGCGAGGCGGCGCTCGATGGAGACGCCGACCTCGCAGCCGAGGGCCTCGGCGACCGAGAGCGTCTCGGTCATCATGATCTCGATGACCTTGCGGGTGCCGCCGTGCAGGCACATCTGCCGCATGGTGGCGCGGGCCAGCGCGCTGATCGGGTTGAAGGAGATGTTGCCGAGCAGTTTGAGCCAGATGTCGTTGCGCAGGTCCGGCTCGACCGGGCACTTCAGGCCACCGGCGATCATGGCCTCGCCGAGGTCCAGACAGCGCTTGGACACGCTGCGGTCGGGCTCGCCGACGGAGAACCTCGTGCCTTCCAAGTGCCGTACGACACCGGGCCCTTCGAGCTCGGTCGCGGCGTACACGACACAGCCGATGGCCCGTTCGGGCGCGAGCACCGCACTGACCGCGCCGTCCGGGTCCACACTTTCGATGCGGTGGCCCTCGTAGGGGCCGCCGTGGCGGTGGAAGTACCACCAGGGGATGCCGTTCTGGGCGGCCACGACCGCCGTGGTGTCGTGCAGAAGGGGCTCGATGAGCGGTCCGCACGCCGCGTACGAGTTGGCCTTCAGGCCCAGGAAGACGTAGTCGACCGGACCGACTTCGGCCGGGTCGTCGGTCGCGTGTGCGCGGGCGGTGAAGTCGCCGCGCTGACTGAGCACCCGCACTCCGTGCTGCCTCATGGCCGCCAAATGCGGTCCACGGGCGATGAGGTGCACGTCGGCGCCCGCGCGATGGAGTGCGGCTCCGACGTAGGCGCCGATGGCACCGGCGCCGAGGACTGCAACTTTCACTTCGGAACGCTCCGTTCGGTCGAGGGAGTACCGCGGAGGTGGCTGGGAAAGGTCCGACAGCGGGGAACTGTCGAATCCTGTCGACGGAATATTGTCTACAGTATGGATAGGGGGTCAGCAAGGGTTCGCGCACGCACCCGCCCGTTCCCGTGCCGTCCCGTGACTTCCCGGACGGTGTTCGACCGTTCGTCGCGTGCTGCATACCGCTCACCGCATACGGTCGACGTGCCGACTTCTCAACTTCCCTCTTGCTCCCTACCGTTCGGGATCATGAGTCCACCGGTCGCACCCCCGGGATGGAGCCGCTGGCTGGTTCCGCCCGCCGCTCTGTCGGTCCATCTGTCCATCGGCCAGGCCTACGCCTGGAGCGTGTTCAAGCCGCCGCTCGAATCCGCCCTGGGCCTCAGCGGCACGCAGAGCGCGCTGCCGTTCCAGCTCGGCATCGTCATGCTCGGTTTGTCGGCTGCGTTCGGCGGCACGCTGGTGGAGCGCAACGGGCCGCGCTGGGCGATGACCGTTGCCCTGATCTGCTTCTCGTCCGGCTTCCTGCTCTCCGCGCTGGGCGCGGCAACCGAGCAGTACTGGCTGATCGTTCTCGGCTACGGCTTCGTCGGCGGGATCGGCCTCGGCATCGGCTACATCTCCCCGGTCTCGACGCTGATCAAGTGGTTCCCGGACCGGCCCGGCATGGCCACCGGCATCGCCATCATGGGCTTCGGCGGCGGCGCACTCATCGCCTCGCCGTGGTCGGCGCAGATGCTGGAGTCGTTCGGCAGCGACAGCTCCGGGATCGCGATGGCGTTCCTGGTGCACGGGCTGTCGTACTCCGTGTTCATGCTGCTGGGCGTGCTTCTGGTCAGGGTGCCGCGCACCGAGAAGCCGGTCGGGGACGGGCCCGGCGTCTTCGACGGACCGCAGGTGTCCGCCCGCAACGCGGTGCGCACTCCGCAGTTCTGGTGTCTGTGGGTCGTGCTCTGCATGAACGTGACCGCGGGCATCGGCATCCTGGAGAAGGCCGCCCCGATGATCACGGACTTCTTCGCGAACACCTCCACACCGGTCTCGGTGTCGGCCGCCGCCGGCTTCGTCGCCCTGCTGTCCGCCGCCAACATGGCGGGCCGGATCGGCTGGTCGTCGACCTCCGACCTGATCGGACGCAAGAACATCTACCGCCTCTACCTGGGCGTGGGCGCGCTGATGTACGGGCTGATCGCGCTGGCCGGCGACTCGTCGAAGCCGCTGTTCATCCTGTGCGCGCTGGTGATCCTCTCCTTCTACGGCGGCGGCTTCGCGACGATCCCCGCCTATCTGAAGGACCTCTTCGGCACCTACCAGGTGGGCGCCATCCACGGGCGGCTGCTCACCGCCTGGTCCACGGCCGGCGTCCTCGGACCGCTGATCGTGAACTGGATCGCCGACCGGCAGGAGGAGGCGGGCAAGGGCGGCTCGTCCCTGTACACGATGTCCCTGTTCATCATGATCGGACTGCTCGCCGTCGGCTTCGTCGCCAACGAGCTCGTCCGCCCCGTCCACCCCCGCCACCACGTCCCGTCCCCCACCTCCGCCCCGGCGTCGAAGGAGGCCGCAGATGTCCAGCGACAGCAGTCCGCCTAGCCGGCGGGGCCTGATCGCCTTCGCCTGGGCGTGGGTCGGGGTACCGCTCGCGTACGGGCTCTACGAACTGGTACAGAAGGCGACGCAGCTGTTCACCGGGTAGGCGTTCGAGAAGTGTTCCGGCGTCCGATTGTCTGATGGAAGCCGACAACACGGGCGCCCGATTCCTGTGGCATCACTTGCAGCCGTACCCGCGAGTCACTGATCAGACTGGTGAATCCCGCTACCGATGTTCGAGGGGACCACCATCGATGAACGGCTCGCGCATCGCCGCAGTCGGCCACTATCAGCCCGCCAGGGTGCTCACCAACGAGGAACTGGCGGGCATGGTCGACACCAGTGACGAGTGGATCACCTCCCGGGTGGGCATCCGTACGCGCCACATCGCCGGGCCCGACGAACCCGTCGACGAGCTGGCCGCGCACGCAGCCGCCAAGGCGCTCGCGGCGGCGGGCCTCGCGCCCGGCGACATCGACCTGGTCCTGGTCGCCACCTCCACCGCCATCGACCGCTCCCCGAACATGGCCGCCCGCGTCGCGGCCCGCATCGGCATCCCGTCGCCCGCCGCGATGGACATCAACGTCGTCTGCGCCGGGTTCACCCACGCCCTGGCCACCGCCGACCACGCCGTACGGGCGGGCGCCGCGGCCCGCGCGCTGGTGATCGGCGCCGACAAGATGTCCGACGTGACCGACTGGAGCGACCGTACGACCTGTGTTCTGGTCGGCGACGGGGCCGGCGCGGCCGTCGTGGAGGCGTCCGCCGAGGCCGGCATCGGGCCGGTGCTGTGGGGTTCGGTGCCCGAGATGGGGCACGCGGTGCGCATCGAGGGGCAGCCCGCGCGGTTCGCGCAGGAGGGGCAGAGCGTCTACCGCTGGGCGACGACGCAGTTGCCGGCCATCGCCCGCCGGGCCTGTGAGCGGGCGGGTCTCGCACCCGCGGACCTCGCCGGGGTCGTCCTGCACCAGGCCAACCTGCGCATCATCGAGCCCCTCGCCGAGAAGATCGGCGCGGTCAACGCCGTGGTCGCGCGGGATGTGTCCGAGTCCGGCAACACCTCGGCGGCGAGTATTCCGCTGGCGCTGTCCAAGCTCGTGGAACAGGGGCGGATCTCGTCCGGGGATCCGGTGCTGCTCTTCGGCTTCGGCGGCAACCTGTCGTACGCGGGGCAGGTCGTGCGCTGCCCCTGATGCGGGTGTGATGTGGCCAACTCCCCGGTTCCCTGGCCTTTGTGCGCCGTAGACTGTAGACGAAAGACAATTGATACTGGCTTTCCGTGACGGTCGGCTACGCGACGCAGTCGCCCGGTGTGCGCCCAGGAGGGGACCGATGTTGTCGACAGGACTGCCGCAGGGCGCGGTGCCCAAGCTCGAACGGCCCGGCCCACTGCGCGACCGCGTCTACGAGGCGCTGCTCGAACTCATCACGACCCGCGCCCTCCAGCCCGGCCAGCATCTGGTCGAGAGCGAACTGGCAGGTCATCTCGGTGTGTCGCGACAGCCGGTGCGCGAGGCGCTGCAGCGGCTGAACACCGAGGGCTGGGTCGATCTACGGCCCGCGCAGGGCGCGTTCGTGCACGAGCCCACGGAGGAGGAGGCCGACCAGCTCCTCACCGTCCGCACCCTGCTGGAGGCCGAGGCGGCCCGCCTCGCCGCCGCCCACGCCGACAGCGCCGGCATCGCGGCCCTGGAGCAGCTGTGCGCGGAGGGCGAAAAGGCAGTCGCCGCCGATGACGTGGACGCCGCCGTCGCTCTCAACGCCCGCTTCCACGCGAAGATCATGGAGCTCGCGGGCAACGCGGTCCTCGCCGAGCTGGCGGCCCAGGTCGACCGGCGGGTGCGCTGGTACTACACGCCGGTCGCCCGCCAGCGCGGACAGCAGTCCTGGATCGAGCACCGCGGCATGATCGCCGCGATCACCGACCGGGACGAGCAGGGCGCCACGCGGCTGATGCGGGAGCACACCGAGCACACGCGACGGTCGTATCACGACCGGCCCAAGTCCTGACCGCAGCCGCGCAGTTCAGCACTGCAGGTTGTTCCCCGTGGCATCCGTGCGCGGCGGACTCGCGAGCTGTATCCACGTGCCCATCTCCCGCTGCTCGATGCGGGTGACGTTGGTGGCGAGCATGCGGTCCCGGGTCCCCGGGTCGGCGTACGGCTCGGCGCCGGTGTAGTAGAGGCGGCGTTCCGCCTCGACCGCTTCGCGGGCCTCGCTGAAGCGCAGGTAGTCGTCCTGCCAGTGGAAGACGGACCGCAGGCCGGTGATCACCACGACGACGCCGCCCAGGATCGCGGGCACCTCGGCGGTCCCGGGCGAGATGACCGCCGACACCGGGATCGAGGCGGAGACGAGCAGCAGCAGGGTCTCGGTGAGCCGGAAGTTGCGGCGGGCCCTGATGGCGGCGCCGTGGTACCAGTCGTACGACCCGTTCGCCACGCGCATCGCATAGCCGGGCCCGGTGTCGGACGACGAACGTCCGGACCTCGGGGGAGTGGCGGGGACGGGCAGGGGCGGCGTGGCGGGAACAGACGGTGACGGCGTGCCGTCGGCGCTGTCCGCGGCCTGCGTCGATGCCGGTTCGTCGGACGAGGATCCCTGAGTCATCCGCGCTCCCCCCAAAGCACTGCTGCTGGAGGGACAGGGTAGCCAACCGGCCCCGTTCGCGGGGCACTTGCGCACTCTCGACACACAGGGACGATCGGCGACTGGGGACATACCGATCTCGTCTTTGTCCTGTGAGTGGAGAAAGTTGACGGCAATCTCTGCGCAACTTCTTCCCAGTCCCGGCGCCCACTGCTACGTTCCCCTCGAAAGCAGGCCGCGGACGTGGCCGAAACCCGGCGCACAGGCCGAATGAGGCGGGGAGGGGCTCGTGAGACGTATGACGGCGCGACCCGCGAACGCCCATCAGGCCAAGCTGCTCAGACTGCTGCGCGACGGCGGGCCCAACTCCCGGGCCCAGCTGGGCGATCAGATCGATCTCTCGCGGTCCAAGCTGGCCGTGGAGGTGGACCGTCTGCTGGAGACCGGACTGGTCGTGGCCGACGGACTCGCCGCCTCGCGCGGTGGCCGCCGCTCCCACAACGTCCGGCTCAATCCCGGGCTGCGTTTCCTCGGCGTCGACATCGGCGCGACCTCGGTCGACGTCGCCGTCACCAACGCCGAGCTGGAGATCCTCGGCCATGTCAACCAGCCCATGGACGTCCGCGAGGGCCCGGTCGCGGTCTTCGAGCAAGTCCTGTCCATGGCGGCGAAGTTGAGGGCCTCCGGGCTCGCGGAAGGGTACGACGGCGCCGGCATCGGTGTCCCCGGACCGGTCCGCTTTCCCGAGGGCGTACCGGTGGCCCCGCCGATCATGCCGGGCTGGGACGGCTTCCCCGTGCGGGAGGCGCTCAGCCAGGAACTCGGCTGCCCGGTCATGGTCGACAACGACGTGAACCTCATGGCGATGGGGGAGCAGCACGCGGGCGTCGCACGCTCCGTGGGTGACTTCCTCTGCGTCAAGATCGGCACCGGCATCGGCTGCGGCATCGTCGCGGGGGGCGATGTCCATCGGGGCGTCACGGGCAGCGCGGGCGACATCGGGCACATCCAGGCCGTGCCCGACGGCCGCCCCTGCGCCTGCGGCAACCGGGGCTGTCTGGAGGCCCACTTCAGCGGGTCGGCCCTCGCCCGGGACGCCGTCGAGGCGGCCCAGCAGGGACGGTCGGAGGAACTCGCCTCGCGGCTGGAGGCGAACGGCACGCTGACCGCCGTCGACGTCGCCGCCGCGGCCGCAGCGGGCGACGCCGCCGCGCTCGACCTGATCCGCGAGGGCGGCAACCGTGTCGGCCAGGTCATCGCCGGACTCGTCAGCTTCTTCAACCCCGGCCTGGTGGTGATCGGCGGCGGGGTGACCGGCCTCGGCCACAACCTGCTCGCCGCGATCCGCACCCAGGTCTACCGCCAGTCGTTGCCCCTGGCGACCGGCAACCTGCCGATCGTCCTGGGGGAGTTGGGCCCCACCGCCGGAGTCATCGGCGCGGCCCGGCTCATCAGCGACCACCTGTTCTCACCCGCGTAAGCCACCTACGTCGTACGGCTCACCCGCACAGCACTTCGCACCGCCCTGCTCTGCCCCGCACAGCACCGCGCCCAGCTCCGCCCTGCCCTGAACCGGCCCGCACGCCCGCCAAGGGGACCTCATGGCATCAGAACCACCCCTGCTCAGCATGTCCGGCATCACCAAGTCGTTCCCCGGAGTCCGGGCCCTCGACGGCGTCGACCTCGACGTCCAGGCCGGTGAAGTGCACTGCCTGCTCGGTCAGAACGGCGCGGGCAAGTCCACGCTCATCAAGGTCCTGGCCGGTGCCCACCAGCCTGACACCGGCACCATCCGCTGGCGCGGCGAGGAGGTCACCCTCCGCTCGCCGATCGCCGCCATGCGCCTCGGCATCGCCACCATCTATCAGGAACTCGACCTGGTGGAGCACCTGTCGGTCGCCGAGAACGTCCACCTCGGCCATGAACCGACGGCCGCCGGGTTCGTCGTACGCGGAAAGGTCGCGCGGACGTCGACAGCCCAGTTGCTCAAGCGACTCGGGCATCCCGAGATCGACCCCGCCCGCCTGGTCGGGGAGTTGTCGGCGGCCCAGCAGCAGATCGTCTCGATGGCACGGGCGCTCTCCCACGACGTACGGCTGATCGTGATGGACGAGCCGTCCGCGGCCCTGGATCCGGACGAGGTCGACAACCTCTTCCGCATCGTCGGCGACCTCACCGCCGCCGGAGTCGCCGTCGTCTACATCTCGCACCGGTTGGAGGAGATCCGCCGGATCGGCGACCGGGTGACCGTGCTGAAGGACGGGCGGGCGGTCGCGGGCGGGCTCCCCGCGAAGACCACGCCGACGCGCGAGGTCGTGGCCATGATGACGGGGCGCAACGTCGAGTACGTCTTCCCCGAGCGGCCGGCGCAGGCCGCGGCCGCGGCCGGGAAGCCGCTGCTGGAGGTGCGCGGACTCGCCAGGGACGGCGAGTTCGAGCCGCTCGACCTGACCGTGCGGCCCGGGGAGATCGTCGGGCTCGCCGGGCTGGTGGGCTCGGGGCGCTCGGAGATCCTGGAGACGATCTACGGGGCCAGGAAGCCCACCGCCGGTCAAGTCCTCGTGGACGGGAAGGCGTTGAGGTCGGGCAGCGTGCGGGCCGCCGTGCGTGCCGGGCTCGGGCTCGCCCCCGAGGAACGCAAGGCGCAGGCGCTGCTGATGCTGGAGTCCGTCACCCGCAACGTGTCGGTCTCGTCCATGTCCCGCTTCTCGCGCGGCGGCTGGATCGACCGGGCCGCCGAACTGGGAGCGGCACGGGCCGCCACCCGCGAACTGTCGCTGCGGCCCGACAACCCCTCGGTGCCCGTGCGCACCCTCTCCGGCGGCAACCAGCAGAAGGCCGTCCTGGCCCGCTGGCTGCTGCGCGGCTGCCGCGTCCTGCTGCTCGACGAACCCACCCGCGGCGTCGACGTCGGCGCCCGCGCCGAGCTGTACGCCGTGGTCCGGCGATTGGCCGACGAAGGCCTCGCCGTGCTCCTGGTCTCCAGTGAAGTGCCCGAAGTGCTGGGCCTCGCCGATCGCGTCCTGGTGCTGCGCGAGGGCCGTGTCGTACACACCGCTCCCGCGCGCGAACTCGACGAACACCGCGTACTCGACCTCGTCATGGAAGGAAGCCCGGCGTCATGACGCAGCACGCCTCCCCGCCCCGGGACAGCACCGGCAAGGTGCAGTCGGCCGGAGCACCGCCCGCCTGGCGGGGCCTGATGGCCCACGCCGACGTGCGCACGCTCTCCCTGCTCGGCGTTCTCGCCGCACTGATCATCATCGGCGGCATCACCAAACCGGACGAGTTCCTGGACACCCGCAACCTCCAACTCGTCCTCACCCAGGCCTCCGTGATCGGCGTCGTCACCGTCGGCATGACCTTCGTCATCGTCTCCGGCGGCATCGACCTGTCCGTCGGCGCGATCGTCGCGCTCGCCTCGGTGTGGGCGACGACCGTCGCGACCCAGGAGTACGGCTTCGCCGGCATCCTGTTCACGGCGGTGATCGTCGGCGTGGGGTGCGGGCTCGTCAACGGGATGCTGATCGCGTACGGCGCGATGGTCCCGTTCATCGCCACCCTCGCCATGCTGGCCTCCGCGCGCGGACTGGCCCTCCAGATCACCGACGGCAAGACGCAGATCGTCACCATTCCCTCGGTACTCGACCTCGGCGAGCGCGACGCCTACGTCCTCGGCATCCCGCCCCTGGTCATGGTGTTCGCGGTCGTGACGGTCATCGGCTGGCTGGTACTGAACCGCACGACCTTCGGGCGGCGCACGGTCGCCGTCGGCGGCAACGCGGAGGCGGCCCGGCTCGCCGGCATCGACGTCCGCCGCCAGCGGCTCTACCTCTACCTGCTGTCCGGACTGTGCTGCGGCATCGCCGCCTTCCTGCTGATCATCCTGTCCGGCTCCGGTCAGAACACCAACGGCAACCTCTACGAACTCGACGCCATCGCCGCCGCGATCATCGGCGGCACCCTGCTCACCGGAGGCCGCGGCACCATCGTCGGCTCCGTCCTCGGCGTCCTGATCTTCACCACGATCACCAACATCTTCGCCCTTAACAACCTGCAGAGCGACGTCCAGCAGATCGCCAAGGGCGCGATCATCGTCGCCGCCGTGCTGGTCCAGCGCCGTACCGCAAGCACGACCTGAGGGTCGTCCCGCTTCCGCTTCGCACGACCTGAGGAAAGGGTTCACCGCCATGCCAGAGCTCACCAGTCGCAGAGGGCTGTTGTTCGGATCCGCCGCCATAGGCGCCGGTGCCCTCCTCACGGGTTGCACGAGCAACGAGTCCAAGGACGAGCCGGCCGCGAACGACCAGCCGGCCGCGGACGACAAGCCCGGCAAGCAGGTCACCATCGGCTTCGCCGGACCGCAGGCCGACCACGGCTGGCTCAACGCCATCAACGACAACGCCAAGAGCCGGGCCAAGAAGTACTCGGACGTCACCCTGGAGATCACCGAGGGCTCCAACGACACCGCCGCACAGATCGGCCAGATCGAGACGCTGATCAACAAGAAGGTCGACGTGCTGGTGGTGCTGCCCGCCGACGGCAAGGCGCTCACCCAGGTCGGACTGAAGGCGATGCGCGCGAACATCCCGGTCATCAACCTCGACCGGATCTTCAACACCCCGCAGGCCTACCGCTGCTGGATCGGCGGCGACAACTACGGCATGGGCCTCAACGCCGGCCACTACATCGGCGAGAAGCTCAAGGGGAAGTCCGGCGCCAAGGTCATCGAACTCGCCGGCCTCGACAACCTGGAACTCACCAAGCAGCGCACCCAGGGCTTCGACGACGCGCTGAAGAACTACCCCAACATCCAGAAGGTGGCCCGCCAGGCCGCCGAGTTCACCGTCGAGTCCGGACAGGCCAAGATGGCCCAGCTCCTGCAGGCCCAGTCGAAGTTCGACGCGCTCTGGAACCACGACGACGACCAGGGAGTGGGCGCGCTGCGGGCCATCGAGCAGGCCGGACGCGACGACTTCCTGATGGTCGGCGGCGCCGGTGCCCTGTCCGCCTTCCAGGCGATCAAGCAGGACGACGGCGTCCTCAAGGCCACCGTCCTGTACCCGCCGACCATGGCCGCGTCCGCCATCGACCTGGCCCGCGCGCTCGGCCAGGGCAAGGGCGTGAGCGGCATGGCCGAGTTCGAGATCCCGGCCTCGATCACGCTCTACTCGGCGGTCGTCGACAAGGCCAACGTCGACCAGTACATGTCCACCGGCTTCAAGTGATCCGTTCCGCCCGCACCCCCCACGTGCGCCACCCCGACCAGGACGAGGAGGACACCCACATGGGACAGCCGCAGCAGCAGTCAGAAGGGACCGAAGCAGGTAAGCCACCCTTGCGCGTCGGAATGGTCGGCTACGCCTTCATGGGCGCCGCACACTCCCAGGGCTGGCGCACCGCGGGCCGTGTCTTCGACCTGCCGCTGAACCCGGTTCAGGCCGTGATCTGCGGCCGGGACGCCGCCGCCGCGCGGGCGGCGGCCGACCGGCACGGCTGGGCGTCCGTCGAGACCGACTGGCGTGCCCTCGTCGAACGGGACGACATCGACCTCGTCGACATCTGCACCCCCGGCGACAGCCACGCCGAGATCGCCCTCGCGGCCCTGGCCGCCGGCAAGCACGTCCTGTGCGAGAAACCCCTCGCCAACACGGTCGAGGAAGCCACGTCGATGGCGCGGGCGGCCGAAGAGGCGTTCGCGCGTGGCCAGGTGGCGATGGTCGGCTTCAACTACCGGCGGCTGCCGGCCACCGCCCTGGCCCGCAGCATGGTCGCCGAGGGCCGCCTGGGCGCGCTGCGGCACGTGCGCGTGACGTACCTCCAGGACTGGCTGGTCGACCCCGAGTTCCCGCTGACCTGGCGGCTGCGCAAGGAACTCGCCGGCTCGGGCGCGCTCGGCGACCTGGGCGCCCACATCATCGACCTCGCGCAGTACCTGGCGGGGGAGCGGCTGACCGGGGTGTCGGCCCTGACGGAGACCTTCGTACGGGAGCGCCCGCTGCCCGGCGGCGCCACGAGCGGCCTCTCCGCCGTCTCCGCCAACGGGTCCGGCCAGGTCACCGTCGACGACGCCGCCCTGTTCACCGGCCGCCTCCCGTCGGGCGCCCTCGCGTCCTTCGAGGCCACCCGCTACGCCACCGGCCGCAAGAACTCCCTGCGCATCGAACTCAACGGCGAGCTCGGCTCGATCGCCTTCGACCTGGAACGCCTCAACGAACTCGCCTACCACGACGGTACGGAACCCGGAGCCCACGCGGGCTTCCGCCGCATCCTCGTCACCGAACCCGACCACCCCTACCTGGACGCCTGGTGGCCCCCGGGCCACGGCCTCGGCTACGAGCACACCTTCGTCCACCAGGCTCGCGACCTGGTCCACGCCGTCGCCGAGGGCAGGCAGCCCGCACCCTCCTTCGCCGACGGGCTGCAGGTGCAGCGCGTACTGGCGGCGGTGGAGGAGAGCGCCGAGAAGAACGCCGTCTACACCCCGATAGCGGTCTGAGGAGGCTGACGCGCATGCCGCGTACGTTCACGCTGTTCACCGGCCAGTGGGCCGACCTGCCGCTGGAGGAGGTCTGCCGGCTCGCCCGCGACTTCGGCTACGACGGACTCGAACTAGCCTGCTGGGGCGACCACTTCGAGGTCGACAAGGCCCTCGCGGACCCGTCGTACATCGACTCCAGGAAGGCACTGCTCGACAAGTACGGCCTCAAGTGCTGGGCGATCTCCAACCACCTGGTCGGCCAGGCCGTCTGCGACGCCATCATCGACGAGCGCCACCAGGCCATCCTGCCGGGCGAGGTGTGGGGCGACGGGGACCCGGAGGGGGTCCGGCAGCGTGCCGCCGCCCGTATGAAGGACACCGCCCGTGCCGCGGCCGCCTTCGGCGTGGACACGGTGATCGGCTTCACCGGCTCCGCGATCTGGCACCTGGTCGCCATGTTCCCGCCCGCGCCCGAGTCGATGATCGAACGCGGCTACGAGGACTTCGCGATGCGCTGGAACCCCGTCCTGGACGTCTTCGACGCCGAGGGCGTGCGGTTCGCGCACGAGGTCCACCCGAGCGAGATCGCCTACGACTACTGGACGACACAGCGCGCCCTGGAGGCCGTCGGCGGCCGCCCCGCCTTCGGTCTGAACTTCGACCCGTCGCACTTCGTGTGGCAGGACCTCGACCCCGTCGGGTTCCTGTGGGACTTCCGCGACCGCATCTACCACGTCGACTGCAAGGAGGCCCGCAAGCGCCTCGACGGCCGCAACGGCCGCCTCGGCTCACACCTGCCGTGGGGCGACCCGCGCCGCGGCTGGGACTTCGTGTCGGCCGGACACGGCGACGTCCCCTGGGAGGACGTCTTCCGGATGCTGCGCTCCATCGACTACAAAGGCCCGATCTCCGTCGAGTGGGAGGACGCCGGCATGGACCGGCTCCAGGGCGCCCCCGAGGCGCTGACCCGTCTCAAGGCATACGACTTCGAGCCGCCCAGCGCGTCCTTCGACGCCGCGTTCAACAACTGAACCACGCACCCGGCGCTGGTCGGGGACGGGGACCGGCAGCACCGCCGGTCCCCCCTCCGACCTGCCCGGATGCTGCTTTGTCCTTTGACGGGAGAAAGTTCAACCGAGTCTGACGCAAGGGGTGTTCGCCCCGGACGGACGCGGTTACCGTCCCTGAAGTGTTCAGGACACACGCAGAACTGTTCATGGCACACAGAAGTGTTCACGGCACAACCACCTCCGGGGTGACGGCGCACCCCGGCGCCCGCACCGCACGTCTTCGCACCCACCCCGTACGGCCCACCCGTTCCCGGAGGGACTTCGTGCACAGAACCAGATTCCGCAGCACCCGCACCCCGCGCCCCAGACTTCGCACCGCCGTCGCCCTGTTCACCGGCCTGCTCCTGGCCGTGGGCACCCCGGCGACCGTCGCCGGCGCCCACCCCGGCCACCCGGGACACGACGAACCGGCGGCCGAGGGACAGTTCCAGCAGGTGCCGCTCGCCAAGGGCGAACCCGAGATGGGTGAGCCGATGTCGCTCGCCGTACTCCCGGACCGCAGCGTGCTGCACACCTCGCGCGACGGCACACTGCGCCTCACCGACCAGGGCGGCGTCACCAAGATCGCCGGCAAGCTCGACGTCTACAGCCACGACGAAGAGGGCCTCCAAGGCGTCGGCATCGACCCGGACTTCGAGAACAACCGGGCGATCTACCTCTACTACGCCCCGCCGCTCGACACCCCCGTGGGCGACGCCCCGGAGACCGGCACCGCCGAGGAGTTCAAGAAGTTCGACGGCGTCAACCGCCTCTCCCGCTTCGTCCTGAACGCCAACGGCACGCTGAACACCGCCAGCGAGAAGAAGGTCCTGGACGTCGCGGCCTCCCGCGGCACCTGCTGCCACGTCGGCGGCGACATCGACTTCGACGCGGCCGGCAACCTCTACCTGTCGACCGGCGACGACACCAACCCCTTCGCGTCCGACGGCTACACGCCGATCGACGACCGCGAGGGCCGCAACCCCGCCTTCGACGCCCGCCGCAGCTCCGGCAACACCAACGACCTTCGGGGCAAACTCCTGCGGATCAAGGTCGCCGAGGACGGCTCGTACACCGTCCCGGAGGGCAACCTCTTCGCCCCGGGCACCGAGAAGACCCGTCCCGAGATCTACGCGATGGGCTTCCGCAACCCGTTCCGGATGAGCGTCGACGACAAGACCGGCATCGTCTACGTCGGTGACTACGGCCCCGACGCGGGTGCCGCTTCGGCGACGCGCGGTCCGGCCGGACAGGTCGAGTTCGCCAAGGTCACCAAGGCAGCGAACTTCGGCTGGCCGTTCTGCACCGGCAACAACGACGCCTACGTCGACTACGACTTCGCCACCGGCACCTCCGGCGAGAAGTTCGACTGCGCCGCCCCCAAGAACACCTCGCCGTACAACACCGGCCTCACCGACCTGCCGCCCGCGCAGGCCGCGTGGATCCCGTACGACGGCGGCTCCGTGCCCGAGTTCGGCAGCGGCTCCGAGTCCCCGATGGCGGGCCCGGTCTACCGCTACGACCCCGACCTCGACTCCAAGGTGAAGTTCCCCGAGGCCTACGACGGCGACTTCTTCGCGGGTGAGTTCGGCCGCCGCTGGATCAAGCGGATCGAGCAGAACGAGGACGGCACCGTAGCGAAGATCAACGACTTCCCGTGGACCGGCACCCAGATCATGGACATGGAGTTCGGCCCCGACGGCGCGCTCTACGTCCTCGACTACGGCATCTCCTGGTTCCAGGGCGACGAGCACTCCGCGCTGTACCGGATCGAGAACGCCGAGGACGGCTTCTCGCCGATCGCCGAGGTGAGCGCCGACAAGACGTCCGGAGCGGCCGGCCTGAAGGTCAAGTTCACCGCCTCCGCCAAGGACGCCGACTCCCCGGACCTCACCTACAGCTGGGACTTCGGTGACGGCACCAAGGGCGAGGGCCTCAACCCCACCCACAGGTACAAGAAGGTCGGCACCTACACCGCCACCTTCACCGCCAAGGACCCCGAGGGCAACACCGGCAACGCCAGCGCCCGGATCGTGGTCGGCAACACCGAGCCCAAGGTGAAGATCGACATCCCGGGCAACGGTGCTCTGGCCGAGTTCGGCAAGCCCGTGCCGTTCAAGGTGACCGTCACCGACCCCGAGGAGACCGTCGACTGCTCCAAGGTCAAGGTCGCCTACAGCCTCGGCCACGACTCCCACGCCCACGAACTGACCAGCGAGATGGGCTGCGAGGGCACCCTGACGCCGCCCGCCGGTGACGGCGGCCACGACCCCAACGCCAACATCTACGGCGTCGTCGGCGCCAGCTACACCGACGGCGGGGCGAACGGCCAGGAGACCCTGACCGGCACCGCCCGTGCCGTGCTCCAGCCGCTGCACCGACAGGGCGAGCACTTCACCACCCAGTCGGGCGTGTCCGTCATCGACAAGACCGGCGCCAACGGCGGCAAGACCGTCGGTGACATCAACGACGGCGACTGGATCGCCTTCACCCCCTACCGGTTCGACGGCCAGAAGAAGATGACCGTGCGGGCCTCCTCCGGTGGCGCGGGCGGCTTCATCGAACTGCGCACCGGCTCGCCCGACGGACCGCTGCACGGCTCGGCCTACATCCCGCCCACCGGCGGCTGGGAGACCTTTCAGAACGTCGACGTGCCACTGCGGGCGCTGCCCAAGGGCACCACGGAGATCTACCTGGTCTTCAAGGGCGGCGAGGGCGCGCTGTACGACGTGGACGACTTCGAGTTCTCCAAGCAGCCGTTCAAGGGCGGCAAGAAGGTCCTGGTCTTCTCCAAGACCGCCGGCTTCCGGCACGACTCCATCCCGGCCGGCATCGCCGCCCTGAAGGAGCTCGGCGCCCCGGCCGGCATCACGGTCGACGCGACCGAGGAGGCCCGGCAGTTCACCACGACCAACCTCGCCAAGTACGACGCGGTGGCGTTCCTGTCCACCACCGGTGACGTGCTCAACGCCGAGCAGCAGCAGGCGTTCGAGAACTACGTCAAGAACGGCGGCGGCTACATGGGCATCCACGCCGCCGCCGACACCGAGTACGAGTGGGAGTTCTACGGCGGCCTCGTCGGCGCCTACTTCGACTCGCACCCGGCCATCCAGAAGGCCACCGTCCGTGTCGAGGACCACGATCACCCCTCGACCGCGCACCTGGGCGACGCCTGGGAGCGCACCGACGAGTGGTACAACTACCGCACCAACCCGCGTGAGCAGGCCAAGGTCCTCGCCACCCTGGACGAGACCACCTACCAGGGCGGGAACATGAAGGGCGACCACCCGATCGCCTGGTGCCAGAGCTACGGCGGCGGCCGGTCCTTCTACACCGGCGGCGGCCACACCAAGGAGTCCTACGCCGAGGAGGCCTTCCGGGCCCACCTGCTCGGCGGTCTGCAGTACGCCACCGGCCAGGTCAAGGCGGACTGCAAGCCGAGCAAGGACTACCGGAGGATCTTCAACGGCCAGACCCTGGAAGGCTGGAAGCAGGCCGGCCCCGGCAAGTTCAACGTCAAGGACGGCACCCTGGAGACCGAGGGCGGCATGGGTCTGCTCTGGTACCAGGCCAAGGACCTCAAGTCGTACTCCCTCAAGCTCGACTGGAAGATGCAGGGCGACGACAACTCCGGGATCTTCGTGGGCTTCCCGGCCTCCGACGACCCCTGGTCCGCGGTGAACAAGGGCTACGAGATCCAGATCGACGCCACGGACGCGCCCGAGCGCACCACGGGCTCCGTCTACTCGTTCAAGTCGGCGAACATCAAGGCCCGTGACCAGGTCCTGCGTCCGCCCGGCCAGTGGAACTCCTACGAGATCAAGGTCCAGGGCGAACGCCTCCAGGTGTTCCTCAACGGAGTCAAGATCAACGACTTCACGAACAAGGACCCCCAGCGGAGCCTGACCGACGGTCATATCGGCCTCCAGAACCACGGCGCCGACGACCAGGTCTCCTTCCGCAACATCCAGTTGAAGGAACTGCCCACCACGGGCGGCTGAGCGGCGGCGGGCGGGGGACGCCGGACCCCCGCCCGCCGTCTTTGTCCCTCCCCCCCCCGGGGTCCGCGCACGACAAGCACGACAAGGAGGCTGCCCATGTCCGCGTCCCTCTCCCGACCGCGTGTGGGAGTGTGGCTGATCGGAGCCCGAGGTTCCGTCGCCACCACCGTCGTCACGGGGTGCGCCGCCGTCACCGCGGGACTGCACCCGCCCACCGGCATGGTGAGCGAGACCCCGGCGTTCACCGACAGCGGCCTGCCCGCGCTGGCCGACCTCGTCTTCGGCGGCCACGACACCCTCGACTGCCCCCTGCCCAAACGGGCCGAGACCCTGACCGCCGGCGGCGTCCTCCCGCCCGGAGTCGCCACCGCCGTCGCCGCCGAACTCGCCGCCGCCGACCGGGAGATCAGGCCCGGTGGCCCCGCCCCCGGAGACACCAGGAGCGAGGCCGAACTGATCACGGCCTTCGCCGACGACATACGCGGCTTCGTGCACTGCCATGAACTGGAGCGGGCCGTCGTGGTGAACGTCGCCTCCACGGAACCGGCGTCCGCGGGGCTCGGCGCCCCGCTGCCCGCCAGCACCCTGTATGCGCTGGCGGCCCTGCGCGCGGGCTGCCCCTACGTCAACTTCACCCCGTCCGAGGGCATGCACCACCCCGTCGCCGCCCGCGAGGCCGAGCGGAGCGGCCTGCCGTACGCGGGCCGGGACGGCAAGACCGGACAGACACTGCTGCGGGCCGTGCTGGGCCCGATGTTCGCGCAGCGGGCGCTGGACGTACGGGCCTGGTCCGGCACGAACCTGCTCGGCGGCGGCGACGGCGCCGCCCTCGCCGACCCCGCGGCCGCCGCGGCGAAGAACGCCGGCAAGGAACGCGTCCTCGCCGACACCCTCGGCACCGTCCCCGAGGGCGAGGTCCACATCGACGACGTCCCGGCCCTCGGCGACTGGAAGACCGCCTGGGACCACATCGCCTTCGACGGCTTCCTCGGCACCCGCATGATCCTCCAGACCATCTGGCAGGGCTGCGACTCGGCCCTCGCGGCACCCCTGGTCCTGGACCTGGCCCGCCTCACGGCCCGCGCCCACGAGGCCGGCCTGACGGGACCGCTCGGCGACCTCGGCTTCTACTTCAAGGATCCGGTGGGGGACGGACCGTCGAGTTTGGGGGAGCAGTACGCGGCGCTGGCGGGCCTGGGGGAGCGACTCCGCCGAGCGGGCGCGGGCGAGCCCGCTCGGGGGGCGGAGGGCCGGGGTGGGTCGGCTACCCGGGGCGCCGGTCAGCGGGTTGCCGATGCTCGGGACGGGGGGTTGCGCGAGTCGGCAGAGGCGGCTGCGGCGGAGGGGGGTGGTCGGAGCGGGCCGGCTGGGGAGGCTGCGGCGGGGGGTGGTGGTCGGAGCAGGCCGGCTGAGGAGGCTGCCGGACAGGGCGTCGAGCCCCGCGAGGCCGCCGCGGAGGCAGTGGTGCAGGGCGCTGATCTGGGTGGGCCCGCTGAGGAGGCCGCCGCACAAGGCATCCATCCTCGCGAGGCCGCCGCGGAAGCTGCCGCACGGGCCGTCGATCCGGGCGAGCCCGCTCCGGGGAGCGGCCGTGAGCGTTAGACGCGCCTGGGCCGAACTGCTGCGGCTTCCCGCCCTGTTCACCGTCCCCGGCGACGCCCTCAGCGGCGCCGTCGCCGCCGGAGGCCGGCCCAACTCCCGCACCTTGCTGACCATCGGCTCCTCCCTCTGTCTCTACGAGGCCGGCATGGCCCTCAACGACTGGGCGGACCGCGCGGAGGACGCCGCCGAACGCCCCCACCGCCCCCTGCCCTCCGGCCGCATCCGACCTTCCTCCGCTCTCGCCGCGGCCTGTGCCCTGACCGCCGCCGGGCTCGGCCTGGCCGCCAGAGCCGGCCGCCCCGCCCTGGCGGTGGCCGCCTCCTTGGCCACCACCGTCTGGGCGTACGACCTCGCCCTGAAGCACACGCCCGCCGGACCCGTGGCCATGGCCGTAGCTCGCGGCCTCGACCATCTCCTCGGCGCCGCCACCACCGGCGGCCCCCGGACGGCACTGCCCTCCGCAGCCCTCCTCGGCACCCACACCCTCGCCGTGACGACCGTCTCCCGCCGGGAGACCCAGGGCGGCACGTCCCTGCCACCCCTGGCCGCCCTCGCCGCGACGGCCGCCCTCACCGGGCTCTTGGCACGTGGCGCACGGGGCACCGAGCGAGCCGGGTCGACGCAGGCCGGGTCCACGAGGGCCAGGTCGACGGGGGCCGGCGACGGGACCTCCACCGGCCCCGGCATCGGCAGCGCCGCCGACGCCGGTCGCCGGACGCCCGCTACGGGCAGCGCCGGCCTCACGCTCGACGTGGCCCTGCGCACCGCCCTCGCCACTGCGTACGCCGCCACCGCCGGGCGCCCCTACACCCACGCCGCGCTCAACCCCTCACCGCCCCTGACCCAGCGAGCCGTCGGCGGCGGCATCCGCGCCACCATCCCTCTCCAAGCGGCGCTCGCGGCCCGCGCCGGATCCGGGCTCACCGCCGTGGCCATCGCCGCGCTCGCCCCGATCGGACGGAAGTACGCGAAGAAGGTGAGCGTCACATGAGCCCTCGGCCCCACCCGGCGCGGAACAACGGCAAACCGGCCTCCCCGGGCGTCCCCCTCCGCTTCGGCTACGGCACCAACGGCCTCGCCGACCTCCGCCTCGACGACGCCCTGGCGCTGCTCGCCGATCTCGGCTATGACGGGGTCGGCCTGACGCTGGACCACATGCACCTGGACCCGCTCGCCGCGGACCTCGCAGCCCGCACCCGCCGCCTCGCACAGCGGTTGGACACGCTCGGTCTGGACGTCACGGTGGAGACCGGCGCCCGCTACGTACTCGACCCGCGCCGCAAGCACGGCCCCTCCCTGCTGGACCCCGACCCGGACGACCGCGCCCGCCGCGTCGACCTGCTGATCCGCGCCATCCGGGTCGCCGCCGACCTCGGCGCCCACGCCGTCCACTGCTTCAGCGGAATCACGCCCGCCGGCACCGACCCGGACACGGCCTGGGTCCGTCTCGCCGAGGCACTCACCCCGGCCCTGGACGCCGCCACCGCCGCCGGGGTCCCCCTCGCCGTCGAACCCGAACCAGGTCACCTCCTCGCCACCCTCGCCGACTTCCACCGACTCCGCCGCACCCTCGGCGACCCGGACCACCTCGGCCTCACCCTCGACATCGGTCACTGCCAGTGCCTCGAACCCCTCTCTCCCGCCGACTGCATACGCGCCGCCGCCCCCTGGCTCCGGCACGTCCAGATCGAGGACATGCACCGCGGCATCCATGAACACCTCCCCTTCGGCGACGGCGAGATCGACTTCCCGCCCGTGCTCGCGGCCCTCGCCGCCACCGGCTACCAAGGCCTGACCGTCGTCGAACTGCCCCGTCACTCCCACGCGGGTCCCCACTTCGCCGAACGCTCCCTCCCGTTCCTCCGCAGCGCCGAGGCCACGGCCCTCCGATCTCCCGTCCCTGTCCCCTCGCACGGCGATCCCTCCGCCACCCCTGAAGGGAGCACCTCATGACCCAGCCCCGCATCAGCCCGGCGACCCCGGGCGCGGACACCGAAGACCGCCCGCTCACGAACGCCCGGGCCGACACGGAAACCGGCCCGGACACCCCGCAGTCGTCCGGTCCCGACACCGGGAGCCTCGCCCTGATCCCGCCGGCCGAGTTGCGCGGCCATGTCACCGCCCACCTCGACGCCAACGGCCGCGCCTGGCTGCACCGGGCCCTCGACGAGGCCGCTTGCCACCCCGGCACCCACGGGCCCATCTCCGTGTGGGAGTTGCGCATCGCCGAGGCCGGCCGGCGCTGCGGTTCCGAGTACGCCGATGCCGCCCGCGTCCTCATCCTGCATGCGGCTCGCGCCGACGCCGACGCTATCTCCCGCGTGTACTTCCAGGGCACCGCCGCGGAACGCCGCGCCGTCCTGCAGGCGTTGCCCCACCTCGTGCCCGGCCCCGAGGCCGTGCCACTCGTCGAGGACGCCCTGCGCACCAACGACACGAGCCTCCTCGCCGCGGCCGTCGGCCCCTACGCCGCCCGGCACCTCGACGCTCACCAGTGGCGCCACGCCGTCCTGAAGTGCCTGTTCACCGGTGTGCCGGTCGGCACGGTCGCCGAGCTGGACCGTCGTGCCCGCGACGACGGGGAACTCGCCCGCATGCTCGGCGACTACGCGGCCGAACGCACCGCCGCAGGCCGTCCGGTCCCCGAGGATCTGCACCGCGTCCTGACCCTGACCGACCCCACAGCCACTCCGCCGGCCCCCCACGGCCCCCGTGACACCGACGGCACCGACGGCAAGGAGTCCTGATGCGCCTCTTCGACCCCCACATCCACATGACGTCGCGCACCACCGACGACTACGAGGCCATGCACGCCGCCGGCGTCCGTGCCGTCGTCGAGCCCTCCTTCTGGCTCGGTCAACCCCGCACCTCTCCGGCCTCCTTCCTCGACTACTTCGACTCCCTCCTCGGCTGGGAGCCCTTCCGCGCCGCGCAGTACGGCATCGCCCACCACTGCACGCTCGCCCTCAACCCCAAGGAGGCGAACGACCCGCGCTGTGTCCCCGTCCTCGACGAACTGCCCCGGTATCTCGTCAAGGACCAGGTCGTCGCCGTCGGCGAGATCGGCTACGACTCGATGACCCCCGCCGAGGACACCGCCCTTGCCGTCCAGCTCCAGCTCGCCGCCGACCACGAACTGCCCGCACTCGTCCACACTCCGCACCGCGACAAGCTGGCGGGCCTGCGTCGCACCCTCGACGTCGTCCGGGAGTCCGCACTGCCCACCGACCGCGTCCTGGTCGACCACCTCAACGAGACCACCGTCAAGGAGGCCAAGGACAGCGGCTGCTGGCTCGGCTTCTCCGTCTATCCCGACACCAAGATGGACGAGGAGCGGATGGTCGCGATCCTCCGTGAGTACGGGCCCGAGCAGGTGCTGGTGAACTCCGCCGCCGACTGGGGCAGGAGCGACCCCCTGAAGACCCGCAAGGTCGCCGACCTGATGCTCGCCGAAGGCTTCGACGAGGACGACGTCGAGCTGGTGCTGTGGCGCAACCCCATTGCCTTCTACGGGCTCAGCGGCCGCCTCAGCCTCGACGTCACGACCCCGGAGGCGACCCACGAGGGCAACTCCATCCTCCGCGGCGCCCCGAAGAACCCCCAGGAATCGGCCGACGCCCCGAAAGATGCCGACGGCCCCGCCGACGCCCCGAGGAATGCCGACGGACCGGTAGCCGCTCCAAGAGAGCGGGACCACACGACCGCCGCCCCGACCCCGGGGGCGTGACCCATGCGCTTCCGCCACCCCGACGGCTCCACCGTCCACCTCGCGTATTGCACCAACGTCCACCCGGCCGAGACCCTCGACGGCGTCCTCGCACAACTCCGCGACCACTGCGAACCCGTCCGCCGACGGCTCGGCCGCGACCGCCTCGGCATCGGCCTGTGGCTCGCCAAGGACGCCGCCCACGCCCTCGTCACCGACCCGTCCGCCCTGCGCCGTCTGCGGACGGAACTCGACAGGCGTGGCCTCGAGGTCGTCACCCTCAACGGCTTCCCGTATGAAGGCTTCGGAGCCGAAGAGGTCAAGTACCGCGTCTACAAGCCGGACTGGACCGACCTCGAGCGCCTCGAGCACACCACCGCCCTCGCCCGCGTCCTCGCCGGCCTGCTCCCCGACGACGTGACTGAAGGCAGCATCTCCACACTGCCCCTCGCCTGGCGCACCGCCTATGGCCAGCAGGGCGACGAGACCGCCCGTACAGCCCTGCTCACCCTCGCTCAACGTCTCGACGCCCTGCGGGAACTGACCGGCCGCGACATCCGAATAGGTCTGGAACCCGAGCCCGGCTGCACCGTCGAGACCACCGGCGATGCGATCGCCCCACTCACCGCGATCGGCCACGACCGCATCGGCGTCTGTGTCGACACCTGTCACCTCGCCACCTCCTTCGAAGACCCGCACACCGCACTGGACACGCTCGCCGAAGCCGGCGTCCCCGTCGTCAAGTCCCAGCTCTCGGCCGCCCTGCACGCCGAACACCCCCATCTCCCCGACGTTCGCGAAGCCCTCGCCGCCTTCGACGAACCCCGCTTCCTGCACCAGACCCGCACCGCCACCGCCGCCGGCCTGCGCGGCACCGACGACCTGGGCGAGGCGCTCAAGGGCGACGCCCTGCCCGACGCCTCACCGTGGCGCGCCCACTTCCATGTCCCGCTCCACGCGGCCCCCGCCGCGCCCCTCACCTCCACACTCCACGTACTCAAGGCCGCACTGACCCGTCTGGTCGGTGGCGCGCACCCGCTCACCCGCCATCTCGAGGTCGAGACCTACACCTGGCAGGCCCTCCCGGCAGAGCTGCGACCCCGCGCCCGCAGCCAGCTCGTCGACGGCATCGCCGCCGAACTGACCCTCGCCCGCGACTTGTTGACGGATCTCGGCCTGAAGGAGCTGCCATGACCGAGCAACCGGGGGCTGCCGGGACCGAGCACCAAGAGGCCGCCAGGGCGGAGCGACCGGAAGCCACCAGGACCGAGCGACCGGACTCGGCGGTCCCTACCACAGGCCGAGCAGCTCAACCGGAGGACGTCACCGTCGCCCACCGACCCACCCCTCTCCTCGTCCTCGACGTGGTCGGCCTCACCCCCCGTCTCCTCGACCACATGCCCCACCTCAAGACCCTCGCCCAGTCCGGCTCCCGAGCAGCGCTCGGCACCGTCCTGCCCGCCGTTACCTGCGCCGCCCAGTCCACCTTCCTGACCGGCACCCACCCGTCGGAGCACGGCATCGTCGGCAACGGCTGGTACTTCCGTGAACTCGGTGACGTACTCCTGTGGCGCCAGCACAACGGACTGGTCGCCGGTGACAAGCTCTGGGACGCCGCCCGCCGTGCCCACCCCGGCTACACCGTCGCCAACATCTGCTGGTGGTACGCGATGGGCGCCGACACCGACATCACCGTCACCCCCCGTCCGATCTACTACTCCGACGGCCGCAAGGAACCCGACTGCTACACCCGGCCGCCCGCCCTGCACGACGAACTCACCGAGAAGCTGGGCACCTTCCCGCTCTTTCACTTCTGGGGCCCCGGCGCCGATCTCGTCTCCAGCAGCTGGATCATCGACGCGACCCGTCACATCCTCCGCACGCGGCATCCCGACCTGGCCCTCTGCTACCTCCCTCACCTCGACTACGATCTGCAGCGCTTCGGCCCCGACGACCCGCGCTCGCTGAAAGCGGCCGCCGACCTGGACACGGCCATGGCCCCGCTCCTGGACGACGCACGAGCGGAGGGACGTACCGTGGTCGTGCTCTCCGAGTACGGCATCACCCGCGCGGACCGGCCTGTGGACATCAACCGGGCCCTGCGGCGGGCAGGCCTGCTGGAGGTGCACACGCAGGACGGCATGGAATACCTCGACCCGATGGCGTCACGTGCCTTCGCCGTCGCCGACCACCAGATCGCGCACGTCTACGTACGCCGGCCGGAAGACCTCGAGGCGACCCGGGCCGCACTGGACGGACTGCCCGGCATCGAGCAACTCCTCGACGACGAGGGCAAGAAGGCCCACCATCTCGACCATCCGCGCTCCGGCGAGCTCGTCGCCGTCGCGGAGCCGGATGCCTGGTTCACGTACTACTACTGGCTGGACGATGCCCGCGCGCCCGACTTCGCGCGACTCGTCGAGATCCATCGCAAACCCGGATACGACCCGGTCGAGCTCTTCATGGACCCCCTCGACCCCTACGTCAAGGTCAAGGCCGCGACCGCGCTCGCCCGCAAGAAACTCGGCATGCGCTACCGCATGGCGGTCGTGCCCCTGGATCCGTCACCTATTCGCGGCAGCCACGGCCGCCTTCCTGCGAGCGACGACGACGGTCCGCTCCTCATCTGCTCCACCCCCCGCGCTGTCGGCGACCGCGTCGCGGCCACCGATGTGAAGTCACTCCTGCTCCAACTCGCCGGTCTCGGCTGACGGATCACGACCGGCACGCGCCAGCTCGCCGGTCCCACCGACCCGTCTCTTCCGACTGGTCACAAGTGAAGCACTCACCACTGACAACGGCCTTCGATCACAGGGAGTTCCAGGCATGAGCCGCTTTTCCCAGACGGACCCCGAACTCACCCACCGCCTCACCAGACGAGGCATGCTCGGCGTCGCGGCGGGCACCACGGCCGCCGCACTGCTGGGCGCCGCAGCACCCGCCGCGACCGCCGCACCGGACACCGCATCCGCAGCCGCCACGGCCTCCGGCAGCCGCGGGCACGGCCATGACCGTCCCGTTCTCCCGCCCGGCCGCCTCGGCATCCAGCTGTACAGCCTGCGCGACAAGGTCTCCACGCTCGGCTTCGCCCCCGTCTTCGCCGAACTGGAGAAGTACGGCTACGACGAGGTCGAGTTCGCCGGCTACACCCAGGGCTCGGCCGGCCCGATCACCCTCGCCCAGCTCAAGCGGCTGGCCCGGAACCACGGCCTGAACCCGATCGGCAGCCACGTCGGCTACTACTCGGACGACCCGGGCGCCTACACCTTCGCCCAGAACCTCACCAAGGTCCTCGACGACGCCCAGGCCCTCGGCCTTAAGCACATAGGAACCGCGTCCGGGCCGTTCCGCTACGGCTCCACCGTCGACGCCTGGAAGCGCGCCGCCGAGGAGTTCAACACCTACGGCGCGGCGGCGAGGGCGCGCGGCATGAAGTTCTACCAGCACAACCACTCCGAGGAATTCTCCTTCGCCACCGACAACCCCAAGGTCCGTCTCTACGACGTGCTGCTCGCCGAGACCGACCCCGACCTCGTCTTCCTGGAGATGGACATCTTCTGGGCGTACTCGGGCCAGTTCCGCTTCTCGAAGCGACCCGACGGCTCCGCCGCCCCCTTCGAGCCGCTCGACTACGTGCTGAAGCAGCCGCACCGCTATCCGCTCTTCCACGTCAAGGACGGGGTGAGCGACCCGTCCAACCAGTACGGCTACGACATGGTCGACGTCGGCGACGGCGACATCGACTACAAGCGGTTCATCTCCGCCGTAACGAAGCTGCGCGGTCAGCGATTCGCCCACCACTGGCAGGCCGAACACGACAACCCGACCGACTCCCTGACGTTCGCACGCCGTTCGAGCAAGCATCTTCATTCGCTGCGGGAGAAGTGCTGACCGCCGTAGCGACATGAGGAGGCCCTCCCCAGGACGGGGAGGGCCTCCTCACATGCGCGATCTGTCAGGGTGCGGGATGCGGCACGGCCGTACGGCCCGGCTGCCGCAGGAGCAACGCAATCCCCGCCGCCACCATCGACACGCCACCGGCGAGCGCGTACGCGCCGTCGTAGCCCCACGCCGCGACCACCATGGAGCCGAGACCGCCGCCGAACAGGCCGCTGATCAGCTTGCCGCTGTAGACGAGGCCGTAGTTGCTCGCGTTGTAGTTCTCGCCGAAGTAGTCCGGGGTGAGCGCCGCGAAGAGCGGGTAGAACGCGCCGCCGCCGAAGCCGGAGAGGACGGCGAAGAACAGGAACAGCCACTCGCTCCTGACGTCGCCGGCCCAGATCACGCCGAACTGGGCGAGGCCCAGGACGACGATCACGAACACCAGGGTCGACTTGCGGCCCCAGCGGTCGGACAGCCAGCCCACGACACCTCGGCCGATGCCGTTGATGACAGCCATCACGCCCATCGACGAGGCTGCGACGAGTGGGCCGAAGCCGACCTCCTTGGCGTAGTCGACCTGGAAGGAGATGCCGAAGATCGATACGCCTGCGGTCAGGACGATGGCCACCCACATCAGTGGGAGCATGCCTGTCCTGATGGCCTCCCTTGGCGTGTACTGCTTCACCGCCGGAGGGTTCTTGGCCAGGCTCACCGCGTTCTTCCGGTCGCCCGTGTGCCTCAGTGGATCGATGTCGGCGGGCCACCAGTTCTTCGGGGGGTCCTTGAAGAAGAACGCGCTTCCGAGGACGACGATCATGATGTAGCAGCCGATCAGGTCCAGCACCCGGTGGTAGTTCGCGGTGTTGAACCCGTAGTTGAAGATGAAGATGAACGGCAGAGATCCGTACGCGAACCCGCCATTGACGAACCCGGTCCGGGCGCCGCGCCGCTCGGGGAACCACTTGCCGACCATGTTGATGCAGGTCGCGTAGATCAGACCGGCGCCGATGCCGCCGATGACGCCGAATCCGAGGATCGCGAGCCAGACATTGCCCAGGTGCGACAGGGCGAGGAACCCCAGCAGGCACATGCCGGAGCCGATGTACATGGCGGTGCGGGCCGTCAGGATGCCTTTCTCCCGCATCCAGCCCGCGGGGAAGGCGATGCCGGCCTGGAAGAACACCCAGACGCTGAGGATCCAGAAGGTGTTGCTCTGCGTCCAGCCGTGCGCGTGGGACAGGGTGTCCTCCGCGGAGCCGTACGCGTATTCGAAGACGCTGATGGCCATCATGGTGATCCACGGGAGACACACCATGAACGTGCGGGAGTGACCGAGGATGTCGCGGTCGGTCTCGCCGATGCGGTAGACGCGGCCTCGCGCGTCGGTCACTTCGCGGTAGGGACGGTGTGCGGCGTCGGATGGTGCGGATGAACTGCTTCCTGCGTACGGATCTGCCGTCATGTCAGGCCATGTCCTCGCCGAGCGGTCGTGGGTTGGCAACGATGCGGGTCTCGTCCTTGTCGCGTCCCGGTGGGCTGAGGAACAGCGCCACACAGCCGGCGAAGAGGGAGATGGAGCCGGCCAGGATGAAGGCACCGGAGTGCCCCCAGCTCCCGACGACCACGGCACCCATGCCCGCGCCCAGGCCCGAGACGAGCTTGGCGCTGTAGACCATGCCGTAGTTGGACGCGTTGTTGTTCTCGCCGAAGTAGTCGGCGGTGAGCGCCGCGAACATCGGGAAGATGGCGCCGCCGCCGAAGCCGGAGATCGCGGAGAAGATCAGGAACAGGGTCAGGTTCTTGCTGTCCGCGGACCAGAGGATGCCGAACTGGGCGAGGCCCAGGATGACGCACACGGCGAGCAGGCACCGCTTGCGGCCGTAGAGGTCCGAGAGCCAGCCGATGACGCCACGGCCGGTACCGTTGACGATCGCCTTGAGGGACATGGCCGTGGCCACGATCCCGCCCGCGAATCCGGCTTCCTCGCCGATGTCCACCTGGAACGCGATACCGAAGATGTTCACGCCGGACGTGCACGCCAGACAGAACCACATCAGGGCCACCCGGCCGGTCTTCCACGCCTCCTTGGGGGAGTACTGGTGGACCGCCGGCGGGTTCATCCGCAGCGAGCGTGCCGCGCGCGGGTCCTTCGGCGGGTTGAGCGGGTCGATGTCGGCGGGCCACCAGTTCTTCGGCGGGTCCCTGAAGAAATAGCCGGAGGCCGCGACGATTCCGGCCAGGAACACACCCACCGAGACCAGTACCCAGCGGAAGTTGGTGAGGTCCATGTAGCCGTTGAAGAGAAAGACGAAGGGCACCGAGCCGTAGGCGAAACCGCCGTTCACGAACCCGGTCTTGCCGCCCTTGCGCTCCGGATACCACTTGCCCACCATGTTGACGCAGGTGGCGTACACCATGCCGGCGCCCATGCCGCTGAACATGCTGAAGCCGATATAGGCGAAGACGACATGCGGCGCGAACGCCAGCGACAGGTAGCCCAGCAACGTGCCTGTCGCGCCGCACATCATCGCCCAGCGGGCCGGTAGTTTTCCGCTCTCACGCAGTTTGCCCGCGGGAAAGGCCACCGCGGCCTGGAAGAAGACCCAGACGGTCATCATCCAGAAGATGTGCATGCTGTTCCAGCTGTGCGCGGTGTGCAGGGTGTCCTCGGCCGACGCGAACGCGTACTCGGCGGAGGAGATGCCCATCATGCCGATCCACGGGAGGATCACCATCCACTTGCGCTTGCGACCCATGATGTCGATGTCGGACTCGCCCACGCGGTAGACGCGTCCGTTCTTGTCGGCCACCTCCCGATAGGCGGCGACCCTTGGAACGTCAGTGGTTGTCACGTTAGTTGCACCCCTTGCGTCGAAAGTTCTGGCCAGCGCCCCCTGTCCAATGCCTTTCGTGCGCGCGCGGGTCCCGGGGCCGGCCGACGCGCACCGTCGGCCCCCCCCCCCCCGGCCGCCCCCAACGCCCACCCCCACCCCGCCCCACACCCCGGCCCCCCCCCCCCCCCGGGGGGGG
>NZ_JBSGVW010000002.1:36213-432756 GCF_053608645.1 Streptomyces sp. NPDC055013
CCCCTATTGTCGCCCCCCCCCCCCCCGCCCTCCGGCCGGGGGGGCGGGGGGGGGGCCGGGGGGCGCCCCCCCCCCCCCGGGCCCCCCCCCCCCGCTGCCTCACCTCATGAACCGCCCCCCAACAGTCCCGCCGCCCGCGCCCACCGGTACTTGGCGCCGAGCACCGCCACCGGCTTCTCGGTCGTGTACGGGTAGGCCACGACTCCGCGCTCGTAGAGGTACTGGCAGGCCTCCTCGACCTCCACGTCACCCGCGAGCGAGGCGACGACAGGCTTCTCCATGCCGCGCTCCCGGAATTCGGCCACCACGCGCGCGGTGAGCTCCGCGAAGACCATCGGGGGAGTGACGATCGTGTGCCAGTAGCCGAGCACGAGTGCGTGGATGCGCGGATCCTCCAGACCGAGCCGGATCGTCGCCTCGTACGTCGACGGCGGCTCGCCCCCCGTGATGTCCACCGGGTTGCCCGCAGCCCCGAAGGGCGGGATGAACTTCCGGAAGGCCTCGTCCAGGTCCGGCGGAATCTCCATCAGGGACAGCCCGTTGTCGGTCACCGCGTCCGACAGCAGTACGCCGCTGCCGCCGGCCCCCGTGATGATCACGACGTTGTCGCCCTTGGGGGCGGGGAGCACGGGCAACGCGCGCGCGTACTCCAGCATTTCGTTGAGCCCTGGTGCCCTGATGACACCGGCCTGCTTCAGGATGTCCTCGTACACGGCGTCGTCGCCGGCGAGGGCCCCGGTGTGCGAGCCCGCGGCCTTCGCGCCCGCCGCCGTACGACCTGCCTTGAGGACGACGACCGGCTTCTTCGGCACGGTCGCCCGTGCGGCCTCGACGAACGCGCGCCCGTCCTTGAGGTCCTCCAGGTGCATCGCGATGCACTCGGTGTGCGGGTCCTCGCCGAACCAGGTCAGCAGGTCGTCCTCGTCCAGGTCCGACTTGTTGCCGAGGCCGACGATCGCCGACACGCCCGTCTTCGTGGTCCGCGCGAAGCCCAGGATGGCCATCCCGATGCCGCCGGACTGCGAGGTCAGCGCCACCCCGCCCTTGACGTCGTACGGCGTGCAGAACGTGGCGCACAGGTCCTGCCACGTCGAGTAGTAGCCGTAGATGTTCGGCCCGAGCAGCCGGACGCCGTGCCGCTCGGCGATGGCCACGATCTCCTCCTGGAGTCCGTGCTCGCCGGTCTCCGCGAACCCGGAGGGGATCAGTACGGCGTTCGGGATCCCCTTGCGTCCCACCTCCTCCAGGGCCGAGGCCACGAACTTGGCGGGGATAGCGAAGACCGCCACATCCACCTCACCGGGAACGTCCGTCACACTCTTGTACGCCTTGCGGCCCAGAATGTCATCGGCCTTGGGGTTCACCGGATGGATGTCCCCGGCGAAACCACCGTCGATGAGGTTGCGCATGACCGAATTGCCGATCTTCCCCTGCTCGTTGGAGGCACCGATGACGGCGACCGACGACGGCTGCATCAGCCGGCGCATGGAGGTGAGGATCTCCTCGCGCGAGTAGCGGCGACGCGGCTTCGCGGGCGCCTCGGCGAGGATCACGCGGATGTCGGCCGCGACCGCCCCCTCCGCGGTCGCGATCACCGGGTTGAGGTCCACCTCGGCGATCTCCGGGAAGTCCGCCACGAGCTGCGAGACACGGCGGATCTGCTCGGCGACCGCCCACCGGTCCACGGCCGCCTGGCCGCGCACCCCGCGCAGGATCTCCGCCGCCCGGATCGAGTCCAGCATGGACAGCGCCTCGTCGGCGTCCACGGGCGCGAGCCGGAAGGTCACGTCCTTCAGGACCTCGACGAGCACTCCGCCGAGCCCGAAGGCGACGACCTTCCCGAATGTCGGGTCGGTGACCGCGCCGACGATGACCTCCTGCCCCTGCGGGAGCAGTTCCTGGACCTGCACGCCCTCGATGCGGGCATCCGCGTCGTACGCACGGGCGTTGTCGACGATCTTGTGGAAGGCGGCCCGTACGTCCGTCGCACCCTCGACCCCGACGATCACGCCGCCGGCGTCGGTCTTGTGCAGGATGTCGGGCGAGACGATCTTCATCACCACCGGCCCGCCGAAGCGCGCCGCGTACGCCACCGCCTCGTCGACGTCCGTCGCGAGTTCCTCGCCCGGTACGGCGATCCCGTACGCGTCGGCGATCACCTTGCCCTCGGGTGCGGTCAGCGCGGTGCGTCCCTCGCTCCGCACGGAGTCGAGAAGCGTCCGCACCCGCAGGACGCGGTCTTCGGCCATCACGTCAGATCACTCCGTTCGACTTGAGCAGGCGCAGTTCCTCGTCGCCGAGGCCGAGCTCGCCGACGTAGACCTCTTCGTTGTGCTGGCCGAGCAGCGGCGAACTGCTCACCTCGACGGGGGAGTCGGAGAGCTTCAGCGGGCTGCCGACGGTCACGAAGTCGCCCCGCTCGGGGTGCGGCACGGTGACGACCATCTCGTTGGCGACCAGCGAGGAGTCCTCGATGATCTCCTTGGTGGAAAGGATCGGCCCGCACGGGATGTTGTGCGCGTTGAGCCGCTCCAGCACCTCCCACTTGGGCAGGGTCGAGGACCACTCCTCGATCAGCTGGAACATCTTGCTCAGCTTGGGCAGCCGGGCCTCCGGCGTCGCCCACTCGGGGTCGGCGGCGAGTTCGGGCCGGCCGATGAGCTCGCTGAGCGGCTGCCAGCCGACCGGCTGCACGATGACGTACACGTAGTCGTTCGGGCCGCCCGGCGCGCACTTGACCGCCCAGCCGGGCTGACCGCCGCCGGACGCGTTTCCCGAGCGGGGAACTTCCGTGCCGAAGTCCTCGTTCGGATATTCAGCAAGCGGCCCATGTGTCAGGCGTTGCTGGTCCCTCAGCTTCACCCGGCACAGGTTGAGTACAGCGTGCTGCATGGCCACGTTGACCCGCTGCCCACGCCCGGTGTTCTCGCGCTGGAACAGCGCCGCGAGAATCCCCGCGACGGCGTGCACACCCGTCCCCGAGTCCCCGATCTGGGCTCCGGTCGCCAGCGGCGGCCCGTCCTCGAAACCGGTGGTCGACATCGACCCACCCATGGCCTGCGCAACGACCTCGTACGCCTTGAAGTTGGTGTACGGGCCGTCGCCGAACCCCTTGATGGAGGCATAGACGATACGCGGATTGATCTCCTGAATGCGGTCCCAGGTGAAGCCCATGCGGTCGACCGCGCCCGGTCCGAAGTTCTCGACCATGACGTCCGAGCGCCGGATCAGCTCGGTGAGGAGCTCCTTGCCGCGCTCGGTCTTGGTGTTGAGGGTGATGCTCCGCTTGTTGCAGTTGAGCATCGTGAAGTAGAGGGAGTCGACGTCCGGGAGATCGCGCAGCTGCTTGCGCGTGATGTCTCCGGTCGGCGCCTCCAGCTTGACGACGTCCGCGCCGAGCCAGGCGAGCAGCTGGGTCGCGGAGGGCCCGGACTGGACGTGGGTCATGTCCAGGACGCGGATGCCTTCGAGGGCCTTGGTCGGCGTTCCAGTCATGGAGGCCACCTCACTTGTACATGGTCTGGTTCATGGTTCCGGGGGCGTACGCGTCGGGGTCGACCCAGACGTTGATCAGCGAGGGCTTCCCGGACTCGCGGGCGCGCCGCAGTGCGGGGCCGATGTCGGCGGGGTCACGGACCTCCTCGCCGTAACCGCCCAGCATCTGCGCGAACTTGTCGTAGTGGACGTCGCCGAGGGTGTTGCCGACCCGCTCGCGTTCCTGGCCGTACTTCTGGGCCTGGCCGTAGCGGATCTGGTTCATCGAGGAGTTGTTGCCGACGATGCCGACGAAGGGGAGGTTGTAGCGGACGAGCGTCTCGAAGTCCCAGCCGGTGAGGGAGAACGCGCCGTCGCCGAAGAGTGCGACGACCTCCTTGTCGGGCCGCGCCTGCTTGGCCGCGAGCACGAACGGCACCCCGACGCCGAGCGTGCCCAGCGGGCCCGGGTCCATCCAGTGGCCCGGCGACTTGGGCTGCACGACCTGACCGGAGAAGGTGACGATGTCGCCGCCGTCGCCGATGTAGATCGAGTCCTCGGTGAGGAAGTCGTTGATCTCGCTGACCAGCCGGTACGGGTGGATCGGTGAGGCGTCCGACTTCAGGCTGGGCAACCGCTTCTCCAGAGCGGTCTGCTCGGCAGCGCGCAGCTCGTCGAGCCACTCCTTGCGCTTGGACGCGCCGCCGTTGACGCGCCCGGAGGCGGCCTCGGTGACGGACTTCAGCACCAGTCCTGCGTCGCCGACGATCCCAAGGTCGATGTCGCGGTTCTTGCCGACGGTGCGGTAGTCGAGGTCGATCTGCACGACGGTCGCGTCCGGTGACAGCCGCTTGCCGTAGCCCATGCGGAAGTCGAAGGGCGTGCCGACGATGACGATGACATCGGCGTTGGAGAACGCGTACCGCCGTGACAGCTGGAAGTGGTGCGGGTCGCCGGGCGGCAGCGTGCCGCGGCCGGCGCCGTTCATGTAGGCCGGAACGTTGAGGGTGCGTACGAGCTCGATGGCCGCCTCGGTGCCGCGTGTCGTCCACACCTGACTGCCGAGCAGAATGGCCGGCTTCTCGGCGTGGACCAGCAGGTCGGCGAGCTTCTCGATCGCCTCGGGGTCGCCGGCCGAGCGGGTGGAGGCACGGTATGCCCCCTCCTTCGGCACACGCGCCTTGCTCACCGGCACCTTCGCGTCGAGCACGTCGCGCGGGATCTCAAGGAAAGAGGGCCCGGGCGCACCGTGGTAGCACTCGCGGAACGCCATCGACACCATGTCCGCAGCGCGTGCCGTGTCCGGCACGGCCGCCGCGAACTTGGTGATCGGCGTCATCATGTCGACGTGCGGGAGGTCCTGGAGGGACCCCATCTTGTGCTGGGTGAGGGCGCCCTGGCCGCCGATGAGCAGCATCGGGGACTCGGCGCGGAAGGCGTTCGCGACGCCGGTGACGGCGTCGGTGGTGCCGGGACCCGCGGTGACGACCGCGCAGCCGGGCTTGCCGGTGATGCGGGCGTAGCCGTCGGCGGCGTGGGCGGCGACCTGTTCGTGGCGGACGTCGACGACTTCGATGCCCTCGTCGACGCAGCCGTCGTAGATGTCGATGATGTGGCCGCCGCACAGGGTGTAGATGCGGTCGACCCCCTCGGCCTTCAGCGCCTTGGCAACGAGATGACCACCGGAAATGACGTCCTGGGTGTCGTCGGGCATGGCGAAGTCCTGTCCCTTCGTAGGGGGGTGGAACGGCTCTCGCGTACATTGCATACAGTCGACGAATACTGTATGAACCTTGTTATCCCGCATCCGGTGGGTGGTGTCCAGGGGGCGTGCGGCACTTTTGAGTCAGGAGCCGGAATGGACCTGTACGAGCACCAGGCAAGGGAACTCTTCGAAGAACACGGCATCTTGGTACCGAGGGCGGAGGTGACGGACTCGCCCAAGGAGGCCCGCGAGATCGCCCGTCGGCTCGGTGGCCGGGTCGTGGTCAAGGCGCAGGTGAAGACCGGTGGCCGGGGCAAGGCGGGCGGCGTCAAGCTCGCCGCGGACCCTGCCGCTGCCGAGCTCACGGCACGCCAGATCCTCGGCATGGACATTAAGGGCCACACGGTCGGCAAGGTGATGCTGGCCCAACCCGTCGACATCGAGACCGAGTTCTACGTGTCCTTCGTCCTCGACCGTGCGGCGGGCAGCTTCCTCGCAATTGCCTCGGCCGAAGGCGGCATGGACATCGAAGAGGTGGCCGCCAGTCGTCCGGAGGCCGTGGCCCGCATCCGCGTCGACCCTGCCGAGGGCGTCACCTCAGCGAGGGCCGCCGAGATCGCGGAAGCGGCCGGACTGCCACCGCAGACCGTCGACGTCCTCATACGGCTCTGGGAGGTGCTGGTCCGCGAGGACGCCGTCCTGGTCGAGGTGAACCCGCTGGTCCGTACCGGACAGGGGCAGATCCTCGCCCTCGACGGCAAGGTCACCCTCGACGACAACGCCCGGTTCCGACAGGCACGTTGGGGCGCCGAGGGCGTGGAGCACGACGACGCGCTGGAGGCCGCGGCGGCCGCAAAGGGCCTCAACTACGTCAAGCTCGACGGCGAGGTCGGCATCATCGGCAACGGCGCCGGCCTCGTCATGTCGACCCTCGACGTCGTCGCGGGCTGCGGCGCCCGCCCCGCGAACTTCCTCGACATCGGCGGCGGCGCCTCGGCCCAGATCATGGCCGACGGGCTGTCGGTCATCCTCTCCGACCCTGCCGTGAAGTCGGTGTTCGTCAACGTCTTCGGCGGGATCACCGCCTGTGACGCGGTCGCCGACGGCATCGTGCAGGCCCTGGACACCGTCCAGTTGACCAAGCCGCTCGTCGTGCGTCTCGACGGGAACAACGCCGTGCGCGGCCGGGCCATCCTCGACGACCGCGCCCATCCCCTGGTCCAGCAGGCCACCACCATGGACGGCGCCGCGCTGCGGGCCGCCCAACTCGCCACCACAGCCTGAGGAGACGTGACGACATGGCCATCTACCTCACCAAGGAGAGCAAGGTCCTCGTCCAGGGCATGACCGGCGGAGAGGGCATGAAGCACGCCCGGCGCATGCTCACCGCCGGCACCAACGTCGTCGGCGGCGTAAACCCGCGCAAGGCGGGCCGCACCGTCGACTTCGACGACCGAGCCGTCCCGGTCTTCGGTTCGGTTGCCGACGGGATGCGCGCGACCGGCGCCGACGTGACCGTCGTCTTCGTGCCGCCCGCCTTCACCAAGGCGGCCGTCGTCGAGGCCGCCGACGCCGGTATCGGGCTCGCCGTCGTGATCACGGAGGGCATCCCGGTCCACGACTCCGTCGCCTTCACCTCGTACGCGAAGGCCAAGGGCACCCGCATCATCGGCCCCAACTGCCCCGGCCTGATCACCCCTGGCCAGTCCAACGCCGGCATCATCCCGGCCGACATCACCAAGCCCGGCCGTATCGGCCTGGTCTCCAAGTCGGGCACGCTCACCTACCAACTGATGTACGAGCTGCGGGACATCGGCTTCTCGACGTGCGTCGGCATCGGCGGCGACCCGGTCGTCGGCACGACCCACATCGACTGCCTGGCCGCCTTTCAGGACGACCCCGACACCGAACTGATCGTCCTCATCGGGGAGATCGGCGGTGACGCGGAGGAACGCGCGGCCGCGTACATCCGCGAGCACGTCACCAAGCCGGTCGTCGGCTACATCGCCGGGTTCACCGCACCCGAGGGCAAGACGATGGGGCACGCGGGCGCGATCGTGTCCGGCTCATCCGGCACGGCGGCGTTGAAGAAGGAAGCGCTGGAAGCGGTCGGCGTGGGAGTCGGCAGCACACCCACCGAGACCGCGCGGCTGGTGCTGGACCGACTGGGCGTCGAGGCGTGACGTCACTCATAGTCGGCGCGAGGTCACTTTAAGGGGTTGCCGCGCGCCGCTAACTTCCGCCGTAGCCATGTACGACCGCCCCCGACTGTGCACCGAGAGCGGAGAACCCGATGGCAGCAACCACCCTCACCCTCAAATCCGGCACCTCCTGGACCGACGTCTGGCAGCGCTGCCTCACCGTCGCCCCGGAGGCCTTCCAGGACGACCGCGTCCTTAACCTCTGGAACTCCACCTGGCAGGCCGACGGCCGGGCCCTGCCCGCCACCAGCCCCGTCGACGGCACCCCGATCGCGGGGCCGCCGCGCCTGGACCGGGCCACCGCCCACCAGGCCGTGCGGGCGTCGCTGGACCAGCACCGCGCATGGCGGCACATCCCGCTGAAAGAGCGCCGAGCCCGTGTCGCGGCCACCCTCGACGCCCTGACCCAGCACCGGGACCTGCTCGCCCTCCTGCTCGTCTGGGAGATCGGCAAGCCCTGGCGGCTGGCCCGGGCGGATGTCGACCGGGCCATCGACGGCGTGCGCTGGTACGTCGACGGCATCGAGCCGATGGTCGCCGGCCGGGCCCCGCTGGAAGGGCCGGTATCCAACATCGCAAGCTGGAACTACCCGATGAGCGTGCTCGTTCACGCAGTGTTGGTACAAGCACTGGCAGGCAACGCGGTCATCGCCAAGACCCCGACCGACGGCGGTGTCGCCTGTCTGACCCTGGCCTGCGCGCTGGCCGCCCGCGAGGGAATTCCCGTCACCCTGGTCAGTGGCAGCGGCGGCGAGCTGTCGGAGGCGCTGGTGCGGGCGCCCGAGATCGGCTGCGTCTCCTTCGTCGGCGGCCGGGACACCGGCGCCGCGGTGGCCACGGCAGTCGCCGACCTGGGTAAACGACACGTACTCGAACAGGAAGGACTCAACACCTGGGGCATCTGGAACTACACGGACTGGGACGCGCTCACGGCGGTCGTGCCCAAGCTCTTCGACTACGGCAAACAGCGCTGCACGGCGTACCCGCGCTTCGTCGTCCAGCGTGAGCTGTTCGACGAGTTCCTGGCGGCGTACCTCCCGGCGGTGCGCACGCTCAGGGTCGGCCACCCGCTGGCGGTGGATAAACAGGACGACGACCCCTTCCCGCAACTGGACTTCGGGCCGGTGATCAACGCCGCCAAGGCCAAGGAACTCCAGGACCAGGTCGCCGAGGCGATCGACCGCGGTGCCGTCCCGCTGCACCGGGGCAAGCCGGCGGACGCCCACTTCCTGCCCGGCCAGGACACCTCGGCGTACGTCCACCCGGTCACGCTGCTCAATCCGCCACCGTCCTCCCCGCTGCACCATGCGGAACCCTTCGGCCCGGTCGACACCATCGTCCTGGTCGACACGGAGGCGGAGCTGCTGGCGGCGATGAACGCGTCCAACGGCGCGCTGGTCGCCACACTGTCCACGGACGACCGGGCGACGTACGACCGTCTGGCCCCGCAGATCCGCGCGTTCAAGGTCGGCCACGGCAAGCCGCGCTCCCGCGGCGACCGTGACGAGCTGTTCGGCGGCTTCGGCGCGTCCTGGCGCGGGGCGTTCGTCGGCGGCGAGCTGCTGGTGCGCGCGGTGACACAAGGGCCTGCGGGGGAGCGGTTGCCCGGGAACTTCCCGGAGTATCAGCTCGGCCCGTGAGGAGGGGGCGTCGCGTCCGATGCCGGGTTCGCCACGCGGTCAGCCGCGCGGGTGCCCGGCGTCGGTCGCCGACGCGATGGCTCCGGGGGCCTGTTGCGCCCTGGTTGATCTGCAATCGGTCAGCCGATGCCCTGCCGGTCCGGATGCAGGGCGAACGCGCGGTCCGCAGGGAACTGCTCGGCGCGGTCGACCGCCCGGTGGAGAAGGTCGCGGTGGCGGGAGAGCGGCTCACCGCGTTCCGGCGGTGCGAGCAGAAGGAGGTCGTCCAGGCCGGCCAGCATGCGCCGTGAGACCTGCGGGCTGCCGACGGCGCAGCCCCGTACCTCGGTGAACCCGAGATCCACCAACTCGGTCCACCCCGGCACGGGCTGCACCAGGCGCACCACCCCGCGCCGGTCCCGGTGCAGGGCGGCGTCCAGCGGCCGACGGCTGAGCGCGGCCAGGAACTGGACGACACGGTCCAGCGCCTGGACGGCGGTCGTCGGGTCGTTGATCGCGGGCGACAGGGCGCGCAGCGCGATGTCGGACAACTGTCGCAGCCCGAAGCCGAGATCCTGGTGGTAGGTCCGTTCCACACCGACCGAGATCGTGTACCGGAGCGCCCGGCGCGGTGGGGCCGCGCCGCCGTGCACCGACAGCAAGGGCGTGCCGGGCACCACGAAGTCCCCGATGCGGGGGATCAGCCGCAGCACCACCCCGTGTTTGCGAGCCACCCGGACCAACCGCGTGATGTGCACGTCCCGCAGCACCCCGGCCCGGCCCTCGTGCGGTACCCAAGCGGTCGCGGTGCCGAGGTCGGGCGCGTCCGGTCCGTCCGCCGACACGGGCGTCGACGCGGCCACCCGGAAGGACTCGGTGGCGATCCGTGCGATCACGTGGCTGATCCGCATCAGCCGCAGAGTGGTGTTCACGTACAGCACGAAGAGCAGCAGGCTCAACGCGACCATGCAGAGCGTGAGAACCGACTGCATCAGCGGCACCGTGGTGACAGCACGGGCATCGTCTGCGGTGTCGAAGGAGGTCAGCACCAGCAGGCTCAGCACGAAGGTCGCCAGGAAGACCGCGAAGGTCGCCTTGGTGATCCGGCTCCGCACGAAGAGCCGCACCACACGGGGGGTGAACTGCCCGCTCGCCATCTGCACGGCCACCAGCGAGATGCTGAAGACCACACCGATGAAGGTCATCATCGCCGAGGCGACGGCGCTCACCACGGCCTTCGCGTCGTCCGCGAACCGCAGCAGCTCATCGAGCGTTTCGTAGTCGCCGTCCTTCTGGAGCGCCTCGACGATGGCTGCGTCGAGCGCTTGAGCCACCAGCCAGACCGCGAAGACGGTCACCATCGCCGCTGTGGGGGCGAACCAGAACGTGTCCCGCAGATGCTCCCTGAGGGGCGACAGCGCACGCGGGCGACGCCCTGTGGCAGGGCTCTGCGTAACCGTCCAGTCACTCATGATGCGACCCTAAGGGCATCGGGCCGTGCGGTCCCGGACCCCCGCCAGGTGGGCGGAAACGCAGGTGAAAGGCACTCCGAAACCTTGGTATTGTTGTCCACGTCGCCGCCGGGAAGACCCCCGGCAAGGCGGCAGACACCTAGTCCGGGTGGCGGAATGGCAGACGCGCTAGCTTGAGGTGCTAGTGCCCTTTATCGGGCGTGGGGGTTCAAGTCCCCCCTCGGACACAGAACAGAACAGATCATCTGCAACCCGTGCGGGTCGAGGGCCACCTCGACCCGCACGGGTTGTTTGGTGGAGCGATTGATCGGCATCGCCTCGGGGCTTAGCCTCACCGCATGGTGCGGAGCGCGGCGGAGGATGTCGACGGCTATCTGGCCGAGGTGCCGGTGGAGCGGAGGGCGGCCCTGACGCGGCTGCGGCAGATGTGTCGCGCGGAGCTGCAGGGCTTCAGCGAGGTCATGGCTTACGGCATGCCGACGTACCAGCGCGAGGGCGAGGCAGAGATCGCATTCGCGAGTCAGCGGCAGTACATCTCCTTCTATCTGATGCGCAGTGATGTCCGTGACGCCTTCCAGGAACGGCTGGCCGGACAGGACATGGGCAAGGGATGCCTGCGTTTCCGTAAACCGGAGAAGATCGATTTCGACCTCGTACGGGACCTGCTGCGGGCCACGGCGGGCGACCGGGGACCGATCTGCTGACTGTGCAGGCCACGCCGCCGGACGGATCGAGGGTCCGCGCCCGAAGGCCTCGACGACGTCCGGGATGGACATCGCTCCCTGGGGCTCGAGCTGGGGTGAGGAGTACATAGGCGCTCTGGTCCAGCGGGTCCCCGCTACTGCTGTTGCGGCGCCGGACAGTGCGTACTGATCGCACCCGAGGTCTTCGACCAGCTTGACGAGGACGGCATCGTCACCCTCCTCGAATCGAACCGCGCCGAGGACCGCCACGCCGCCGCCCGCGAGGCAGCCGCGGTCTGCCCGGCGTCGGCCATCGCGATCGACGACCGCCAGCAGTGGAAAAAAATCAGCTGCTTCGACCTCGCCCGGCTCCCTACACTCACCACACAAGCTCGCGCCGCCCACCACTCGGCGGCGCGTCGTCGTGACGAGTTGAGGGGAGCCGGGCCGTGCGTGACCGCACCGCTGTCGTCGTCTCCCCGTCCCGGCACGACCGGCACGACCGGTACGACCGGTACGACGTGATCCTCGTGTCCTTGTCCGTCCGGTGCCCGCTGCGCGGCCGGCACTGGATGTCCGTGACGAACACCTGAGAGCGCCCGAGTACGTCAACTCACCTGTCACGTCACTCATTTGATGGAGCGACAGGTCATGCCGACGTACGCCCGCGCCACCGCGCCATGTGCGTGCACGTATCGTCCGGGAATCGCGCTGCCCCCTTTCCGTTCCACTTACGGATCATCCGAAAGGCCCAAGGCCGTGCGCACCAACATCACCAACCTCAACACGCTCGCCGTCGTCCGCAATCTCGGCATCCTCGCCCATGTCGACGCCGGCAAGACCACCGTCACCGAGCGGATCCTGTACGCCACCGGGACCACCCACAAGCGGGGCGAGGTCCACGACGGCACGACTGTCACCGACTTCGACTCGCAGGAGCGGGACCGCGGTATCACCATCTTCGCGGCGGCGGTGAGTTGTGCCTGGGACGGTCACCGGATCAACCTGATCGACACCCCCGGGCACGTCGACTTCGCCGACGAGGTGGAGCGGTCGCTGCGTGTCCTGGACGGCGCGGTCGCGGTGTTCGACGCCGTGGCGGGGGTCGAGCCGCAGAGCGAGTCGGTGTGGCGGCAGGCGGACCGGCACGGCGTTCCGAGGATCGCGTTCGTCAACAAGCTCGACCGGGCCGGGGCCGACCTCGACACGGCTGTCGAATCGATCAGGGAACGGCTGCATCCTGCGCCGCTGGTCGTGCAGTTGCCCATCGGTACGGAGGACGGATTCCGCGGGGTCGTGGACCTCGTGCGCATGCGGGCGCTGGTGTGGGCGGACGGTGCGGAGGAGGCCGTGGAACGTCCCGTGCCCGAGGATCTCCTGGAAGAGGCGCAACGGCGTCGGCGGCTGCTGGAGGAGGCGGTGGCCGAACTGCATGCAGGCGCGCTGGAGGAGTTCTGCGAGCGCTCGGCGCTCTCCCCGGAGAGCCTGGTCGCAGCCCTGCGGGAGCTGACCCGCAGCGGTGAGGGAGTGGTCGTGCTGTGCGGCTCGGCCTACCGCAACCGCGGTGTCGAGCCGCTGCTCGACGCGGTCGTGGCGTATCTGCCGTCACCGCTCGACGTACCGGCCGTACGCGGCCTGCGCGACGGTGCCGACGAGGAGCGGCCCGCCGACCCGTCGGCACCGTTCGCGGCGCTGGCGTTCAAGGTGAGCGCGACCCCGACCGGGCGGCTGACCTATCTGCGGGTGTACTCGGGAACGATCGAGAAGGGAGGCATGGTGTTCGACGCCGTCGCGCGACGCACCGAGCGGGTCGGGCGGATCCTGCGGGTGCAGGCCGACCGTCACGCCCACATCGACCGCGCCGTCGCCGGGGACATCGTGGCGGTGGTCGGCCTGAAGTCGGCTCGCCCGGGCTCCACCCTGTGCGCACCGGACGCCCCGCTCGTCCTCGAACCGCCGAGCGTGGCCGACCCGGTGGTGTCCGTGGCGGTCGAGGCACGCAGGTCCACCGACACCGACCGGCTGGCGGGCGCGCTGGCACGGCTTGCGGAGGAGGACCCGTCGCTGGTCGTGCGGACCGACGCCGAGACCGGTCAGACGGTGCTGTCCGGCATGGGTGAACTGCATCTGGAGGTCGCGGTGGAGAAGATCCGGCGTGACCTCGGGCTGGACGTCAACGTCGGCCGGCCGCGGGTGTCGTATCGCGAGACGGTCGGCCGAGGGGTCTCCGGCTTCGTGTTCCGTCATGTCAAACAGGACGGTGGGGCGGGGCAGTTCGCGCATGTGGTTCTCGACGTCGAGCTCCTGACGGTCACGGCGGCCGGACAGGGCGGCAACGGCTTCGAGTTCCGCTCGACGGTCGTCGGCGGCCGGGTGCCACAGGAGTACGTCCGTGCCGTCGAGGCCGGCTGCCGCGACGCCCTCGCCGAGGGTCCGCTCGGCGGCCATCCGGTGACGGGCCTGCGCGTCACGCTCACCGACGGGTCGACCCATGTGAAGGACTCCTCCGACACGGCCTTCCGCACGGCCGGCCGACTCGGCCTCCGCGATGCCCTGCGCGCTTGCGCGATGGTCCTCCTGGAGCCGGTCGTCGAGGTCACGGTCACCGTGCCGGAGGAAGCGGTCGGCTCCGTGCTCGGCGACCTGGCCGCCCGCCGCGGCCGCGTCACGGGCTCCGTCACCCGGGCGGGGGCGGCGGTCGTGACGGCGACCGTGCCGCTGGCCGAGCTGTTCGGCTACGCGACACGGCTGCGCAGCCGTACGCAGGGGCGCGGCACGTTCACCGCCCGGCCCACCGGCTATGCGCCGGCGCCGGTCGCTGCGGTGTCGCACTAGGCCACAGGGGCCCCGTCCTCTACGGACGGGGCCCTCGTCCGGCCTGCTTCACCTCATGGATACGACACCACGGTCGAAGGCACCGTCGACGTCCCCGACGTCGGCGCCCCGGTGTCGTTGATGACGCACTCGTACTGTCCGTTGCCGCCGAGCGAGACCACGAGCAGGTTGTGGAAGCGCACCCCGGACCGCACCGGGGCGGCGAAGCCGTGATGCTGCACGATCGAGGGGTTGACGTTGTAATAGCAGTAGCTGCCGAGCCCCCAGCCCTCGTGCGAGGTCACGCCGTCGCCGACCTTGTAGGCGGCGTAACCCTTGATCGAGCCGTTCTGGATGGCGGCCTGGTTCGGGGCGTCGTACGCCTTCTCGTTCTGGAAGAAGATCGTGCGGCCGCGCTGGCCGAACCACTGCACGTCGTACTTGTTGAAGTGCTCGACGAACAGGCCGGTCGCCAGGACGTCGTCGCCGTTGACCACCACGCCGTAGTCGGCGCGGTTGGTCTCCCAGCCGACTCCTTCCCCGTGGTCGGCCCGCCACACCCAGGTGTGGTCGACGATCGTGTGCCGGCTGTTGACCATCACGCTGGTGGTGGCCTTGCCGGCGCCGGCCCCGCCGATGCGGACGAACACGTCCTGGACCGTGATCGGGTTGGCGGAGTGGTCCCTGGACGCGCCCCGCGGCCCGATCTCCACCAGCGTCGCCGAGTTGACGGGTCCGGCGTCCACCAGGAAGCCGGCCAGCCGGACTCCGTCGACGTCGGCGACCTTCACGGCCGTGGCGCCGTTGTCGGGGATGAGGGTCGCGTATCCGAGGCCGAGGACGACGGTGTTCGGCCGGTTGACCTGGATCGGCCGGTCGAGGTGATAGATCCCCGGGGTGAGCAGGAGGTGCAGGCCCTGGGTGAGCGCCTCGTTGAGCGTGGCCGCCGTGACACCGGGCCGTGCGACGTAGAACTGCGTCAGCGGCAGCGAGGTGCCTCTCGGTGTGCCGTTGCCCCACGTGACGCCGCGGGCATTCGTGCGCTTCTCCGGCAGGAAGACCCGGTAGTCGTTCCCCTGGAGGTACAGGAACGGCTTCTCGCGGGAGACGGGAGTCGTGTCGAGGGTGGTGTACGGCGGGTTGGGGAAGCTCGGCGCGGGGGCGCCCTCGACGCCGGAGAACACCATGTTCCACACGCCGTTGAGCCAGCTGCCGATGGCGCTGTCGCGGGTGTACCACTGCTGCTGCGAGTACGGCCCGACCTGGCCGTCGATGCGGCTGTCCGCGATGTAGCCGCCGCTCGCCCAGCCGTAGCCGGTGGGGGAGAGGTTGAGTCCGCCGCGTATGTGCATGCGCCGGAACGGGGCCGCCTGGGCGACCGCCCACCGGTTGGTTCCGTTGACCGGAACCAGGGCAAGGTTCTCCGCCGAACGCCAGAAGTTCTGCGTGGCGTTGCCGTTGAACCAGCCGGCGTCGACCGTGACGTCGCCGTTGATGGTGGTGTCGTCGGGGGACAGTCCCAGGCCCGCGATCGAGGTGTAGAAGCCCAGTTGGGCGTTGAGGCCGTGGTAAGTGCCGGGCTTGAAGAGCAGGGCGTAGCGGCCGGTGCCGAATTGTGCCGACTCCTGCTGCCGGAACACCTCGTCGAGCCGGGCCTGGATGCCTGGAGTCGACGGGTCGAAGACAACGACGTTCGGGCCGAGGTCGCCGCCGCCCGGCAGGGCACGCGGCTTCTTCCGGGCCGACGGGGACGCCGAACTCCGCGCGGCAGCCTGCGCGGAGCTCTGTGCCGAGGTCTGCGCGGAGGCCTCGGTCGACAGGCCGAGCACGGCCGGTGCCGAGGCGATCGCGGCGCCGATCAGGGCCCGGCGGCCCATCGAAGACGGCTCGGAGGACGGGGAGGGAGGAAGCATCAGGCGGCTCTCCTGGTTCAGGAAGTGAACGTCACGACGTGCGGGGAGCGCTCTCTTGCCGCTGAATGGTTCAACTGTGGAACGTGTGAGTCAAGAGCTGCGGCCGAAGTTCTGAGAGTGTGTCAAAGCCCTTGACGGGCCTGCCTTCCGAGGCTTAACTCACGCTCTAAACTAAGACGTGATGCGAAGGCCCGCAGTCACCGGGACAGGTGCGACGGGTCGCCCGACGGCGACGGCACGAAGGCATCACGGCACGGAATGCGCACCCTGCGAGGACCCCGTCACATCCCCTGCGGGAACCCCCTCACATCCCCAAGGAGAGCCGCATGCCATCCCGCACCCGTACCCGTCCGCGTACCCGCACTCCGCGGACCCTTCTGACCGCGCTTACCACCCTCGCCGTGCTCGGCACCGGCTCGGCGTTCGCCGCTCCGCCCGCAGCGCCCACCGCAGTGGTGGCCGCATGGGACACCGACCGCGCGGCCGAGGCCCACGCCGCCGACCCTGACGCCGTCACCGCGTCCGGCAGCGAGAACGCCGGCACCGCACCCGGCCTCGCCTTCGACGGCGACGGAGCGACCCGGTGGTCCAGCACCTTCGCCGACGACGCCTGGATCCGCGTGGACCTCGGCGCGACGATCCGCGTCGACCGGGTGACCCTCGACTGGGAGGCGGCCCACGGCAAGAGATACGTCCTGGAGGTCTCGAGGAACGGCACGGACTGGACCCCGTTCTACACGGAGACGGCCGGCACCGGCGGCACGGTCACCGTGCACACCTACCCGCAGGAGGTGACCGGCCGCTACGTCCGCATGCGCGGCCTCGAACGCGCCACGCCCTACGGCTACTCGCTGTACTCCTTCAAGGTCTACGGCGGTGAACCGGCCCCGGCGTCCACCACTCGCACGAACCTGGCCCTGAACCACCCCGCGTACACCGACTACTACCAGCACGCGGGCAATTCACCGGCCTTCGCGACGGACGGAGGTTGGCCGGCGGATCTCAAGGCCGACGCCACTCGCTGGTCCAGCGACTGGAACGCGAACCGCTGGATCTCCGTCGACCTGGGCGCCACGTCGACGATCTCGTCCGTGGACCTCTACTGGGAGGCTGCCTACGCCGTCGACTACCAGCTCCAGGTCTCCGACGACAACCACACCTGGCGTACCGTCCACCAGCCCTCCGCCGCCGAAGTCGCGGCCCGCCGCGCGAACGTGAAGTCCCCGGCGGAGGCGGTGGGCCTGCACGACGCGATCACCCTGTCCGCCCCGGCGACCGGCCGTTACGTCCGCGTGCTCGGCAAGGAGCGCCGCAGCTTCCACAACCCGGCTCCCGCGACGGCCCAGTTCGGCTACTCCCTGTACGAGTTCCAGGTCTGGGGCACGGGTGGCAGCGCCGGCGCCGCCTACCCGGCGCTCCCGACCGAGCAGCCGGGGACGTACCGGACGGCCTTCTTCGACGACTTCACCGGCGCCGCCCTCGACCGCTCCAAGTGGCGCGTCGTGCGGACCGGCACCGAGATGGGTTCGGTCAACGGCGAGTCGCAGGCGTACGTGGACTCGGCGGACAACATCCGCACCGAGAACGGGAACCTGGTCCTGCGCGCCAAGCACTGCAAGGGCTGCACGCAGGCCGGCGGCGGCACGTACGACTTCACGTCCGGCCGCATCGACACCAACACGAAGTTCGACTTCACATACGGCCGGGTCAGCGCCCGCATGAAGCTCCCCGTCGGCGACGGCTTCTGGCCCGCCTTCTGGCTGCTCGGCAGCGACGTCGACGACCCCTCGGTCTCATGGCCCGCGTCCGGTGAGACCGACATCATGGAGAACGTCGGCTACCCGGACTGGACCAGCACCGCCCTGCACGGCCCCGGCTACTCGGCCGACGGCAACATCGGCGCCCGCCAGACATTCCCGAACGGCGGCACGGTCGACCAATGGCACACCTACGCCGTCGAATGGACCCCGACGGGCATGCGCTTCCACGTCGACGACCGCCTCGTCCAGGAGACGACCCGCAACAAGCTGGAGTCGACGCGGGGGCAGTGGGTCTACGACCACAACCAGTACGTGATCCTGAACCTCGCCCTGGGCGGGGCCTACCCGGCAGGCTGGAACCAGGTGACGACTCCGTACTGGGGGCTGCCGCAGTCGAGCGTGGACCGGATTGCGGGTGGGGGAGTGCAGGCGGAGGTGGACTGGGTGCGGGTGGAGCAGAAGGGGTAGCGGGAGCGTCAACGCCGCACAGGCTTCACTGCTCGGTCCGCATGTCGCGGGCTTAGCCGCGCAACGCCTCTGAGGACGCTCGTGGTCACCAGGAGGACGGAGGTGAGGTGCGGGTGACCACGGCAGGAAGCTGACCGCTTTCAATCACCTGTCGGGGGAGTGACAGCCCGAAGTGCTCACCGACCACTTTCAACACCCGACGCTTCTCTTCGACAGTCGACACTTCCTCGTCCTCGCCGAGCAGGTCGTCGATGTCGTCTTCCGGCGGGATGACGCCGGCCGCTTCCAGCGCCGGGCGCAGGAGGTCGGGCTGGGCGCCGACGGGGTCGTAGCCAAAGCCCAACTCGAAGTGCAGCTGAAGCGCACCGTCTGCGAGGTAGGTGAAGAAGGAGGGCGGATCGTCCGGCCGTGGGTCGAAGATCAGCACCTCGGCGCCGTCGCGGGACACCGCCGGGTCGAGGGACCAGCCTTCACTGCCCACGCACTCCACGATGAACGACCAGTCGCCGCTTCGACCGACGCGGCCGACGCAGTAGACCCGGGTGAGGTCGACCATGCGGTGTGCTTCCTGGGCGGTGAGGGCAGGCCCGACCTCGACGGGTTCATGGTCGGCCATGCGTTCGGCCAGCTGCTGAGGGCTGAGGCCGCGGGCGCAGGTGATGTACAGGTCGGTGGCGCTCGGACTGGTGCCGCGCCAGGCATCTGCGATCCAGGCGAGATCTTCAGGCATTGCGGTTCACTCCTTCCGTCCACAAACGTGGGGCCGGTGGGCACAGCGAGAACCAATGCTGTGCCCCACCAACGTTCAGAAGACTGTCACGGCTTGGGAACCGTGCAGGTCACGCGCGCCTTCGACGCATCGCAGTGCGCGAATTGGGGGAAGTTCACCCAGTAAGGGTCCTTGTCGCGCAACCGGTACTTGCCGGGGAAGCCCCCGCTCCGGACCGCGCAACACCCGTACGGCTTCGAGGCCGCCGATCTCGTGGCTGCACACGGCACTCCCGTCCACGTGAAGCGTGCCGACTCCTCGGCTCCGCTCTCCCTCAAGAGCGGGAAGCCCTTGACGACGCAGAACCTCTTCACGCTCTCGCAGATGTCCCTCTTGCAGGCCGCTCGGGCACTGCGCGCTCAGGGAATCGAGGTGGCTGTGGTCGACATCCCGACTGTCTAGGACCAATTGGTGTGCCGACGGGCGACGGGTCGCGTGGAACGGTTCCGTCCGGGCGGGATCCTCACGCGATGGGATGACACGCTTCCGGGTCGTCACGCCTCGTGGTTCCCCGGGCCTACGGTCGACCGGAGAACCACTGTTGATGTTTACCGCTCCGCGCAGACGACGAGGTGCACATGGGCCTGTCCTTCCACTGCAACGCCGACGGCACGACCACCGGCCGCAACAGCGACACCGGCTTCACGGTGACTGACACCGATGAGGAAGAGGTCAAACGGCGCCTGTATGAAGACGCTGGTTGGGACTACACGCCCCCGCCACCTCCCGTGCCGCCTGGATACCATCGATTCGCGTTGGTGGACGACTCGTTCGGTCCCGGAGGCTTTGACGACCAGCGGTACGCGAGCCTGCGTGAGAACCCGCCGCACGGCTGTACTCCCGTCGACTGGGGCTCCTTTGCCCTGCAGTGCGAGCGGCCAGGAGGGACGCTTCTGGAGGCCGTTGCAGAAACCGTCGCCGAGATCCGTCGTCAGCACGGACTGGTGATGAACAGCCTCGGCATCGAGAAGCCCGACGAGTGGTTCGGTGACGGAAAGGACGGATACGGGGCGAAGATCGTCGCCCACCTGCTCCTGATGGCCGCCTATCGTGCCGCGCTACTCGGCTACGGCCGCGAGGATCTGGTTCGTCTACTCGAAGCGACCGGCGTCGAGTAGACGGTGCCATGCGTGGGGTGCGTCGACTCGGCAGTCCCGGACCGTCGGCGTCCGGCTCCGTACCGGCGCGCGCACCAAGTGAACCCGGGTTGATGCCGCGCAGGAACTCCTTGATGTCCCCGTGTTGATGGCGCGCGACGGACTGACCAGGGGCTCCCCGTCACGCCCCGGGTCCTTGGTGAGGTGTTGGTTGATGTCGGCTTCGATGGCCGGCACGTACGCGCCGGAGCACGTGTGAGGTAGCGGGAGAACAGTGCCGACGGGGTGGTCTTGCCGCTGCCGCTGCCGCTGCCGCTGCCGCTGCCGCTGCCGCCGTCGCCGTTGCCGACGTGATCCGCACCAGCGGTGGCCATCGATGTGACCAGGCCGTCGGCGGCCCGCGGTCACTGTCGAACCTGCTGAAGCGCAAGACGGTTGTTCTTCGGGGCGAGGCGGGTGGAAAGGCCTTTCGTGCTTGATGCATATGATGTGCAAGTGCATGACTACAGCATCAGGGCGGCAAGCCCGGACGACCTCGACGGTGCGCGAGCCCTGATGCTCGACACCGTCTACCACGACTTCGGTACCGGCTACGTGCCTCGCTGGCACGCGGACATCATCGACCCGGCCGCCGCCTATCTCGACCCGCCCCGCCACACCCTCCTCGTCGCGCTCGACCCACGCGACGGGAGTGTCGTCGCCACCGCCGCCCTCGACGCGCGCGGCCCGGCCCACCCGCCGAATCCGCGCGCGCTCGCCGAGCGTTACCCCTCCGGCGGGACCGCGCAGCTGCGCCGTGTCTACGTCCGGGCCGAGCACCGCAGGCGGGGCCTGGCCCGGCGGCTCGTCGACGAGCTGCTCGCCTTCGCGGCGGCGGACGGCGGCTACCGCGCGGTGTATCTGCACACCGACCCGAAGGTGCCGGGCGCCGAGGCGTTCTGGCGCTCGCTCGGCAAGGTCGTGCACGACGAGCGCGAGGACGCGGACGGCGGGAACGGCGTCGTCCACTTCGAGATACCGATGGAGCGATAGACCGTGCCACGCCGAACCCGCCCGCTCCTCGCCCTGGTGCTGGCCCCCGTCCTGGCCGGCTGCTTCGCCTCCGGTGGCGGTTCCGACGCCGCGGGCGACGCCCAGGACGGCTCCCGCCTGCGAGTCGCGCTCGCCTTCCCGCCCGCCGAGAACCTCTCGCCGTACGGCGCCGACGCCACCCTCCTCAGCCGCCTCGGCGTCACCGAGGGCCTGACCGCGCTGGACGCCAACGGCGCCGCCGCCCCCGCCCTCGCCGCCTCCTGGCGCCAGGAGAACGACCGCACCTGGCTGTTCACCCTGCGCGAGGCCACCTTCCAGGACGGCTCCCCGGTCACCCCGGCCGCGGTCGCCGCCGCCCTCACCCACGCCACGCAGGCCAAGCCCGTCCCCGCCGCCCTCTCCGGCGTCACCCTCACCGCGAAGGCCGAGGGCAGCCAGGGCGTACGGATCACCACCGCGGCACCCGACCCCGTCCTGCCGCTGCGTCTGTCCAGCCCCTCCCTCGCCATCCTCTCCGGCAAGGCCTACGGCACCAAGGACAAGCAGACCGAGGTCGACCCGGTCGGCCATGCCACCGGGCCCTTCGAGCTCACCAAGGTGCTCGGCGCCACGGCCGCCACGCTCGACCGCTACGACGACTACTGGGGCGGCCGCGCCCAGGCCACCGGCGTCGACGTCAAGTTCGTCGCCGATGGCACCGCCCGCGCGAGCGCCCTGCGCACCGACCAGGTCGACCTCGCCGAGGCGATCCCCGTCGCCCAGGCCGCCACTCTCGACCCGGCCACCCGCGAGGCGACCGCCACCACCCGCACCACGAGCCTGTCCCTCAACACGAAGAAGGGCCCCTTCAAGGACGCCGCCCTGCGGGCCGCCGCCCGGCAGGCCGTCGACACCTCCGCCTTCGCCAAGGGCGTCTACGAGGGATACGCCGACGCCGGCGCCGGCATCTACGGGCCCGCCGTCACCTGGGCCACCGGCAAACGGACCGAGCCGGTCGGCCGGGCGAAGCCGGGCAAGCCCGACAAGACCCGGATCACCCTCGCCACCTACGACAACCGGCCCGAGCTCCCGGAAGTCGCCCAGGTGCTCAAGCAGCAGCTGGAGAAGGCAGGGTTTGAGGTCAAGCTGGAGGTGCGCGAGTACTCGCGGCTGGAGAGCGACGCGCTGGACGGCAGGTTCGACGCGTTCGTCGGCGCCCGCAACAGCCTGGTCGACACCGGCGACCCCGTCGGTGTCCTCGCCAGCGACTACACGTGCGACGGCAGTTACAACCTGGCCCTGCTCTGCGACCAGGACGTCGACCGGGCCGTGGCCGAGGCCGCGGACCTCACCGACGCCGCCGAGCGGCAGGACGCGGCCATGACGGCCGAGGCCGAGATCCTCGGCACCGACGCCGTCGTACCGCTGGTCCACCAGCGCATCATCACCGGCGTCGGCACCGATGTCCGAGGCGAGCTCCTCGACCCGTACGAGCGCACCCTCGTCGGCATCGGCACCCGGCGCTGATCCGTGCGGCGCCGGGCAGTCACGCTCCTGTGGCGTGCGGGGATCGCGGCCGCCCTGGTGTGCGCCATCGGCGTACTGCCGTGGCTGTCGCGCACCGACCCGGCGCTCACCGTGCTCAAGGCCCGCTCGGCGGACCGCGACCCCACGCCCGAGGTGCTGGCGGACATCCGCGCCCAGCTCGGCCTGGACGCCGGTCCGTTCCGACTCCTCGGTGACTGGCTGGGCGGGCTGTGGCGCGGGGACGCCGGCCGGTCGTGGATCTCCGGCAGCGAGGTCACCCCCGCCGTGTGCCAGGCCCTCGGGGTGTCCCTGCTACTGATGGCGGTGGCACTCGTGGTCGCCGCCGTCACCGCCGCTCTGATCTGCGCCCGCACCCTGTCGCTCGGCGCACACCGGCGGCTCGACGGGCGTGCCGGAGGCAGCGGCTCCGCCGTCCTCGCCGCGCTGCCCGAGTTCCTCACCGCGTCCGTCCTCGCGACCGTCGTCGGCGTGCAGTTGGGCTGGCTGCCCGCCCTCGGCTGGTACGGCCCCCAGTGGACGATCCTCCCCGCACTCGCCCTCGGTCTGCCCGCCGGCGCCGTGCTCGGCCGGCTCCTCGACGACCTGCTGCCCGGCGCCTTCGCCGAGCCCTGGGCCCTGGCCGCCACCGCACGCGGACTGCCCGGCCGCACCGTCGCCCGCCAGGCCCTGCGCCGCTGCCTGCCCGGACTGCTGCCCAACACCGGCCTGTTCGTCGTGGGCCTGACCGGCGGATCGGTCACCGTCGAGCAGATCTTCGACATCCCGGGCCTCGGCCGCACCACCCTCCAGGCCGCCCTCGCCCAGGATTTGCCCGTCCTCCAAGCCGGCACGCTCGCCCTCGTCCTGCTCGCCGCGGCCGCCGCCGGCGTGGCCCACCTGCTCGCCCGCCTGCTGATCGGCCCGGCCCTGCGCGACGGCGCGCTGCCGTCCCTGCACCGGCCGACGCCGCCCGCACGCAGGTTCCTGCCGTTGGTCTACGGCGGGCTGCTCGTCGCCGTCGTCGCCCTCGGCCTGCCCCGTGACCCGCTGGCCCTGGACACCACCGAGCGACTCGCGGCCCCTTCGCCGGGGCACCCGTTCGGCACCGACGCCCTCGGCAGGGACATCCTTGCCCGTGTCGCCCACGGCGCCCTCGACACACTGCTGCTCGCCGGCGCGATCACCGCCGTCACCCTGCTCACCGGAGTGGCACTCGGCCTGCTGCCCCGTGTGTCCGGAACGCTCGTCGACACCGTCACCGCGCTGCCGCCGGTCCTCGTCGCCCTGCTCGTCACCGCGGTCGTCGGCAGCGGAACCGCCACGCCCGCGCTCGCCGTGGCCGCCGTGGCGTGGGCCCCGCTGGCCGCCCATACCTCCGCGCTGCTACGGCAGGAACGCGCCGCCCTCCATCTCACCGCAACCCGCGCCCTGGGCGCCGGTCCCTGGTACCTGCTGCGCCACGAACTGCTCCCTGCCGTCGTGCCGCCCGTCACCCGCCACGCCCTGCTCCGCCTGCCCGGCGTCGCCCTCGCGCTCGCCTCGCTGGCCTTCCTCGGCCTCGGCGCCCAGCCGCCCTCCCCGGAGTGGGGCCTGCTCCTCGCCGAGAACCAGCCCTACGCCGAACGCGCCCCCTGGGCGGTCCTCGCCCCCGCCGCCGTACTCGCCCTGCTGGGTGCACTGGCGGTGACGGCGGCCGGCGGCCTGCGCGGCGGGCGGCGGCGACGGGACACGGGCGAGCTGGACGTGCCCGTGCCCGAACAGCAGTCGCCCGCAAAGGAGTTGGTGAGGACCGGATGACCTCGCTGCTGTCGCGCGGCCTGCGCAGGGCGCCGGACCGTCACCGGCTCTCCCCTCTTCTCCGCCTCCTCATCCTCACCCAACTCGCCTTCAACATCGGCTTCTTCGCCGTCCTGCCCTTCCTCGCCGAGCATCTGGGACAGGCCGTCGGGATGGCGGGCTGGATGATCGGGTTCGTGCTGGGGCTGCGGACGTTCAGCCAGCAGGGGCTGTTCGTGGTGGGCGGGGCGCTGGCCGACCGGTACGGCATCCGGCCGGTCGTGCTCACTGGCTGCGCACTGCGGATCGCCGGGTTCGCCTGGCTCGGGTACGCCCGACAGACCTGGGCGGTCATCGGTGCCGTGCTGCTGATCGGGTTCGCCGCCGCGCTGTTCTCACCCGCCGTGGAGTCCGAGGTCGCCCGACAGGCGGTCGTGTGGGAGGAGTCGGGCGGCGGCTCCCGCACCCGCGTCCTCGCGCTGCTGACGGTGGCCGGACAGGCGGGCGCGTTCGTCGGGCCGCTGCTCGGCGCGCTGCTGCTGTCGGTGGACTTCCGTTCGGTCTGCCTCGCCGGCGCCGGCATCTTCGTCCTCGTCCTCGCCGGGCACGCGTGGCTGCTGCCGCAGCACATACCCGGCCGCGGGGGTGTGCGGCTGCGCGGCGGCATGGGGAAGCTGCTGCGCAACCGCCGCTTCCTCGCGCTGTGCTGCGCCTACGGCGCCTACCTGCTCGCCTACAACCAGCTCTATCTCGCCCTCCCCGACGAGGTGGAGCGCGCCACGGGGTCCCAGGCCGCGCTGGCCTGGCTGTTCGCCCTGTCCTCGCTGCTGGTGGTGGTCGCCCAGCTGCCCGTCACCCGGTGGGTGGGGGAGCGGCTCACCCTGCGCCGGTCCATGGTGGCCGGACTGCTGCTGATCGCGGCGGGGTTCGCGGTCGTGGCCGCGGCCCGGCCCGCGGACCGGACCGGTACGGCGGGTCTGTTGCCCGCGGCCGGCTTCGTCGTCCTGCTCACCCTCGGCCAGATGCTCGTCGCCCCGGTCGCCCGTGCCTGGGTCCCCGACCTCGCGGAGGAGGGCCGACTCGGCCTCTACACCGGCGCGCTGTCCTCGGTCTCCGGCCTGATCGTCCTGCTCGGCAGCTCGGCCACGGGAAGTCTCCTGGACACCGGGCTGCCCGCCGCCGTCCCGTGGCTGGTGCTGGCGGCCGTACCGGTGGCGGCGATCGGGGTGCTGCCGCGCCGGTAGGGTCCCGGCATGGATGTTCAGGTGGAGGTCGCCCGGGAGGCGAGCGCTGAACTCGTGGCCGCCTTCGCCCGGCTGCTGCCGCAGCTGTCCCGGAGCGCGGAGCCCCTCGACCTCGCGGCGGTCGACCGCATCGTGAGGTGCGAGACGAACACCGTGCTCGTCGCTCGGGCGGACGGCGAGATCGTCGGCACGCTGACCCTCGTACGGATTCCCGTGCCGTCCGGACTACGCGCCCGGATCGAGGACGTGGTCGTCGACGGGGCCGCGCGCGGTCACGGAGTCGCGGGGCTGTTGATGCGTGAGGCGGTCCGGCTCGCCCGGGAGGCCGGGGCACGGACCGTCGATCTCACCTCGCGGCCGGACCGGGCCTCGGCGAACAGGCTGTACGAACATCTGGGATTCGCGGCGAGGCGCTCGACGGTGTACCGGATGCCGCTCGACGGCTGACTGCCGTCCACGGCGCCCGCGGTGCCGCCCGACGACCGACCGTCAGGACGCCACCAGCTCCCGTACCTCCGCCACCGGCGCCCGCCGCACGCGCGACGGCCGGTTCCGGTACAGCCACAGGATGTCCCGGCCGAACGACCAGATCAGCGCCGCCAGCGCCGTCGCGGTGACCGCGAACGTCGCCAGGTACGGGAAGAGGCCGGACGCGGCCATGAGCAGGAACACACCCTGCACCGCGGCGACCGTCTTGCGGGCCGTGCTCGGCGGGAGCGCGGCGTTCAGCCACGGCCAGACGCGGGCTGCGGCGACGAAGCCGTAGCGCATGGCGCCGATGAGGAGCACCCAGGGACCCAGCGACATCGAGACGTACACGCTCAACACCAGGATGAGGAACGCGTCCACCTCCATGTCGAAGCGTGCGCCCAGGGCGGTCGACGTGCCCGTACGGCGGGCCACCTTGCCGTCCACGCCGTCGAGGATCAGGGCGACCGCCGTCAGGCCGACGAACAGCGTCACCGGCGGTGAACTCTGGAACGAGTCCGCGACCAGCGCCGTGACGCCGCCCACCAGCGTCGCGCGGCCGAGGGTGACCCGGTTCGCCGGACCGAAGGATCGGAGCCTGGATCGGTGCAGGGCCAGCGAGAGCAGCGCCCAGGTGGCGATGGCGAAGACGAGGCCGGTCAGCCAGCCCGCCGGCCCCATGCCGATCGCCGAACCGAGCAGGGCCAGCAACAGGATCTGCACGCCCGCTCCCACAGCGGTCTCCTGCTGGACCAGCCTCGCGTCGTAAGTGTTGTTCAGGGCCACCGCACATTCCTCCGGCCGGATGACAGAGTCGATCAAGGCCGCGTACTGTGCGCGACCTGTGCACACCTCGGTACGTGCACGGCTTCACGATCGTTCAGGAGGATTCCGATGAACCGCGCCGCACGTGCGTTCTGGCTCAGCTCTCCGGGTGAAGGAGAGATCCGGGAGGTCACCCTTCCGGAGCCGGGCGAGGGCGATGTGCTGGTGCGGTCGCTGTACTCGGGAGTCAGCCGGGGCACGGAGACGCTCGTGTTCCGCGGTGGGGTTCCGGAGAGCCAGTACGCGGCCATGCGGGCGCCTTTCCAGGAGGGCGATTTCCCCGCACCGGTGAAGTACGGCTATCTCAGCGTCGGGGTGGTCGAGGAGGGGCCGACGGCACTGGTCGGCCGTACTGTCTTCTGCCTGTACCCGCATCAGACGCGGTACGTCGTTCCCGCGAGCGCCGTCACCCTCGTACCGGACACCGTGCCCGCCGAACGGGCCGTCCTCGTCGGCACCGTCGAGACCGCCGTCAACGCGCTGTGGGACGCCGCGCCCCTGGTCGGTGACCGGATCGCCGTGGTCGGCGGCGGCATGGTCGGCTGCTCGGTGGCAGCCCTGCTGGCCCGCTTCCCGGGTGTGCGGCTGCAGTTGGTCGACGCAGATCCGCGCCGGGCCGAGATCGCCGCGGCTCTCGGCATCGCCTTCGCCACGCCCGACGAGGCGCTCGGCGACTGCGACCTGGTCGTCCATGCCAGCGCCACCGAGCAGGGCCTCGCCCGGTCGCTCGAGCTGCTCCGCCCCGAGGGCACGGTCGTCGAACTCAGCTGGTACGGCGACCGGACGGTCGGCCTGCCGCTCGGCGAGGCCTTCCACTCCCGGCGGCTCGTCATCCGCAGCAGCCAGGTCGGCACCGTCTCCCCGGCCCGCAGCGCCAGCCGTACGTACGCCGACCGGCTCGCCCTCGCCCTCGACCTGCTCGCCGACCCGGCCCTCGACGCGCTCGTCACCGGGGAGAGTGCTTTCGCGGAGCTGCCCGAGGTGATGCCGAAGCTCGCCTCCGGGGAGATTCCGGCGCTATGTCACCGTGTCAGGTACTCCGGCACGCCGTGACAGGACTCGGACACGCCCTGACGGACTCGTTCAAGTCGGGACGACAAGAGCGCCTGACCTGAGAAAAGAGTGAGAGACGGCTGAACAACGGGAAGCGAAGAGCCGTACTACACGGCATCCCCGGCAGCCGATCGGCGGGGATGAGGAGCGCACCGCACCTGGAGGGTCGTCCGTTGTTCAGCATCACCGTCCGCGATCACATCATGATCGCCCACAGCTTCCGCGGCGACGTCTTCGGACCCGCGCAGCGCCTGCATGGAGCGACGTTCCTGGTGGACGCCACATTCCGGCGCGAGCAGCTGGACGACGACAACATCGTCGTCGACATCGGTCTGGCCACACGGGAACTGGGAGCCGTCGTAGGTGAGCTGAACTACAGAAACCTCGACAACGAACCCGACTTCGCCGGGGTCAACACCTCCACCGAGTTCCTGGCCAAGGTCATCGCCGACCGGCTCGCCGAGCGGATCGAGAAGGGTGCGCTCGGCGAGGGCGCCAAGGGCCTCGCGGGCCTCACGGTCACGCTGCACGAGTCGCATGTCGCATGGGCGAGTTATGAGCGTGCGCTGTGACCGACGTGACCCTGGAGAAGGCCGTCGCCGTGGAAAAGGCTCCGGAGAAGTCGGAGAAGGTGGCACTCGGCTATGTGCCCGTGCAGCACTCCGCCCTGAAGAACGCCGAGATCATCCCCATGTCCCTGCGCTCCGTGCACTTCGTGATGCCGGGCGGCGTCGACGACGCGTCCGCGCCGAGCGGCGGCAACGCCTATGACCGGCGGGTGAGTCTGGATCTGCCCGGCTTCGGCTGGCAGGTGCACAAGCACGCGGTGGACGGCAGCTGGCCGCTCCCCGGTGCGGCGGACCGCGCCGAACTCGCGCGCACACTGCGGGAGTTCCCCGACGGGACCGTCGTCCTGCTGGACGGGCTGGTCGCCTGCGGGGTACCCGAGATCATCGTCCCGGAGGCGGAGCGGCTGAACCTCGCGGTCCTCGTCCATCTGCCGCTCGGCGACGAGACGGGACTGGAGCCCGCCGCCGCCACGGAGCTGGACGCCCGGGAACGCACGGTGCTGCGGGCCGTTCCCGCAGTGATCGCCACCAGCGACTGGGCCGTCCGCCGCCTCGTCTCCCACCACGGCCTCGCGCCCGACCGGGTCCATGTCGCCGCCCCCGGCGCCGACATCGCCCCCCTCGCGTCCGGCACCGACGGCGTGTCCCGCCTCCTGTGCGTGGCCGCAGTGACACCCCGCAAGGGACAGCACCGGCTGGTCGAGGCACTGGCGTCGGTGACCGACCTGCCGTGGAGCTGCGTCTGCGTGGGCCCGCTGAATCAGGACCCCGAGTACGTGGCCGAACTGCGGTCCCTGATCGCGAAGCACGGGCTCGAGGACCGGCTGGTCCTTGCGGGCCCGCAGTCCGGCGCTGAACTCGACGCCAGCTACAACGCCGCCGACCTGATGGTGCTCACCTCCTACGCCGAGACGTACGGCATGGCGGTGACGGAAGCACTCGCGCGCGGCATCCCGGTGCTCGCGACGGACGTCGGCGGACTGCCGGAGGCGGTCGGCCGGGCCCCCGACGGCGGTGTCCCCGGCATCCTCGTCCCGCCGGAGAACCCCGCCGCGATCGCCGCCGAACTGCGCGGCTGGTTCGGGGAGGCGGACGTACGACGCCGACTGAAGGCGGCTGCCCGGGGACGCCGGGCCGCCCTGAACGGCTGGGCCGGCACGGCCCGCAGCCTGGCCTCGGTACTGGGCCGACTGCCGAACGAACCCCGGAGGGTCGCATGAGGGACACGGCAACGGCACAGAGCGGAGGGGCGATTCCGGCCCAGCCGGGACCGCGCGATCCCGCACCGCAGAGCGGGGTCGTTTCGGCGGAGGGCGCGATGGACGGCGTATCCGTACCGGCGGCACCTGACGCGGACGCCGTGATCCTCGGGGCCGGGCCCAGCCTCGGTCCCGGCGAGCGGGCGACCGTGCGGCTCAGGGACGCCGGGTCGGACGACCCGCCCCGTTACGCCCCGGAGTGGCTGGAGCTGCGGGAAGGCGCCGACGCCGTCGCGCGGGCGCACGACTTGCTCGACCCGCTGCGGATCCGGCTCGCCAACCTGCCCGGACGGGCCGGAGTGGTGATTCACGACGTCGGCTGCGGCACCGGCTCCATGGGCCGCTGGCTGGCGCCCCACCTGGACGGCGCCCAGCACTGGGTCCTGCACGACCGCGACCCCTACCTCCTGCACTTCGCCGCCGTGGCCTCCCCGCGCTCGTCCGCGGACGGCAGCCGGGTCACCGTCGAGACGCGCCGCGGCGACGTCGGCCGCCTCACCCCGGACAGCCTCGCCGGCGCCTCGCTGGTGACCGCCTCCGCACTGCTCGACGTCCTCACCCGCGAGGAGGTCGACACCCTCGCCGCCGCCTGCGCGGGCGCGGGCTGCCCGGCACTGCTGACACTCTCCGTCGCCGGCCGCGTCGAACTCACCCCGTCCGACCCGCTGGACCAGGAGATCGCGGAGGCGTTCAACGCCCACCAGCGGCGTTCGGGGATGCTGGGCCCGGACGCGATCACTGCGGCGGCGGAGGCATTCTCCGAGCACGGCGCGACCGTCCAGGTGCACCCGAGCCCCTGGCGGCTCGGCCCCGACGAGTCCGCGCTCACCTCCCAGTGGCTGCGCGGCTGGGTCGGCGCCGCGGTCGAGCAGCGCCCCGACCTGCGCGAGCGCGCCGACCGCTATCTGCAGGACCGCCTCGCCGCCTGCCAGGCGGGCAAGTTGAGTGTCGTGGTCCACCACAGCGACCTGCTGGCACTGGTGCGACCGACAGGCGCAGCGTCATGAGCGTGGAGACGGTGGCCGGGGCCCGCGTCACGCGACCCGGCGCCAAGGCGCGAGAACGGCGAGTGAAGGCGTTGGCCGTGAACGGGCCCGTCTTGGTTCCGGAGGCGGGCCCTGCCACCAGACTCGGCACCCGGCCCGAGGCGCAGCCGGGCCGGCCCCGCCTGCGCACCCGCCTGGCCCGTCTCAACACCCCCGCCGTCCGCACCCATCTGGGCACGGTCGTCGGCGTCGCCATCCTCGTCGCGCTGTTCTGGCGGCTCGGTACCGGTGTCTTCCTCGACGGGCTGCGCCGGATCGATGCGACGGCGCTGGTCGCGGCGCTCGGGATCGGGCTCGTCACCACCGTGTTCAGCGCGTGGCGCTGGCAGCTGGTGGCACGCGGGCTGCGGATCAGGCTGCCGCTCGGGCCGGCCGTCGCCGACTACTACCGCGCCCTCTTCCTCAACGCCGCCCTCCCGGGCGGCGTCCTCGGCGATGTGCACCGGGCGGTGCGACACGGGCAGAGCGCCGGTGACATGGGCCGCGGTGTCCGTGCGGTCGTCCTCGAACGGACCGCCGGCCAGGTCGTCCTCGCCGTCGTCGGCGCCGTCGTGCTGCTGACCATGCCGTCCCCGGTGCTGAACGAGGCCCGCGACCTCACGCCGCTCATCCTGCTCGCCGCCGTGGGCACGCTCGCCGTCGTGGCCGCCCTGCGCATGAACCGCGCGCCGTCCCGCCGCGAGCGGTCCAGGCCGACGGCCGTGCGTACGACTCTCGGTGAGGCCCGCGAGGCCCTGCTGTCCCGCCGCAACGGTCCGGGCGTCGCCGTGTCCTCCGTCGTCGTCCTCGCCGGCCACATCGCGATGTTCGTGCTCGCCGCGAGGATCGCCGGTTCCGCCGCCTCCGTGGCCGCCCTGCTGCCGCTCGCCGTCCTGGCCCTGCTCGCCATGGGCGTGCCCCTGAACGTCGGTGGGTTCGGTCCCCGCGAGGGCGCCACCGCCTGGGCGTTCGGCGCCGCCGGGCTCGGCGCCGACACCGGACTGGCCGTCGCCGTCGTGTACGGCGTCCTCAGCTTCGTGGCCGCCCTGCCCGGCGTCCTCGTCCTCGTCGCCCGCTGGTACACCGGCCTGCGCACGGACTCCGGGTCCGCCGCAGCCGTAGCGGACCCCGAGCCCAGCCGCTATTTTCGTGCGTCTCCCGTGTCCCGTACGGAATCGTCCGCGGAGGTCAGCAGTGACACATACGCGCCGAAGGAATCCGCGAGGCTCGCCAGCAGGCGCTTCCCCTTTTCCGCAGAACCCAGCGAAGGGCGGCCTATGACACCCGAATCGGTATAGGCGGACATACCGAGGGTGAGTAGCTGACGGCGGTCGTCCGCCACGAAATCGGAAGTCTCATAACCGGGTCGGATCAATTCGGGATGAGTGTGCAGAAGGATGGAGGTCTCAATTTCCCCCGCGTGCATGTCGGTGAGCAGCGAGGTCTCCACCCCCGCCCGCTCCCGTGCCGCCTCCCAGTCCTCCGGGGCCGGGAACAACGCCATTCGCTCACCGCGCGCGGAGGACTCCTGAACGACATTGCCCAGTACGTAGTTCCCGCCGTGCCCGTTGACCACCACCAGGGCGTCGACACCGGACCGGCGGAGCGAAGCCGCTATGTCCCGTATCACCGCATGAAGGGTCACGGAGGAGATGCTCACGGTCCCCGGCCAGGCCGCGTGCTCGTGCGAGCAGGAGATCGTCACCGGCGGAAGGAGGTGCACCGGATGTGCGGCGGCTATCTCGCGCGCGATGGCGCAGGCCACGAGCGTGTCGGTCGCCAGCGGAAGGTACGGGCCGTGCTGCTCGAAGCTTCCGACGGGCAGGACCGCGACCTGTCGTGAGACGCCCGCGCCCCGCGTCCGTACGTCCTCGGTGGTGTCCGCCGGCACCAGCGAGTGTGCCGCCGGCCGCGTCTGCGAATCACTCATCTTTTCCGGCCTTTCGTCTCTGCTTAGGAACTGAAGAATCATGACAGATAAAATTGGCGTCCTCGGCAAGAAGTCCGCTCAGCGGACGCAGCGTTCCGGCGTGGAACGCGTGGTGAATGCCCCCTTGCCCACCGTGTACGGGGAATTCCGTGCGATCGGCTACCTCGACCACGACCGCGGTGACGAGCAAGTGGCCCTGGTTTACGGCGAGATAGGCGCGGAGAGCGTCCTCACCCGACTGCACTCCGAGTGCCTGACCGGCGACGCCTTCGGATCCCAGCACTGCGAATGCGGCGACCAGCTGGCCTCCGCGCTGCGCGCCGTCGTCGCCGAGGGGAGCGGCATCGTCGTCTACCTGCGGGGCCACGAGGGCCGCGGCATCGGGCTGCTCGGCAAACTGCGGGCGATGGCCCTGCAGGCGGAGGGCCTGGACACCGTCGAGGCCAACCTCGCGCTCGGCCTGCCCGTGGACGCCCGCGACTACGGCGTCGCCGCCGGGATCCTGCACGACCTGGGCGTGAACAGCGTCCGCCTTATGTCGAACAACCCGCGCAAGCGCGACGCGTTGCTGCGGCACGGCATCGAGATCGCCGAGCAGGTCCCGCTGCTGATCCCGCCGTGCGAGAACAACATCACCTACCTGCGCACCAAGCGCGAGCGCCTCGACCACCACCTGCCCCATCTGGACGCGGTGGCGCACCTGTCCTGATTGCCGCGCGGCCCATCCGGACAGGAAGAGGGAACGACCGACGACTTCCCGGAAGGTGGGCCCGTGAACATGCGTGCGAGTGTCGTCGTCATCGGCGGCGGTGTGATGGGGACCAGCATCGCCTACCACCTCGCCCGTGCGGGGGTCCGGGACGTCGTCCTCGTCGAGCGGGACGAACTGGCGTCCGGGTCCACGTCCAAGGCGGCCGGGGGCGTGCGGGCGCAGTTCTCCGACGAGCTCAACATCCAGCTCGGGGCACGCAGCCTGGAGGCGTTCGGCCGGTTCGAGGACGAGACCGGCCACGACATCGGGCTGCACCGGGTCGGCTATCTGTTCCTGCTGTCCACGCCGGAGGAGGTCGCCGGCTTCGAGGCGGGCGTCCGGCTGCAGAACGCCCTCGGCGTACCGAGCCGCATGATCGACCCCGCCGAGGCGCAGCGGCTGTCCCCGCTGATCACCACCGACGGACTGCTGGCGGCCGCGTTCTCGCCGGACGACGGCCACTGCACCCCCGAGTCCGTCGTCCACGGCTACGCGTCCGCCGCCCGCGAGCACGGGGCGCGGCTCTTACGCCACAACGACGTCACCGGCATCGAACTGCACGGCGACCGGATCACCGCCGTGACGACGACCATCGGGCGTATCGCCACCGACACGGTGATCTGCGCGGCCGGCCCCTGGTCCCGCACGATCGGGGCGATGGTCGGCGTGGACCTGCCCGTGGTGCCGCTGCGCCGCCAGATCGCGGTAACCGAACCGGTCACCGGACTGCCGCCGCAGCTGCCCATGACGATCGACTTCACCACCAGCCTCTACTTCCACACCGAGGGCCCCGGCCTCCTCCTCGGCATGTCGGACCCCGACGAACGCCCCGGCTTCGCCACCGACACCCACGACCGCTGGATCCCCCGCCTGACCGAGGCCATGGAGCACCGTGCCCCCGCCCTGCTCGACCTGCGCCGCACCGGAGGCTGGGCGGGCCTGTACGAGGTCACGCCGGACCACAATGCGCTGATCGGTGAGGCGACTTCCGTATCCCGTTTTCTGTATGCGACCGGCTTCTCCGGCCATGGCTTTCTGCAGGGACCGGCCGTCGGCGAGGTCATCCGTGACCTGTACCTCGGCCGCGTACCCTTCGTGGACGTCAGCCCCTTGAGTGCCGGCCGGTTCATGGCCGACGCCCCGCGCCCGGAGGCCAACCGCGTATGACCGATCTCCATCTGTGGCTGCGCCACGAGGTCCGTCCCACCGAGCGACGCACTCCGATCGTGCCGGCCGACGCACGTCGGCTCGTCGAGAGCGGGGTGACGCTGACAGTCGAGGTGTCCCCGCAGCGGATCTTTCCCGTCGAGGAGTACGAGCCGGTCGGCTGCCGGGTCGCGCCCGCGGGCTCCTGGGTGTCGGCGCCCGATGAGGCCGTGGTCGTCGGGCTGAAGGAACTCCCGGACCGGCCCGGCGAGCTCACCCACCGGCACATCTGCTTCGGCCACGCCTACAAGCAGCAGCCCGGCGCCGAGGACCTGCTGCGCCGGTTCGCCCGCGGCGGCGGCGTCCTGCTCGACCTGGAGTACCTGGTGGACGACGACGGCCGTCGCCTCGCCGCCTTCGGCTTCTGGGCGGGCTATGTCGGCGCCGCCCTCGCCGTCCTCCAGCACCGCGGGAAGCTCGTCACGCCGCTCACCCCGACGTCGAAGGAGGAGCTGGACGTGACCCTGCAACCCGCCCCCGACGACGAGGAGTTCACCGCGCTCGTGATCGGTGCACTGGGCCGCAGCGGCCGGGGCGCACGCCTCGCGCTGATGACCGCAGGCGTCGAGGCGGCCACGCCCTGGGACCTCGCCGAGACCCGTGACCTGGACCGCCCGGCCCTGCTCGCGCACGACGTGCTGGTCAACGCCGTCCTCGCCACCACCCCGATCCCGCCCTTCCTGCGCGAGCAGGACCTCGACGACCCCGCGCGCCGGCTGCGCACCCTCTGCGACGTCACCGTCGACGTCGGCTCCCCCCTGAACGTCCTGCCGATCTACGACCGCACCACCGACTGGACCGACCCCGTGCGCCGGCTGCGCAAGGAGCCCCCGCTCGACCTGATCGCCATCGACAACCTGCCCTCCCTGCTGCCCCGCGAGTCCAGCACCGACTTCTCGGCGGCGCTGCTGCCCCAGCTGCTGGACTTCGGGACGGGCGGGCCCTGGGGACGCTGTCGGGACCGGTACCACCAGGCGTGCCGCGAACTCGGCATCGCAGAACCAGAAGGGGAGTACCGCCATGGCTGACAGCTCCGCACGGGTGCCCGCGAGCGGCACCGTCCACTGGGTCGGCGCCGGGCTGTCCACCGGCAGCGGTCTGGCGCGGCTGTGCGACACGGCCGACCGGGTACGGCTGTGGCACCGCACCGCGGACCGCGCCGCCGACGCCCTGGCCGGGCTGGGCCTCACCGGACGCGCCGAGCCCCGCGCGTACACGCTCCCCGCGCTCACGGCCGAACTGGCGCCGGGCGATGTGGTCGTATCGATGCTGCCGGCACCCGAGCACGCCGGGCTGCTGGCGGCCTGCATCCGGGAGCAGGCGCACTTCGCCTGCTCCAGCTATGTGTCGGACGCCGTCGTCGAACAGGTGGCCGCGGCTGAAGCGGCCGGGCTCGTCGTCCTCACCGAGGCCGGCCTCGACCCGGGCATCGACCACCTCTTCGCCCACTGCCTGGTCGGCCGCGCCCGGGTGGCCGTCGGTGACGACACGGCAGCCTCGTACAGCCTCACCTCGTACTGCGGCGGTGTCCCCGCCGTCCCGAACGACTTCAGGTACCGCTTCAGCTGGGCGCCCGCCGGGGTTCTCAACGCCTTGCGCGCACCGGCCCGTTACCTCAAGGACGGTGCCGAGACCGTCGCCGAGCGGCCGTGGGAGGTGACGCGGCGGCATGTCGTCGACGGGGAGGCGTTCGAGGTCTACCCCAACCGCGACAGCGTTCCGTTCGTCGAGCAGTACGGGCTGCCGCCCGCGTGGAAACCGCAGACCTTCGTGCGGGGCACCCTGCGGCTGGAGGGCTGGCTGCAGGCCTGGGACGCCGTGTTCGAGGAGCTGAAGACCGGCGACGACGCCCGAATCGCCGCCCTGGCAGGGGAGTTGGCGGCGACACATCCCACCACGGACGCCGACCGGGACCGGGTCGTCCTCGCCGTGTCGCTCGATGTGCGTGGCGGGGGCGGGCAGAGCTGGTCCGGCAGTTACCTGCTGGACCTGGTGGGGGACGCGGAGGAGAGCGCCATGGCCCGCTGTGTGTCCCGCCCTCTCGCCCTCGGCGTCCGGCACATCCTGGACGGCTCCCTGCCGGCGGGCCTGAACCGCGCCGCCGAGACGGCGGCCCGCTCGGAGGAGTGGCTGCGTGAACTCGCCCTGGAAGGAGTGGAGTTCACCCTGCGTGTGGACCGGTGACCGGCGGCTCAGCCTTCCGTGACGGCCTCGTGCACGAGCCGCTTGAGGTCCTGGAACATCGTGTGCGAGGTCTTCGGCCGCACCTGGGTCATGAACTGCACCGTCAGATCGCGGCCGGGGTCGACCCAGAACGTGGTGGTCGCCACGCCGCTCCAGCCGTATGTGCCGAGGCCGGCCGGAGCCCTCGTACGGGTCGGGTCGATCACCACGGAGACGCCGAGGCCGAAGCCGAGGCCGTCGTTGCCGGGCTCGTCATGGGCGGGGCGGCTGCCGAAGGACCGCAGGTCGGCGCCGCCCGGGAGGTGGTTGGACGTCATCAGGTCCACGGTCCCGGGGCTGAGCAGACGGGTGCCGTCCAGTTCGCCGCGGCGGCGCAGCAGTTCCATGAAGCGGTGGACGTCGTGCGCGGAGGCCGCCATGCCGCCGCTGCCGGACAGGAAGCGGGGCCGGCCGTGCAGCGGGAGGCCGGGGATCGGCTCGATGCCGCCGTCCTCGGTCTCGCCGTACAACTCGGAGAGCCTGTCCGCCTGTTCGCCGCTCACGCAGAACCCTGCGTCGGTCATCCCGAGCGGCCGGAAGATCCGCTCGGCGAAGAACTCGTCGAGCGGCTGCCCGGACACCACCTCGATGACCCGGCCCAGGACGTTGGAGGCGACCGAGTAGTTCCACTGCGTCCCCGGCTCGAACTGCAGCGGCAGGCTCGCGTACACGTCGACCGTCCTGGCCAGGTCGGAGCCGGGCAGCACCGCCGACTCCAGGTTGGCGTCGCGGTAGAGGGCGTCGACGGGATGCGTACGGTAGAAGGCGAAGGTCAGCCCTGCGGTGTGGGTCATCAGATGCCGGACGGTCAGCGGCCCGTCGGCCGGCCGGGTCACCGCGTCGGCGCCGGATCCGCTCACGTACACCCGGGGCTCGGCGAAGGCGGGCAGATGGCGGCCGACCGGGTCGTCGAGCGACAGCTTTCCCTCCTCGACCAGCAGCAGCGCGGCCACCGACGTGACCGGCTTGGTCATGGAGTAGATCCGCCACAGCGTGTCCGGCTCGACGGGGAGCCCGGCCGCGACGTCCCGGTGGCCGTGCGTGGTGAGGTGGGCGACGCGTCCGCGGCGGGCGACGGCCACCAGGTAGCCGGGTATCCGCCCCTCGTCGACGTAGTGGGCGAAGCACTGGTCGAGGCGGTCCAGCGCCTTCGCGTCCAGCCCGACCTCACCCGGGTCGACCTCTTGTCTCAGCAGTGCCATCGCTCTCCTCCGGATACGAACGACGAGGTGCGGTCCGGCATACCCAGCCGGAACGGCCTCAGACTCATCGTCGCGCAGGAACGCGTGTACGGTCCCGTGATTGGCCATGATCGTCGATCGTGGCGCCCTCCCGCCCCGGCAGCCCCCGGCCCAGCGCCGCACCGGACAGGGCGAGGGCGGCGAGGACAGCGAGCGGCAGCTCAGGGCCATCGCCGGTCCCCATCAGGGCGGTCGCGGCGGCCACGCCCAGCACCGGTCCGACGTTCATCGCGGTCTGCTGGAGCCCGCCTGCCACACCGGCCGCCTCGACGGCCGCCTCGCGTACGACGACATGGGTCGCCGCCACCATCACCGTGCCGAACCCGGCCCCCACCAGGGCGAACCCGGCGCACAGAGCGGCGGTGGCGCCCGCGGCCGAGAGCGCGAGGATCCCGAGTGCGAGCAGCGCCATCGCGGCCACGGTCGTACGGCGGGCTCCGGCCCGGCGCAGCAGCACCGGGCAGGTGGCCGCCGCGAGGACCATCAGCAGGGCGAGCGGCAGACTGACCAGCGCGCTGTGGAACGCGTCCATGCCGAGCGTGTCCTGCAGCAGGAACGTGCCGACGAACAGCGCGCCGGACAGCGCCGCGGACGCGGCCACCAGCATGCCGAGCGCCGAGCCGACCGCCGTCGACCCGATGACGTCCGGCGGCAGCAGCGGGCTCGCGGCGCGGCGCTCGTGCCGGACGAAGAGGGCACCCGTGACGGCGGCGGTGGCGGCGGTCCAGCCCCATCCCGGCAGCGCGACGAGGGCGTGGACCAGGCAGGCCAGGGTCACCGCGAGCAGTAGGGCGGCGGGTAGGTCGAGCCGGGCGGGGGAGGTGGTGCGCGGGGGCCGCCGGACGGCGAGGGCGAGCACGCCGAAGACGACGGCGGGCGCGACATTCAGCAGGAACACCGCCCGCCAGCCCGGCCCCGCCACCAGCGCGCCGCCCAGCACCGGCCCGGCAGCGGCCGCCGCCCCGATCGCGGCGGTCCGCACGGCGATCGGCTTCCGCAGCCGGTCGGGCGGGAAAGCGGCCCGCAGCATCCCGAGCGTGGCCGGCTGAAGCAGCGCCCCGAACACCCCCTGCGCGACCCGCAGCCCGATCACCCATCCGACGCCGGGCGCCAGCGCGATACCGGCCGACGCGGCCCCGAAGCCGAGCATCCCGATACCGAAGAGCCGATGGTGCCCGTACCGGTCACCGAGCCGCCCGGCGAACACCAACAGGCTCGCCACCGCGATGAGATAGCCGGTGCTGGTCCACTGGACCTGTGCGAAGGAGGCGCCCAGGTCGCGTTGCAGGGCGGGCTGGGCGACGGTCAGGACGGTGCCGTCGAGTGCGACGATCACGGCTCCGACGATGCCGGCGGCGAGGGTGAGACGCGGGTTCACGCGCGCTCCGCCCCGAGGTGGGAGTCCAGGGCCGACCGCAGCAGGGGTACGAAGTCGTCCGCACCCGTGGCGAGTTGGAGACTGCCCCAGCCCCACAGCTGGGCGATGCCGTGCAGGTTGGCCCACAACGCCCCCGCGACGAGACGGGGGTCTGCGTCGGGGCGCACCCGGCCGACGAGATCCACGAGTCGGCCGAAGAGGGGGAGGCTGGTGTCCCGCAGCCCCAAGTGGCCGCTCTCCAGCAGATCATGACGGAACATCAGCTCGTACATGCCGCGGTTGCCGAGCGCGAACTCCAGGTAGACGCGGCCCAGTGCGGTCAGCTGCTCCCGCGGTGTCGTCGGGCCGTCGCTGTTCACCGCCGCGGCATCGGCAGCCGTCGCCCGCTCCGCCAGCTCGCCGAAGCCGCGGCGGGCGATCGCCGAGAGCAGCTCCAGGTGGGTGGGGAAGTAGCGGCGCGGCGCGCCGTGCGAGACGCCTGCCCGGCGGGCGATCTCCCGCAGGGTGAGCGCCTGCACGCCCTCCCGCGCCACGAGTTCCACCCCGACGTCGACCAGCCGGGCCCGCAGCCCCGTATCGGATTCCTGCTCGGGCAGAGACATAGACAGTGTCTACCATGACCGAGTAGACAGTGTCTACGGCGAATGCCGGAATGCCCGGGCCGCCCGACAGGGTTGATGGAGGCATGACTCAGAACGCCACGCACCACGCACTGCTCACGCTGCTCTCCGAGGGTCACGGCGGGGTGCTGGTCACCCTCAAGCGCGACGGGCGGCCGCAGTTGTCGAACGTCAGTCACGCCTACTACCCCGACGAGCAGCTCATCCGCGTGTCGATCACCGACGGCCGCGCCAAGACCCGCAATCTGCGCCGGGATCCCCGGGCGTCGTACCACGTCACGAGCCCCGACCGGCGGGCCTACGTCGTCGCCGAGGGCACGGCCGACCTGGCGCCGGTCGCACAGGAGCCGTACGACGCCACGGTCGAGGAACTCGTCCGCCTCTACCGGGACGTCCTGGGCGAGCACCCCGACTGGGACGACTTCCGGGCGGCGATGGTCCGGGACGGGAGGCTCGTGCTGCGGTTGCGGGTGGAGCGGGTGTACGGCATCCCCAAGGGGACCAACCGGGGCTGAGCGCCCGTCAGCGCATGGCGGGTGTCGGGGGCGCGGACGCCTCCTTCACCCAGGTCTCCAGGCACATCACGAACTCGGTGGCGTGATCGGCCCAGTTGAGGTCCGACAGCGCCGCCTCCCACCCCTGCGTGGCCGTACGCAGGCGCAGTTCCCGGTCGGTGCGCAGGCGTCGCACGGCCGCTGCCGCCGAAGCGGGATCGCCGTAGGGGACGACGAGGCCGCTGCCGTAGCGTTCGACCAGGTCGGTCGCCAGGGGCGTGGGTGTGGTGACGACGGGGACGCCGTGGGCCATGTACTCCACGACCTTGGTGGGCCGTGAGTGGCGGTAGTTGGGCTGGTCGTGCAGGAGGGACAGGCCGGCCAGGGCGCCGGAGAGCAGGCCGAGGGCGCGGTCGTTGGGCAGGTAGCCGTGCCAGCGCAGTACGCCGTCCCGGTCGGCCTCGGTGAGCGCGCCCCGCACCTCGGGGTCCGCCGCGCCGATCACCTCGACGCGGACGTCCGGACCCAGCAGCCGTGCCGTTTCGATGAGTTCCAGAGCGCCGCGAGCCCGCGACAGGTGCCCGAGGTAGACGACCCGGTCGTCGCCCGGCGGCTCGGGGGGTTCGGGCGGCACCGTCGCGAGGTTCCCCACCACGGGGTGGGGGTGCCGGAAGCGCTGCTGGTAGCCGTCCTCGGCGAGCAGCAGCCGCAGATGCCGTTCCGCCAGTCGCTCCACGGCCCGTACGGCCAGCCGCAGCGGCGGCCGTAGGGGCCCTGGCACCCAGCGTTTCATCACCAGTGCCGCCGCCGTGTCCTCGTGCACGTCCCACACGGTGACGGGAGCGCGTCCGCCGCGTCGCCAACGCCGCAGGGTGCCGGGCAGCGCGAGCAGCAACTCCGGGTCGTGCAGCAGGACGACATCCGCCTTGGGCCCCCGCTGGGCTAGCAGGGTGCGGGCCGCGCGCAGGGCCGCACGGCGGTCCCGGCCGGCGGCCCGGGGCAGGTCCACGCCCTCGACATACGGTCGCGGTGTCATCTCCCGGGCCGCGAACGGGGCCGCGTACACGACCCGGTGGCCGCGCTGCCGCAGGGCGGCGATCTCCCGGTGCAGGATCCGCGCGTCCTCCGGGTGGTGGACGACGGTGACGACGAGTATCCGCATCAGAGCACCTTTCGACGCAGGCGACGGTCACAGCACCTCGACGTCGGGCCGGAAGATCCGTCCCCGCGTGTCGAACAGCATCCGGGCCCCGTCGCCCAGGGCCGGCAGGTCGTAGGCCGAGTGGTCCTGGAGCAGGATCGTCAGGTCGTGCTCGCGTGCCGCCGCCATGACGTCGTCCACCCGCGGGACGCTCGCCCCGTCCACGGACCACACCCGCACATGCGGGTCGTGGAACGCGACCACGGCCTGCCGCTCCCGCAGCAGCCGCGCCACCGGCACCGCCGGCGACTCCCGCTGGTCGGCCACGTCCGGCTTGTAGGTGACGCCGAGCAGCAGCACCCGGGAGCCGTGCAGCGGTCGGCCGGCGGTGTTGAGGAGGTCCTGGGCGCGGCGCACCACGTACTCCGGCATCCGCCGGTTGATCTCCTGGGCGAGCTCCACGAAACGGAACTCGTAGCCGAGCGAGGAACGCACCTTGTACGACAGGTAGTTGGGGTCGATGGGGATGCAGTGCCCGCCGACCCCCGGACTGGGCCGGAACGCCTGGAAGCCGAACGGCTTCGTGCCGGCGCAGCGGATCGCGTCCCACAGGTCGACGTGCAACTCGTGGCTGATCACGGCGAGTTCGTTGACCAGGGCGATGTTCACATGCCGGTAGGTGTTCTCCAGCAGCTTGGCCATCTCGGCCTCGCGGGTGCCCTTGGCCTGGACGACGGTGTCGACGAGCTTGCCGTAGAAGGCGACCGCGCGCGCCGCGCAGGACGGTGTGCAGCCGCCGACCACCTTCGGCGTGGTGCGCAGCCCGTGCGCGGTGTTGCCGGGGTCGATGCGCTCGGGCGAGAACGCCAGCGCGACGTCGACGCCGACGCGCAGCCCGGACTCCTCCAGGAGCGGGCGTACGACCTCCTCGGTGGTTCCCGGATAGGTGGTCGACTCCAGCACGATCAGCTGTCCGGGCCGCAGCCGGTCCGCCACCGTCCGCACGGCGGAGGTGACCGCGGCCAGGTCGGGCCCGCCGTCCTTGCCGAGCGGCGTCGGCACACAGATCACCACGGTCTGCGCACTGGCCAGGCAGTCCTCGTCCGTGAACGCGCTGAACCCGGCCGCCCGCATCCGGCGGACGTCCTCGTCGGAGACGTCGTCGACATGGGAGTGCCCGGTGTTGAGCGCTTCCACGACCCGGGGGTCGCGGTCCAGCCCGACCACCCTCAGGCCGACCGACGCCGCCTCCCGCGCGAGCGGCAGTCCGACGTAACCCAGCCCGATCACCGCCAGATCCACGTGATCGGGCCGTTCTGCTTCCCCGAGCGGTTCGCTCTCTTCCCCGAGCGGTCCGGTCTGTTCGACCTGCATGGGACTCACCCCGCATCAAGGCCTTGCGTCAAGGCGTCGCATCAAGGCTGCCCAGAGCGCGGTACGCCTCACGGGTTGTGGCGGCGACGCGCTTCCAGGTGCGGTCACGCGCGACCGTCGCGCGGGCGGCTGCTCCCCACTCAGTTCGCCGTTTTCGACTGTAAAGGAGTATTTCAATCTCATCAGCCCAGGAATATGGTGATTCAGGCTTGATCAGCCTTCCGTTCACCTCCGGTTCGACCAGTTCTCGCAGTGCGGTGAGATCACTCGCGGCCACCGGAACACCGCTCGCCATCGCCTCGACCGGCTTGAGCGGGGTCACCAGATGGCAGACGCGCTCGTCGGTGCGTGGCACGGCGAACACGTCCAACACCGCGTGGAATTCGCGCACTTGAGCGTGCGGCACCCGGCCGGTGAACAGGACGACCCCGTCGGCGAGGCCCAGCCGGGCGGCAAGTCGCTCCAGCGCGGGGCGCTCCGGGCCGTCGCCGACGATCAGCAGTCGCAGCGGGACTCCACGCCGGATCAGCTCTTCACCCGCATGGAGCAATGTGCCGATGCCCTCGAGCGGGGTGAGGCTGCTGACCGTGCCCACGACGAACTCGTCCGGCGCGATGCCGAGCCGGGCGCGCACGGGTGCCCCGTCCGGCGGTGGGGCCAGGAAGTCGTCGGCGACGGCGTTGGGTGCGATCAGCACCCGCTCCTCGGGCACCCCGCGGTCCACGATCTCGGCCTTCATCGCCTCACCCAGCGTCAGCACCAGGTCGGCCTCGCGCATGCAGGTCGTCTCCAGGGCGCGTCGCGTCCGGTACGTCTCGTCGTCCCGGCTGCGGCCCGGCCTCTGCGTCAGCCATGTCTCCTCCAGAAAGCCCCGCACCTCGTAGACCACCGGCAGCCCGTACGTCTCCCGCAGGGCGAGCGCCACGCGCCCGTTGCCGTGGTCGGACGCGGCATGCAGCACCGCGGGCCGCAGCCGCTCCACCAGCCGCGCCGCCAGCTCGGCGTTGCCGGCCAGCAACGCGGCCTGCCCGTACGGCAGCCATGGCGGCAGAAGTCGGTGCTGCGGGACGCCGTTCACGCGCTGTGACGGGCGGGCGTCCAGGACCCCCTGGGTCACGGGAAAGCCGATCCGGGTCACGACCTGCGGGTCGAGGCCGGCCGCCAGCTGGGCCTCGGCGAGCTTCTGCGTGCGCACGGTGTAGCCGGCGTGCCGGAACGGCAGCCCGTTGGTGACCAGATGGAGCACCCGGCCCGGCACGGGAGGGAACGACCGCCCAGCGGGCGCGGGCACCCGCCCGGGAGCAGGAGCCCCGGCCGGCCCCACGGCCAGTGCACGCCCGGCCAGCCACCGTTCGATCGGCCGCAGTCCCCGCCGAGCACGCCCCGGCACCAGCCGCACGGCAAGCAGCGCCGCCCGCACAGGATCCTGACGCAGCTCGCCAACCGCCACGGAGACGGCCAGACTGATGGCCCGGGGAATATAACGAACATAGCGAGACATATCGTCAAGGTAGGCCGCAACGCCGTCCACGGCCCACCAACCTCACTGGTCCGACGACACCGGCCGCGAGGGAGCCGAAGGGGCGCGCCTGTGTTGAGGGGGCGAACGCGCGGAGGCCCGAAGGGTCGAGCACGATCGCCCCCTCAACACAGGCTGAGGCGCCCCGTAGGCGACCGAGCCAACAACACGGAGGCAACCATTGAACGGCTGCGTACTCCACGTGGTCGGCACTCGGCCGAACTTCGTCAAGGCCGCGCCGGTCGTCGCCGCTCTCGGCGCGGCGGGCTGCGACCAAGTGCTCGTGCACACCGGCCAGCACTACGACGAGCGGATGTCGGACATCTTCTTCCGGCAACTCGGCCTGCCCGAACCCGACACCGACCTCGGCGTCGGCTCCGGCAGCCACGCCCGCCAGATCGCCGACCTGCTGGTGGCCCTGGAGGCCGAACTGACCGCCCGCTCGCCCGCGCTGGTCACGGTGTACGGCGACGTGAACTCGACGCTGGCCGCCGCGCTCGTCGCCTCTCGTCTGGGCGTCCCGGTGGCGCACGTCGAGGCCGGGCTGCGCAGCTTCGACATGGCGATGCCCGAGGAGACCAACCGGCGGCTGGTCGACCAGCTGGCGGAGCTGTTGTTCGTCACGAGCCCCGAGGCCGTCGGCCACCTCGCGCGCGAGGGGATCGCCGCCGAGCGCGTGCACTTCGTCGGCAACCCGATGATCGACACCCTGCTCACCCATCTGGACCATTTCGACCCCACGGTCGCCCGAACGGCCCATCGACTGCCCGAGCGCTACGGCGTCGTCACCCTGCACCGGCCCGCCAACGTCGACGACCCGCAGGCCGCCGCGGCCGCCGCCCGTGTCCTGACGGAGGCGGCCCGACACCTGGACCTGGCCGTACCGCTGCACCCGCGTGGCCGGGCGGCGCTGAGTGCGGCGGGCCTCGCGGACGCACCGGGCATCCACCTCCTCGACCCGCTCGGCTACGTCGAGTTCATGAGCCTCGTGCGGGGAGCCGCCGCGGTGATCACCGACTCGGGCGGCGTGCAGGAGGAGACGACCGTTCTGGGTGTCCCGTGCCTGACCCTGCGCACGACGACCGAACGCCCCGTCACCGTCTCCCACGGCACCAACCGCCTTGTCACACACGGGGAGTTGGTGCCCGCGCTGCGCAAGGTGCTGGACGGCGGGGGAGCCGCGGCGAACGAGGGGCCACCTCTATGGGACGGCCGGGCGGGCACCCGTATCGCCCGGGTGCTCACGGCATGGCTGGAGCGTCATGGCTGACGACACGCGCACGCACGACGACATGCCGCCGTACGAGGGATCACGGCCGTACGACGGAGCACGCCCGCACGACGACATGCGGCCGTACTGGGACGCCCGGCACGCCGAACACGACGAGCTCGCGTCCGGCGGGCACATCGGACTGGACCGTTCGGGCAACGAGATCTTCTACGCCCAGCGGCTCGGCACCCTGCTCACCCTCGTCGGTGACCTGTCCAGCCCCGCCGCCCCGCTCTTCGTGCTCGACGCCGGCTGCGGCAAGGGGTACTTCGCCCGTGCCCTGTCCCGGTGCGGCCATCGGGTGGACGCCTTCGACACGAGTCCAACCGCCGTGGAGTACGCCCGCGCGGAGGGCGGCGGCCCGCGCTACGCCGTCGCCGCGCTCGACGAGTGGCGCAGTCCGTGGCCGTACGACATCGTTGTCTGCGTGGACGTCCTGTTCCATGTACTGGACGACCAGGCGTGGGCGGCCGGTCTGCGCAACATGGCCTCCCTCATCCGCGTTGCCGGCCGCCTGATCGTCACCGAAGAGGACACCGCCGATCGCACGACGCGCGGCGACTACATCGTGCACCGCCCGACCGCCGCCTACCGCGCCGAACTCGAGCCGCTCGGCCTGCGGCACACCCTCTTCAGGCCGTACGGCTTCCGGGAGAACCGGGTCGGCTTCCACGTCTTCACGAGGACCCGCTGATGCGTCTGACCGACCTGCTCCATCCGCACCTCGACGGCGTCACGACGGTGGTGGACGCGACCCGAGGCGCGCTGAATCTGGAGCCGTATCTGCACCTGCCCCCCGGTGTCGCCCTGCGCGGCGACGACGAACGACCCGTCACCGCAGGTGAGTTGGCGCTGCTGTCGTACGGACCCCGAGCCGAGCTGCACGGCGGTGAGGACGCCGTTCGTGCGGTGCTGGCACGGATGAGGCCCGGTGCACGCGGGCTGATCGTGTTCGGCCACGGCGGCTCCGAACTGCCCTACCACCGGCTCCTCGACCATCTGGTGACCCACCGCTGCCAGGTCCTGCGCGCGGCACCCCTCGACTACGTCCATCTGCACGTCGGCGCGGTCGTCGCCCGCACCGACGAGCTCCTGCCGCCGCACGACTTCTTCGGCCGGCCCGTGCCGTCCGACGGCCATGCCACGGCCCTGCGGATCGCCGACGAGTACGTCTTCGCCGACCTGGCCTCCCGGTCCCTGCGTGCCCGGGTGCTGGACCTGGAGCGGACCGTCGAGGAGGCGGAGCACGCGCGGGCCGCCGCCGGGCAGGACGGGCTCGCCGAGCGGCTCGCCGCCGCCGTACGGGAGAAGGAGCAGCTGGCCGCCGCGCTGCGTGCCGCCCGCGACCGGGTCGGCGTACTGCAGGCGCGCGTGGCCATGCTGGAGGGCTCGACCTCGCTGAGGGTCGGAAAGGCGCTGGTGTCGGCCGCGCGCTCGCCGAAGCGGGGCGCGGCCCGGCTGCCGGGGGAGCTGTACGGACTGTGGCGCGGGCGGCGCCGCACGGCCGGGCAGGCGCCGGCCGACGCGCCGCAGACCCGGACCGAACCGGACGTGCCTGTCGACGACCGGTTCCACCTCGCGTACCGCGCCCTGACCTCGGCGCCCCGTGACCGCCTCGTCGTCGCCGGGATCCTCACGCCCGCCACCGCCGAGGACTTCGCGGCGGATGCGGTCGTCAACCGGCTGCTGCCCCATGACGGACGACTGCTCGTACAGCGCACCGACCCCGACGTGCTCGTCGTGCAGCTGAGCGCCTGCACGGGCGACGGTCCCTGGTGGCTCACCGGCACCGGACTCGCCCCCGACCTGGACCGCACCCTCGCCGAACTCCTCGCCGAACAAAGGGTGCTGGGCCGGTCGGCCGTGCTGTGGCGGGACGGTCCGGCCTCCGCCGCGCCCGGCCTCGCGCGGCTCGCCTGGGACGCGGTCATCGACACCGACACCGGTGTACGCCTCGCCCGGCTGGACCCGGCCGCGGAGGGCAGGGAACGGCTGCGCGAGGTGTTCCGCGAGGACAGCACCCGGGTACGGCTGTCGCAGCTGGCGCGGCTCGCCGGTGCCCCCGATCCGCTGGACGAGCGGCACGTCGCCGTGCTGGCCGCGCCCCGGGACCACACCGATGTCGCCCGGCTCGTCGGGCAGGTGCTCGGCCAGCTGCACCGCCCGGTCGAGGTCGTCGTACCCGATGAGACGGGCCTGGACGAACTCACCGCCGCCGGAGTGACCGTACGCCGGGGGCAGCCCCGGGCGTCCTGGGTGGCCGACTGGACGGACCTCACCGAGGACCGGCCGGACACGTTGCTGCTCGACCTGATGTGCGCCCAGGAGTACTCCGGCGCCGACGCGGTGGGCCACACGCCGGCCGCCGACGACTATGTCTTCGTACCGTCGCTGCGTCCGCTGCTGGTGCGCCGGGCGCTGCACATGTCCGATACCGGTCCCGGCAGTTGGGCGGCGCAAGGACACCGACTGTTCGCCGTGCGCGGGAAGGAGCCGTCATGAGCCGTACGCTGCGGGCGCTCGTCTACGGCGACGTCGACCTCAACCTCATCGACGGCTCCGCCGTGTGGGCCCAGTCGACGGTGCAGGCGCTGTCCCGGGCGGGCTGCGAGGCCCGGCTGCTCCTCAAGTCGCCCGTCCGCACGGGCCGGTTGACCGATCCGCTGGCCGAGCTGCCCCGGGTCACCCTGGTGCGCCCGCACGAGGAGCGGCTGCTGCCGGGACCGGCCGACCGGCCCATGTCGCCGGTGCAGGCCTCGCAGGTGCTCACCCGGCTCGACGAGGAGGACCCCTGCGACCTGCTGGTGCTGCGCGGCCGGCGGCTGGTCACACGGGTCGTGGCCGACGGCGTGTTCGACGGGCGGATCTGGGCCTATCTCACCGACATCCCGCAGTCCGCCGCCGAGATGACCGAGGCGGCCCGGGCGGAACTCGGCCGTATCGCCGAAGCCTCGCAGCGGCTCCTGTGCCAGACCGAGGAGCTGCGCTGCTTCCTGGAGACGTGGGTGCCCGAGGCGTACGGCAAGTGTGTGCTGAGCCCGCCCGCCGTGCCCGAGCCGGACTTCCCGATGCCTGAACGTGACGCCCCGCACGATCCACTGCGGCTCGTCTACACCGGCAAGTTCGCGCCCCGCTGGAACACCCTGCCCATGACCCGGCTGCCGGAACTGCTCGCCCGGCGAGGCGTCCCCGCCGAACTGCACACCGTCGGGGACAAGATCCACGACGACCCGGGACACCCCGGCTTCCAGGACGCGATGGCGCGTGCGCTGGCCGGCACCCCCGGCGTCGTGCACCACGGCGGACAGCCCCGCGAGGAGGCCATGCGCATCGCGGCGGACTGCGACGTGGGCCTCGGCTGGCGGGACCCGGCGCTCGACTCCAGCCTCGAACTGTCCACCAAGGTCCTGGAGTTCGGCGCTCTCGGCCTGCCCGTGGTCCTCAACCGAACCCCGGCGCACGAGGCGCTGCTCGGCGCCGACTATCCGCTGTTCGTGTCCGGACGCGCCGAACTGGACGACGCCGCCGAAGCCGTCGCGAGGGTCGCGCGTGAGCCGGAGGCCCGGCGCCTGGCGGCCGACCGCTGCCGCGAGGCCGCCCGCCACCACACCCTGGACGGCGCGGCCGACCGCTGGCGGACCCACCTCGACCGCGCCTTCCCCGCCCCGCCCACCGCGGTGGCGGCCCGCCAACGGCCCTTGCGCGTCGGAGTCGCCGGGCACGACCTGAAGTTCCTCACCCGCCTGCTCGACCACTTCCGCTCGCTGCCCGGCCTGGAGGTGCGGGTCGACGCCTGGCCGGCGCTGTCCCGCCATGACCCGGACGCCAGCCGTGAACTCGCCGACTGGGCGGACGTGGTGGTCGTCGAGTGGTGCGGCCCGGCGGCCGTCTGGTACAGCCGCCACAAGCGGCGCGGCAGCCGGCTCGTCGTACGGCTGCACCGTTTCGAGCTGGACGCCGGGTGGCCCCGGCAGGTCGACATCGACGCCGTCGACCGGGTGGTGTGCGTCAGCCCGTACTACGCCCGCCGCACCCGCGAGCACACCGGCTGGCCCGCCTCCAAGGTCGTGGTCGTCCCCAACTGGGTGGACACCGAACAGCTGGACCGCCCCAAGGCGCCGGGCGCCCACCACCGCCTCGGCATGATCGGCATCGCGCCCAGCCGCAAGCGCCTCGACCTCGGCCTAGACGTGCTGGAGGCCCTGCGCGCCCGCGACCCGCGGTGGCATCTGTCGGTCAAGTCCAAGCCGCCCTGGGAGTACTGGTGGATCTGGAACAAGCCCGAGGAGCGCGAGCACTACGACGCCGTGCTGCGCCGTATGCAGACCTCGCCGCTGCTGGAGGGTGCCGTCGTCTTCGACGCGTTCGGCCCGGATGTGGCGGGCTGGCTGCGGCGGGTCGGACATGTGCTGTCCACCAGCGACGACGAGAGCTTCCACCTGGCGCCCGCCGAGGGGATGGCCTCCGGCGCCGTACCGTCGCTGCTGCCGTGGCCCGGCGCGGACGAGATCTACGACCGGCGGTGGATCCACGAACATCCCGAGGCGATGGCCGAGGCGATCGCGGGACTGGGTGAGGACGGCTGGCACTCCGCCGCGGAGGTGGCTCGCGCCCAGGTTCGGGAGGGGTTCTCGCTGGAGCGGGTTGCCGAGACCTGGACGGAGTTGTTGTGTGCGCCGCTGGAAGCTTTGTGACCTGTCTGCGGGTCGGTGGGGGTTGAGCGCGCAGTTCCCCGCGCCTCTGAGGGGCGCGACACCGCGGCGGGCTGTTCAGCGACCTGGTCCCGGGAGCCTCCACGGCGTCCCGGGACCAGGTGATGGTCAGGCCGCGACCTTCGTCGGCTGCGGGGCCTGCCCGGCCGCCCGCTCGCCCAGCAGCTCCGTCGGAACCTTCGCCGTCTCGCGGGCCGAGAGCGCGGCCACGACCGGCGGTACGCACAGGGCCGCCGTGAAGAGGGCCACCGCGGACCAGTCGTCGCCGTCCGGGCCGGCGATCTGCGCGGCGAAGGTGACCGCGAAACCGGCGACCGCGAAGCCGATCTGGGTGCCGATGGCCATGCCGGACAGGCGGACCCGGGTGGAGAACATCTCGCCGTAGAAGGAGGGCCACACGCCGTTCGCGGCGCTGTAGACCACCCCGAAGGCGACGATGCCCAGCAGCAGGGTCAGCGGGTAGGAGCCGGTCGAGATGGCCCACAGGTACAGGAACATCGTCACCGCGCTGCCGGCCGCGCCGACCAGGAACACCGGGCGGCGGCCGATACGGTCCGACAGCGTGGCCCACAGCGGGATCGCGGCCAGCGCGACCAGGTTGGCGAGGGCGCCCACCCACAGCATGGAGGACCTGCTCATCCCGACCGAGTCGCTGGTGGCGTACGACAGCGCCCACACCGTGAAGATCGTGCTGACCGAGGCGACCAGCGCACCGGCGATCACCCGCAGCACATCCGCCCAGTGCTCCCGCATCAGCACCGCGAGCGGCAGCTTGACGACGCCCTCGGCGGCGGCCTGCTGCTCGAAGGCGGGCGTCTCCTCGAGTTTGCGGCGGATCACATAGCCGACGACGGCGACCGCGATGCTCATCCAGAACGGCACCCGCCAGCCCCACGACAGCAACTGCTCCTCCGGCAGCGCGGCGATCGGGATGAAGACCAGCGTGGCCAGCAACTGCCCGCCCTGCGTACCGCTCAGCGTGAAACTGGTGAAGAAGCCGCGCCGGTGCGGTGGCGCGTGTTCCAGGGTCATCGAGTTGGCGCTGGCCTGCTCGCCCGCCGCCGAGATGCCCTGGAGCACCCGGCACAGCACCAGCAGGGCGGGCGCGAGGGTGCCGACCTGGTCGCGGGTGGGCAGACAGCCGATGAGGAACGTCGACACGCCCATCAGGATCAGCGTGAAGACCATGATCTTCTTACGCCCCAGCCGGTCGCCGAAGTGACCGAGGAACAGCGCGCCGACCGGCCGGGCCGCGTACGCCACACCGAACGTGGCCAGCGACAGCAGGGTGGCGGTCGCCGGGTCGGACTCGTCGAAGAAGACCTCGGGGAAGATCAGCGCGGCGGCGCTGCCGTAGATGAAGAAGTCGTAGTACTCGAGGGCGCTGCCGATCCACGCGGCGGTCGCGGCTTTCTTCGGTTGCCCGGGCGGGGCCTGGGGGACGGGGACGGACACGGCGTGCTCCTTCGAGGGGACTCCAACGTAAGCGGAGTGAGCGGAAACGAGGGACTACCAGGGAAGGGGGAGAAGTGCCGGATCCCGGCTAATTAACCCACTGGGTAGTTAGTAGCGGTGGCTACGGATGTTGCGCCGACGTTTCCCGGGTGTCAAGAGGTGCTGCCGTACGAACCTCGGTCCGCTGCTGGGCCCGTCGCCTCAGTCGGCCGCGCGCTCCGCCGTCAGATAGGCGATCACCATGTCGCCGAGCATCGCCCGGTAGTGCTCGCGCTGGGCCGGGTCCACCAGGTCGCGGCCGAACAGGGCGCCGAAGGTGTGCCGGTTGGAGACCCGGAAGAAGCAGAAGGAGCTGATCATCGCGTGCAGGTCGACGGCGTCGACGTCGGCCGTGAACAGGCCGGACTGCTGTCCCGACTCCAGGATCCGGCGGATCACGTCCAGGGCCGGTGAGCCGATCTTGCCGAGCTTCTCCGAGGCGGCGATGTGCTCGGCCCCGTGGATGTTCTCGATGCTGACCAGGCGGATGAAGTCCGGGTGCTGCTCGTGGTGGTCGAAGGTCACCTCGGCCAGCCGGCGGATGGCCGCGACCGGGTCCAGATGCTCGACGTCGAGCTCCTGCTCGGCCTCTCGGATCACGCCGTACGCCCGCTCCAGCACGGCCGTGAACAGCTGTTCCTTGCCGCCGAAGTAGTAGTAGATCATCCGCTTCGTGGTCCGGGTGCGGGCGGCGATCTCGTCCACGCGGGCGCCGTCGTAACCGGCGCGGGCGAACTCCTGCGTCGCGACGTCGAGGATCTCGGCCTGGGTGCGGGCGGCGTCACGGATCCGCCCGTTGCTGCGTGCCGGCTCTTCGACGCTGGTCATCGGCTTCCTTCGGCGAGGGGTGAGCGCGCCCCGGTGGCCCACCCGCGTGCCGGTGATTGTAGAAGCCCGGCCGCTCCGTGCGCCGGGTCAGGGCTTCCCAAGCTCCGGTTCGGCTGCTATTACTAACTCACCAGTTCGTACATTAGTGAGCCGCTCAGGAGGTCTCCCGGTGGCCAAGGACGCCAACGACTCGTATCTCGTCGGGCTGATCGGTTCCGGCATCGGTCCGTCGCTCAGCCCGGCGCTGCACGAGAGGGAGGCCGACCGGCAGGGCCTGCGCTACCTGTACCGGCTCATCGACATCGACGTGCTCGGGGTCCCGCCGGAGGCGGTGGGCGACCTGCTGCGGGCGGCGCGCGACCTGGGCTTCGACGGGCTCAACATCACGCACCCGTGCAAGCAGCTCGTCATCGAGCACCTGGACGCGCTCGCCCCGCAGGCCGAGGCGCTCGGCGCGGTCAACACCGTCGTCTTCGAGGACGGCCGGTCCGTCGGCCACAACACGGACGTCACCGGCTTCGCCGCCTCCTTCGCGCGGGGCCTGCCCGACGTACCGCTGGAGCAGGTCGTCCAGCTCGGCGCCGGAGGCGCGGGCGCGGCCGTCGCGCACGCCATGCTGACCCTCGGCGCCGAGCGGGTCACCGTGGTCGACGCGCTGGCCGACCGTGCCGCCGATCTCGCCGCCGCCCTGAACCGGCACTTCGGCGCGGGCCGCGCGGCCGGCGCCGCCCTCGACGCGCTGCCCGCACTGCTGACCCACGCCGACGGCCTGGTGCACGCCACCCCCACCGGCATGGCCGCCCACCCCGGGATGCCCCTGCCGGCCGAGCTGCTCCACCCGGGACTGTGGGTCGCCGAGGTCGTCTACCGCCCGCTGGAGACGGAACTGCTGCGCACGGCACGCTCGCTCGGGTGCGCCACCCTCGACGGCGGCGGCATGGCCGTCTTCCAGGCCGCCGACGCCTTCCGCCTGTTCACCGGACGTGAGCCCGACAGCGTGCGCATGCTCGCGGACATCGCCGAGCTGGCGGACGCCGTGGGAACCCCGAGCCAGTAAGAGCCAGGAACAGCGAGAGCCAGGAGAAGAGGTACCGGCATGCGTACGTCCATCGCCACCGTCTCCCTCAGCGGATCCCTCACCGAGAAGCTCACGGCCGCCTCCCGGGCCGGCTTCGGCGGTGTGGAGATCTTCGAGAACGACCTGCTGGCCAGCCCCCTCACCCCCGAGGAGATCCGCGCCCGCTGCGCCGACCTCGGCCTCACCGTCGACCTCTACCAGCCGATGCGGGACATCGAGGCCGTGCCCGCCGACGAGTTCGCCCGCAACCTGCGTCGGGCCCGGCACAAGTTCGAGCTGATGCGGCGGCTCGGCGCCGACACCGTCCTCGTCTGCTCCAGCGTGCACCCGCGCGCGGTGGACGACGACGCGCTCGCCGCCGAGCAGTTGGGTCAACTCGCCGACCTGGCGCAGGACTTCGGCATCCGTGTCGCCTACGAGGCGCTTGCCTGGGGCCGGCACGTCAACACGTACGACCACGCCTGGCGCATCGTCGAGACCGCGGACCACCCCGCGCTCGGCACCTGCCTGGACAGCTTCCACATCCTGTCGCGCAGCTCCGACCCCAAGGACCTCGAGGGGATCGAGGACATCCCCGGCGAAAAGATCTTCTTCCTCCAGCTCGCCGACGCCCCGCTGCTCGCCATGGACGTCCTGCAGTGGAGCCGCCACTACCGCTGCTTCCCCGGCCAGGGCGGCTTCGACGTCGCCGGACTGGTGGGCCACGTCCTGCACACGGGATACGACGGCCCGCTCTCCCTGGAGGTCTTCAACGACGTCTTCCGCCAGGCCGAGGCCGGCCCGACCGCCGTGGACGCCCTCCGCTCCCTGCTGGTCCTCCAGGAGGAGGTCGGCCGGACCACGCCGCCGGCTCCCGTCGTCCCCACCGGCGTCGCCTTCGCCGAACTCGTCACGCCGGACGCCGGCCCGGTCACGGCCGTACTCGGCGCCCTCGGCTTCACCCGCACCGCACGGCACCGCAGCAAGCCGGTCGACCTCTGGCAGCAGGGCGAGGCCCGCGTCCTGGTCAACACCCAGGGCTCGGCACGCCGGGACGGCACCGGTCTCGCCGCGATCGGCCTGGAGTCGCCGGACCCGACCGGCGCCGCCCACCGCGCCGAGGCCCTCCTGGCCCCGGTCCTGCCCCGCCGCCGCGCTCCGCAGGACGCCCCACTGGACGCGGTCGCGGCCCCCGACGGCACGGAACTCTTCTTCTGCGCGACGGGCCGGCCCGAACTGCCGGACTGGCGCGCCGACTTCTCCGACACAGGGCAGGCCGAGCAGAGCACAGGAGGCGCCGAGCAGAGCCCGGGGGATGCGGGAGTGACCCGCATCGACCACCTCGCTCTCGTCCAGCCCTGGCATCATTTCGACGAGGCGACCCTCTTCCACCGCAGCGTCCTCGGCCTGCGCCCCCAGGAGAGCGTCGACGTCGCCGACCCGTACGGCCTGATGCGCAGCCGCGCCGTCACCAACCCCGACGGCAGCGTCCGTATCGCCCTGAGCGTCGGCGCGGCTCCCACGGACGACACCGTGCACGCCCAGCACATCGCCCTGGCCACGGACGACGTGGTCACCGCGGCCCGCCGCTTCCGGGAGTCCGGCGGCCGGCTGCTGCCGATCCCCGCCAACTACCACGACGACCTGGCGGCACGGTACGAGTTCGCGGACGGTGAGCTGGAGACGTACCGCGAGCTGGGCATCCTCTACGACCGTGACGCGTACGGGGAGTTCCGGCACTGCTACACCATGACGGTCGGCCGGGTCTTCTTCGAGCTGGTGCAGCGGGACGGCTACCGGGGCTACGGCGCCCAGAACGCGCCCGTGCGGCTGGCCGCGCAGCACATCGCGCAGTGACCGCGCCGGCCTACTGGCGGCTGACGGTCCGCGTCACGCCGGCGATGACCGTCGTGGCGAGGATCCAGCCGGTGAGGACGAGGACGTACGCCAGCGCCTGCTGCCCGCCCTCCGGGGCGAAGGCCGGTTCCTGCCCGAAGGAGATCACCGGAAGCAGCAGGTCGAGCGTGTAGAAGACCGGGTTGAACTGCGGTGCCTCGTCCGCCTTCAGGGCCGGCGGCGTGTGCACCGCGAACGCCACGGAGCCCACGGCGAGCAGGGACAGCAGCCAGCCCAGGGCACGCATCGGCCGGAAGCCGTAGCCGACGGTGGCGTCCTGGACGTGGCCCCACAGACGGCCGTACCAGGGGAGCGTGGTGCGGTGGCGGCGCTGTTTGGCCAGCTGGACGAGCCGGGCGCCGTCGTCGTCGCCGATCCGGCGGTAGGCGGCGGTCAACTGCTCGTACCCGTGCGGGTCGAAGGTGTCCTCGTCCCGCGTCAGCATGGGCAGCCGGTGCTCGGGCGGCACGTGCGGGGTCAGGGAGACGTAGGTGAGGTCGAGGAGGCGGACCTGGTCCGGCAGCATCTCCGGGTCCAGGTTGAGGTGTTCTATCTGGGAGCGGCGCAGATTGAGTCTGCCCTCGATCGGGGGGCCCTGACGCAGCCACACCTCGCCGATGACGCAGCTGCTCGCCCGCATCGCCGTGCCGCCGGGGTTGGACAGCCGGCTGTACAGCAGGTCGAGCCGGCCCGGAATGCGGGCGCCGCGCAGGTCGATGCGGCCGTGCGCGCTCAGGCGCCTGCCGAGGACGTTGGCGCCCACTTGGAGGGCCTCGGCGTTGAGGACGAAGCCGTCGGGATGACGGAGTTCGGCGTTCTCCAGCCGGAGCGAGCCGCTGATCGTGGCGCCGTTCAACCGGATCTCACCCCGCGTGCGCAGCCGGGTCGCGCACACGTCCTCCCCGACGGTCACCTGGTGGAGCTGGAGGACCGGACCCTCGGTCCCCTCCGGCGCGGTGACCTCGGTTCCCTCCAGATACAGCGCCCCGGCGACCTGCGCCCCGCCGAGCCGTACCGGCCCCTGGAACCGGCAGCCCATGAGCCGCAGCCCACCGTCGACCCGGACCCGGGCGGACGCCAGACCCGGCAGCTGGGACCCGGTCAGATTGAGGTACTTCAGCTGGGCGCCGGACAGATCGGGCACGTCCTCGAAGTGGCAGTGGCTGAGCCGCACGATGCTGTCCACCGTCGCGTACCGCAGGTCCAGCACACCGGTGATCCGCGCGCCCGCCACCTTGAGGGCGGCCACCTCACCGCTCTGAGTCGGGCCGTCGAGCAGAAGGGCACGCAACACCGTGGCGCGGACGGTCCGTTGAGGGCCCCAGTCGGCGCCCCCGGCCGGGCTCTCCCCCTCCGCATCGCGGAAGTCCACAGCCGCGCCCTTGGGAAAGGCATCCCATACCGCGCGCTCGGCCGGCGTCAGATCGTTGATCTCCATCAGCCGGGACTCTGACGCCGGCCGTCGAACCTGTCAACTCACCGCCGTTCCACCCTGGCTCGTTCAGGAAGAGCCACTTGCCGGCCGTACCGCCCGCCAGGGCGCGAACGCGCTCGCCCCGCGCGGCAGCAGCGCCGCCAGTTCCGGACAGTGCCGCAGGATCACGGAGTTCAGGCCGCCCCGCTCGACCCAGTCGATGCCCAGCGGCGTGTAGACCTCCGGCCGGTAGTCGACCGTGAGGAAGCGGTCGGACTGCAGACGCCGGCTCGCCATCAGGATGAACACCCGGAACGCGGTGTCGCTGAAGCCGAACCCGGTCGGCGGGTTCTCCCCGAACAGCCCCACGACGGTGTCGATCTCGTCGACCGAGCGGTACACGTCCTTCAGCCGCGCCAGCGTCTCGGCGTTCTCCGTCAGCTCCTCGAAGGAACGCAGGCGCGGCTTGTGCAGCCCTTCGCGGAAGTCGTTGTAGCGCGGGACGCCACGGCGCCGGGTCCGGACCAGGTCCACCACCGACAGGTCGATGATCTCGCCCTCACGCTCGAACTGCTGCAAGGAGCGCGGGAAGTTGTGGAGAGCGATCGCGCCGGGGTGGGCGATGCCGAACGAGTACAAGGCGTTCGCGAGCCCCGTCTTGCGGATCTGCGCCTCCGCCGCGCCGCCCTGGATGTCCAGGAAGCCCACCGTCTCCAGACGCTGCCCGAGTTGGTGCTCGCACAGCTCGAAGTCGTCCGGGATCAGCGGGTGCATGCGGTAGACGGTGACGAAGTCCTCGGTGAGGGAGTACGGCGCGGAGTGGTGGTCCGGCAGGGTCTTGGGGATGCCGGTCAGGGAGTGCGACTCGAACAGCCACAGCCCGAGCTGGTTCAGCCAATTGCTCGGCGGACCCTGCCAGTTGGTGTGCAGGGCGATGTCGATCGCCTCGGTGGCGAGGATCGCCGGCGTCCACTCCACCGTGTGGATCTTCGCGATCAGCGCCGAGACCACCAGACGGGCCGTCTGGTGGATCCGCTCCTCGGCCATCGTCGGATACTCGGCCCGCAGCGCGGCGCACACCGCGTTGTGCTCGCGCGCGAACAACGTGTGCATGGCGCTGAGGCCCATCCACCAGCTGTCGTTGAAGCCCGTCAGTGGCAGGCCGCCGTTGCCGCCGTTCGGCAAGTGGCCGTCCTCCAGGCGGAGTTCGGCACGCCCGTCGGCCTCGCGCAGGAAGCGGGCGGTCTGCTCGTCGGCGCCGTACACCTCGGAGCCGTCCCACCAGTGCGAGGCGGTGTTGGCGAACAGGATCGGCGGGCCGCCCGGCACCTCGATGCCCTGGTTCTCCGCGAACCGCATCACGTTCTCGCCGGGCCCGCCGGGCGTGTTGTGCCACGGTCCGCTGCCGGGCGGCAACGGGACCTCGACACTGCGCTCGCCCGGCCGGTGGCGGCGGTGGTTGACCCAGTCGTGCACCTGGAACTGGATCCAGGCCGCGGCCAGCACGTTCAGCGAGGTCGCGGGCAGGAAGCTCTCGCGGTACAGGAGTTGGCGGCTGACCGTGACCGGGTTCGGGGTGTCGAAGAGGTCGGGACGGAAGACGGGCTCCAGATTGCGGCCGAAGGCCGCGCCGACGGCGCCCATGCCCGGGGCCGACAGATCGTTGTACGTCCCGTCGTACGACCGCTCGCCGCGCAGCCGCTCCGGGACCGGTGAGGGCACCGGCTGGGCTTGGGGCGGCGCCTCGCGCGGCTCGGTGTCGATCAGGTTCAGCCGGCGCAGCACCTTGCGCAGGAACACCAGGTTCAGCAGGCTCGGCTGCGTCGGCAGCCGGTGCCAGGGCACATACCGGTTGAGCAGTGTGAACGCCGCTTCGACGGGACGGCCGAGGACCTTGTTGCGGACCGGCTCCTCGGTGACGAACCGCAGGCCGAGCCGGTGCGCGCTCGACGCCTGGTACGCGGCCTTGCGGGCCCGGTTGATGTTGCCGAGCGGCCTGAACTCCTCGGTCGTGTACCAGGGGTTGAACCTCAGGTCCTCGATGCGGCGGGCGATCGCACGCGCCTCGGCGGAGTCCAGGTCCTGGCCGGGGATCGTGAGCCGGGCGACGGGAAGCGCGGGCGCCACCCCGTCCGTCCACTCCACCGAGGCGTCCTCGACCGGTGTGTGCCGCTCGTCCACGAACCGCTGCACGCACAGGTCGTACTCGACGGCGCCCTGCGTCAGCCGGCGCGCGAACTCACGGTGCAGGAAGTCGGGGTCCCGGCGGTCCGGCGCGGGCCCCGGCGGGGTGCCCGGCGCGGGACGGAACAGGAACCGCACCGGCCCCGCGTCGCCCCACAGCATCGCGCCCCGGCTCCAGTACGTCTCGTAGGCCAGCGAGTCCACGGTGTGCCGCGCAGCCGCCTGCACATTGCGCCGCATCCGGTTGGCGGTGCCCAGCCCCACGGCGAGCGGCAGCTTCACGAACAGCCCGAACGCCTTCTGCACCGGGCTGCGGGCGCCCGCCATCGCCTTGGCGAAGGCCACGAACTCCCGGGCGTTGCGGGCGTGGGAGACGGGATGGCTGGTCGCCAGCAGGTCGTGGCTATCCTCCTCCGACACCCGCACGCGCACGGCCGCCCCGCGCAGATCCGGCGAGCCGTCGCCCTGCCGGATGCCGCTCGCGTTGGACAGCCGTACGGTCGCCGGATACTCGGCGCCGGGCCGGGCGAACCCCACGCGCAGCGCCGCCGGGAGGTCGTCGTGGAAGCGCAGCCGCGCGTTCTCCACAGCCACCGGCGCCTTGGCGTGGAAGGTGCGGGTGACGTCGCCGCCCCCGGCCCGCCGGTTCCTGGCCTGCACCTCCATCAGCTCGCGCGCCAGCCGCTCGAACACCAGGCGTTCCGCCTCGGGACTGCCGCCCTCGTACCGTTCGTAGCGCTGCTCGTGCTGCCCGGACTCGGTCATCGGAGGTCTTCCTTCGTACGACTGCGTACGGGGACCCTCAGCATCCCAGCAACCCCACCGGGCCGCATCCGCAGTGAACGCGAGGTTGACGCCCGCTTCGGATGCGGCCCAGGCCTACGGCCTGCTGTTCCAGTCCGCGATCACGGGCCGCCCGTGCTCCGTCGACAGGCGGCTCACCGTGCCCGTCGCCAGCTGGAACAGCCGCCCGTCCGCCGGTGCGAGGCCCAGTCGCCGGGCCGTGACGACCCGCAGGAAGTGACCGTGCGCCACAAGGATGACGTCGCCGTCCAGAAGTGCCACGTCCACCCGGGCCAGCACCCGGTCGGCGCGGGCCCCCACCTCGGCCGGTGACTCACCGGGGTGACCGTCCGGCCCGGGCGGCACCCCGTCGGTCCACAGGTACCAGTCGGGGCGGGAGCGGTGGATGTCGACGGTGGTGACGCCCTCGTAGCCGCCGTAGTCCCACTCGCGGACATCCGGGTCCGGTACGGCCCCCGTCACGCCCGCCAGTTCGGCCGTGCGGACCGCGCGGCGCAGCGGGCTGGTCAGCGCCAGTGAGAAGGCCCGGCCGGACAGCAGCGGAGCCAGGGACTTGGCCTGTTCCTCGCCGTCCTGGGTGAGGGGCAGGTCGGTCCGGCTGGTGTGCTGTCCCGACCTGCTCCACTCCGTCTCACCGTGGCGTACCAGGAGGAGATCCCCCAAGGCCTGCTACTCCTTCGACTCGACGGCGTGCCCGCCGAACTGGTTGCGCAGCGCCGCGATCATCTTCATCTGCGGGGAGTCGTCCTGGCGGGACGCGAACCGCGCGAACAGCGAGGTGGTGATCGCCGGCAGCGGCACGGCGTGGTCGATGGCCGCCTCGACGGTCCAGCGGCCCTCGCCGGAGTCCTGCGCGAAGCCCTTCAGCTTCTCCAGGTGCTCGTCCTCGTCGAGGGCGTTCACCGCGAGGTCCAGCAGCCACGAGCGGATGACCGTGCCGTCCTGCCAGGAGCGGAAGACCTCCCGGACGTTGTCCACCGACTCGACCTTCTCCAGCAGCTCCCAGCCCTCGGCATAGGCCTGCATCATGGCGTACTCGATGCCGTTGTGGACCATCTTCGCGAAGTGCCCGGCGCCCACCTTGCCCGCGTGGACGTAGCCGTACGGCCCCTCCGGCTTGAGCGCCTCGAAGATCGGCTTGAGCCGGTCGACGTACTCCTTCTCGCCGCCGACCATCAGGGCGTAGCCGTTCTTCAGACCCCACACGCCGCCGGAGACGCCCGCGTCGACGAAGCCGATGCCGTGCGCGCCCAGCTCCTTGGCGTGCTTCTCGTCGTCCGTCCAGCGGGAGTTGCCCCCGTCGACCACCGTGTCGTACGGCTTGAGGAGGCTCCCCAGCTGGTCGATCACGAGCTGGGTGGGGTGGCCGGCCGGAACCATGACCCAGACCGTGCGCGGCGCGTCGAGCTGGTCGACGAGGTCGGCCAGGCTCGCGACGTCGGACAGTTCGGGGTTGGTGTCGTAGCCGACGACGGTGTGGCCGGCGTTGCGCAGGCGATCGCGCATGTTGCCGCCCATCTTGCCGAGACCCACAAGACCGATCTGCATGTCAGTTCACTTCCTCCTGGACGCCCTGCGCGTCCGATGCGTTCTTGAGCGAGCGGTACGCGGCCACGAGGGCGGCCGTGGACGGATCGAGACCGGGAACCTCGGCCCCTTCGGTGAGGGCGGGTTCGACGCGCTTGGCGAGGACCTTGCCCAGCTCGACGCCCCACTGGTCGAAGGAGTCGATGTTCCAGACGGCGCCCTGGACGAACACCTTGTGCTCGTAGAGGGCGACCAGCTGGCCGAGGACCGACGGGGTCAGCTCGGGGGCGAGGATCGTGGTGGTGGGGTGGTTGCCGAGGAAGGTGCGGTGCGGGACCTGCTCCTCGGGCACGCCCTCGGCGCGGACCTCGTCGGCGGTCTTGCCGAAGGCGAGCGCCTGGCCCTGGGCGAAGAGGTTCGCCATCAACAGGTCGTGCTGCGCCTTGAGCTCGTCGCTCAGCTCGGCGACCGGCCGGGCGAAGCCGATGAGGTCGGCCGGGATCAACCGGGTGCCCTGGTGGATCAGCTGGTAGTAGGCGTGCTGCCCGTTGGTGCCGGGCGTGCCCCAGACCACCGGCCCGGTCGTCCAGCCCACGACCTGTCCGTCCCGGTCCACCGACTTGCCGTTGGATTCCATGTCCAGCTGCTGGAGATAGGCCGTGAACTTCGACAGGTAGTGCGAGTACGGCAGCACCGCATGGGACTCGGCGGCGCAGAAGTTGCCGTACCAGATGCCCAACAGGCCCATGATCAGCGGGGCGTTGGCCTCGGCGGGTGCGGTGCGGAAGTGCTCGTCGACGGTGTGGAAGCCGTCGAGCATCTCCCGGAAGCGGTCCGGGCCGATGGCGATCATCAGGGACAGACCGATCGCCGAGTCGTAGGAGTAGCGGCCGCCCACCCAGTCCCAGAACTCGAACATGTTGTCCGGGTCGATGCCGAAGTCCGTGACCTTCTCGGCGTTGGTCGACAGCGCGACGAAATGCTTGGCGACCGCCTTGTCCTCGCCGCCGAGCCCGGCCAGCAGCCAGGAACGGGCCGACGTGGCGTTGGTGATCGTCTCGATCGTCGTGAACGTCTTGGACGCGACGATGAACAGCGTCTCCGCCGGGTCCAGGTCCCGCACCGCCTCATGCAGGTCGGCGCCGTCGACGTTCGACACGAACCGGAGCGTCAACTCCCGTGCGGCGAACGGGCGAAGAGCGTCGTACGCCATCGCAGGACCGAGGTCGGAGCCCCCGATGCCGATGTTGACGACGTTGCGGATCCGGCGGCCGGTGTGGCCGGTCCACGCCCCGGAGCGGACGCGCTCGGCGAAGTCGCTCATCTTGTCGAGCACGGCGTGCACCTTGGGCACGACGTTGTCGCCGTCCACGTCGATCACCGCGTCCCGCGGCGCCCGCAGCGCGGTGTGCAGCACCGCCCGGTCCTCGGTGACGTTGATCCTCTCGCCGCGGAACATCGCGTCGCGCAGCCCGAACACGTCGGTGGCAGCGGCCAGTTCCTGGAGCAGGGCGAGTGTCTCGTCGTTGATCAGGTGCTTGGAGTAGTCGATGCGCAGATCACCGACGCGTACGACGTACCGCTCGGCGCGGGACGGATCGGCCGCGAACAGCTCACGCAGCCGCGGGCGCTGCAGCGCGTCCTCGCGGTGGTCCTCCAGGGCCGCCCACTCGGGGCGCTGGGTGAGACGGGGTGTGTCGGACAGCGGGTCAGACATGGTCAGGGGTCTCCTTGGTGGCCTCGCCCCGCAGGGCGACGGCGTACATCTCGTCCGCGTCGAGGCGCCTGAGCTCCTCGGCGATGAGTTCGGAGGTGGTGCGGACCTTCAGCGCGAGGGTGCGCGGCGGCTGGTCCGGCAGGGTCAGCGTGGCCAGCGGACCCTCGGGGCGGTCGATGACGATCTCGCCGTTCTCGGTGCCCAGGCGCACGCCGGTGACGACCGGACCGGCGGTGACGACCCGCTCGGCGGTGACGTGGAGGCGGGCCTCCAGCCAGCGGGCCAGCAGCTCGGCGGCCGGGTTGTCGGCCTCGGCCTCCACGGCCGCCGAGATGATCGGCACCCGGGCCTGGTCCAGGGCCGCGGCGAGCATGGAGCGCCACGGGGTGAGCCGGGTCCAGGCGAGGTCGGTGTCGCCGGGCGCGTAGGAGCGCGCGCGGGCCTCCAGCTCGGCCTGCGGGTTCTCGGTGGTGTACAGATCGGTGATCCGGCGCTGTGCCAGCGCCCCCAGCGGATCCTTCGCCGGGTTCTCCGGCGCCTCCACCGGCCACCACACCACGACCGGCGCGTCCGGCAGCAGCAGCGGCAGCACCACCGAGTCGGCGTGGTCGGACACCTCGCCGTACATGCGCAGCACGACCGTCTCACCGGTGCCGGCGTCGGCGCCCACCCGGACCTCGGCGTCCAGGTGCGAGCGGGTGCGGTCGCGCGGGGTGCGGGCGTGCCGCTTGATGACCACCAGGGTGCGCGCCGGGTGCTCGTGGGAGGCCTCCTCGGCCGCCTTGATCGAGTCGTAGGCGTTCTCCTCGTCCGTGACGATGACCATCGTCAGGACCATGCCCACGGCCGGCGTGCCGATCGCGCGGCGGCCCTTCACCAGCGCCTTGTTGATCTTGCTTGCCGTGGTGTCGCTCAGGTCGATCTTCATGGCCTGCGCCAGCTCCGTCCGTCTCGTGCGAGCATCTCGTCGGCTTCCTCGGGTCCCCAGCTCCCGGACGCGTACTGCGCCGGCTTGCCGTGCGTGTCCCAGTACGCCTCGATCGGGTCGAGGATCTTCCAGGACTCTTCCACTTCCTGGTGACGGGGGAACAAATTGGCGTCACCGAGGAGGACATCCAGGATGAGCCGCTCGTAGGCCTCCGGGCTGGACTCCGTGAACGACTCGCCGTACGCGAAGTCCATCGTCACGTCCCGGATCTCCATGGACGTGCCCGGCACCTTGGAGCCGAACCGCACCGTCACGCCCTCGTCCGGCTGGACGCGGATGACGATGGCGTTCTGGCCGAGCTCCTCGGTGGCGGTCGAGTCGAACGGCGAGTGCGGCGCCCGCTGGAAGACGACCGCGATCTCGGTGACCCGCCGCCCCAGCCGCTTGCCGGTGCGCAGGTAGAACGGCACCCCCGCCCAGCGCCGGTTGTCCACGTTCAGCCGGACGGCGGCGTACGTGTCGGTCTTCGACCGCGCGTCGATGCCGTCCTCCTGGAGGTAGCCGACGACCTGCTCGCCGCCCTGCCAGCTCGCCGCGTACTGCCCGCGCACGGTGTGCCTGCCCAGGTCCTGGGGCAGCTTGACGGCCTTGAGCACCTTCAGCTTCTCGGTGAGCAGCGATCCGGCGTCGAAGGCGGCCGGCTCCTCCATCGCGGTCAGCGCCATCAGCTGGAGAAGGTGGTTCTGGATGACGTCACGTGCCGAGCCGATGCCGTCGTAGTAGCCCGCCCGGCCGCCGATGCCGATGTCCTCGGCCATCGTGATCTGCACATGGTCGACATACGACCGGTTCCAGATCGGCTCGAACATCTGGTTGGCGAACCGCAGCGCCAGGATGTTCTGGACGGTCTCCTTGCCCAGGTAGTGGTCGATCCGGAAGACCTGCTCCGGGTCGAACACGTCGTGCACGATCGCGTTCAGCTCACGGGCGCTCGCGAGGTCGTGGCCGAACGGCTTCTCGATGACCGCCCGCCGCCAGGACCCCTCCGGGGCGTCCGCCAGGCCGTGCCTCTTCAGCTGCTGCACGACCTTCGGGAAGAACTTCGGCGGTACGGAGAGGTAGAAGGCGTAGTTGCCGCTCGTACCGCGGGCCGTGTCCAGCTCGTCGACCGTCTGACGCAGCTGCTTGAACGCCTCGTCGTCGTCGAAGTCACCCGGGATGAACCGCATGCCCTCGGCGAGCTGCTGCCAGACCTCCTCGCGAAACTCCGTACGGGCGTGCTCGCGCACCGAGTCGTGCACGACCTGCGCGAAGTCCTGGTCCTCCCAGTCCCGGCGGGCGAACCCGACCAGTGAGAAACCCGGCGGCAGCATGCCGCGGTTGGCGAGGTCGTACACGGCCGGCATCAGCTTCTTGCGGGACAGATCGCCGGTCACACCGAAGATGACGAGCCCGGACGGGCCCGCGATGCGCGGCAGACGGCGGTCGCGCGGGTCGCGCAGGGGGTTGTCCCAGTCCCAGTCGGCGGTCATTCTGCGTCAGCTCCCTTGCTGCCGAGCGACTTCTGCACGGCGTCCAACAGGTCCTGCCACGCCACCTCGAACTTGGCGACGCCCTCGTCCTCCAACCGGGTGACCACCTCGTCGTAGGAGATGCCGAGCGCCTCCACGGCGGCCAGGTCGGCACGGGCCTGCGCGTAGCCTCCGGTCACCGTGTCGCCGGTGATCCCGCCGTGGTCGGCGGTGGCGTTCAGGGTGGCCTCGGGCATGGTGTTGACGGTGCCGGGCGCGACCAGTTCGTCCACGTACAGGGTGTCCTTGTACGCCGGGTCCTTCACGCCGGTCGAGGCCCACAGCGGACGCTGCCTGTTGGCCCGGGCACCGCCGAGGGCGGTCCAGCGGTCACTGGTGAAGGCCAGTTCGTACGCCTCGTAGGCGAGCCGGGCGTTGGCGAGCGCCGCCCGGCCCTTGAGGGCGAGGGCCGCGTCCGTGCCGAGCGCCGCGAGCCGCTTGTCGATCTCGGAGTCGACGCGGGAGACGAAGAAGGACGCCACGGAGTGGATGGCGGAAAGGTCGAGGCCGTTCGCGGCGGCCTTCTCCAGACCGGCGAGGTAGGCGTCCATGACCTCGCGGTAGCGCTCCAGGGAGAAGATCAGCGTGACGTTGACGCTGACGCCCTGGGCGATGACCTCGGTGATGGCCGGCAGGCCCGCCCTGGTCGCCGGGATCTTGATCATCACGTTGGGACGGTCGACCAGCCAGGCGAGCTGGCGGGCCTCGGCGATCGTGGCCGCCGTGTCGTGGGCGAGACGCGGGTCGACCTCGATGGAGACCCGGCCGTCCCGGCCGCCCGTCGCGTCGTACACGGGCCGCAGGATGTCGGCGGCGGCCCGCACGTCGGCGGTCGTCATCATGCGCACGGCCTCGTCGACCGTCACGCCCCGCACCGCCAGATCGGCGAGCTGCTCCTCGTAGCCTTCACCGGAGCCGATGGCGGCCTGGAAGATGGACGGGTTGGTGGTGACGCCCACGACGTTCCTGTTCGCGATCAGTTCGGCGAGGTTGCCCGACTCGATCCGCTTGCGCGACAGGTCGTCCAGCCAGATCGAGACGCCTTCGTCGGCAAGGCGCTCGAGGCTGCCCGCGGTCGCGGCTGCTTCGGTGGTCACAGTGATCATCTTCTTTCTGGCGTTCGGATCAACCGCGGGCGGCGGCAAGGGATTCGCGCGCGGCTGCGGCGACGTTCTCGGGGGTGAAGCCGTACTCGGCGAACAGGGTCTTCGCGTCGGCGGAGGCACCGAAGTGCTCCAGGGAGACGATGCGTCCCGCGTCGCCCACGAACCGGTACCAGGTCAGCCCGATCCCGGCCTCGACGGCGACCCGCGCCTTCACGGCCGGCGGCAGGACGCTCTCGCGGTACTCACGGGGCTGCTCCTCGAACCACTCCACGGACGGCATCGAGACGACCCGGGTACCGATCCCGTCGGCCTCCAACCGCTCCCGCGCGGCGACGGCGAGCCGGACCTCGGAGCCGGTGGCGATGAGGATCACCTCGGGCACCTCGGTGGAGGACTCCCGCAGGACGTAACCACCCTTCGCCGCATCGGGGTTGGGTGCGTACGTCGGCACGCCCTGGCGGGTGAGCGCGAGCCCGTGCGGGGCCGGGTTGGTGGAGTGCCGCTCGAGGATCTCGGCCCAGGCGATGGCGGTCTCGTTGGCGTCGGCGGGGCGGACGATGTTCAGGCCCGGGATCGCGCGCAGCGAGGCCAGGTGCTCGACCGGCTGGTGGGTGGGGCCGTCCTCGCCGAGGCCGATCGAGTCATGCGTCCAGACGTAGGTCACCGGCAGCTGCATCAGGGCCGACATACGGACGGCGTTGCGCATGTAGTCCGAGAACACCAGGAAGGTGCCGCCGTAGATACGGGTGTTGCCGTGCAGTGCGATGCCGTTCATCTGAGCGGCCATCGAGAACTCACGGATGCCGAAGTGGACCGTACGGCCGTAGGGGTCGGCCTCGGGCAGCGGGTTGCCCTTCGGCAGGAACGAACTCGCCTTGTCGATGGTGGTGTTGTTGGAACCGGCCAGGTCGGCCGAGCCTCCCCACAGCTCGGGGACGACCGTGCCGAGGGCCTGGAGCACCTTGCCGGAGGCGGCGCGGGTGGCGACCGACGTGCCCTCCTCGAAGACCGGGATCGATGATTCCCAGCCCTCGGGCAGCTGGCCGGCGACGATCCGGTCGAACAGCTGGGCGCGCTCGGTGTTGGCTGCCCGCCAGGTGCCGAGCTGCTTGTCCCAGGCCGCGTGCGCCTCGGCGCCCCGGTCGAGGGCACGGCGGGCGTGGGCGAGGACCTCGGCCGGGACCTCGAAGGTCTGCTCGGGGTCGAAGCCGAGGATGCGCTTGGTGGCGGCGATCTCGTCGGCGCCGAGGGCGGAGCCGTGGGAGGCCTCGGTGTTCTGCGCGTTCGGGGCGGGCCAGGCGATGATCGTCCGCATCGCGATGATCGAGGGGCGCTCGGTCTCGGCCTGCGCCGCCCTGAGCGCCCCGTACAGCGCGTGGACGTCGATGTCGCCGCCCAGCGCGGGCTCGATCCGCTGCACGTGCCAGCCGTACGCCTCGTACCGCTTCAGCACGTCCTCGGAGAAGGCGGTCGCTGTGTCGCCCTCGATGGAGATGTGGTTGTCGTCGTAGAGGAAGACCAGGTTGCCGAGCCTCTGGTGGCCGGCGAGGGAGGAGGCCTCGGCGGAGACGCCCTCCTCCAGGTCGCCGTCGGAGACGATCGCCCAGATCGTGTGGTCGAACGGGGACTCGCCCTCGGGTGCCTCCGGGTCGAACAGGCCGCGCTCGTAGCGGGCGGCCATCGCCATGCCGACCGCGTTGGCGGCTCCCTGACCGAGCGGGCCGGTCGTCGTCTCCACGCCCGCCGTGTGCCCGTACTCGGGGTGACCCGGCGTCTTCGAACCCTGGGTCCGGAAGGACTTGAGGTCGTCGAGCTCCAGCTCGTAGCCGGCCAGGAACAGCTGGGTGTAGAGGGTCAGCGAGGTGTGTCCGGGGGAGAGGACGAAACGGTCCCGGCCGGTCCACTCGGGGTCGGCGGGGTCGTGACGCATCACCTTCTGAAAGATCGTGTACGCGGCCGGGGCGAGGCTCATGGCGGTGCCCGGGTGACCGTTACCGACTCGCTGCACGGCATCCGCCGCCAAAAGGCGGGCGGTGTCGACGGCACGCCGGTCGAGTTCGGTCCATTCGAAGCTGTCCGGTGTCTGCGTGCTCATCTTCAAAAAGTCCTCGATCAGAGCGAAGTGGCTGGTCCAACGCGTTCAAAAGTAAAAGTCTGACTTTTACGAGGGAAGGTCGAGGTGTGTCAGGCTGTGGTGAAAGTGGGACACCGCGACGAGCGCCGCGCACGGCTGAGCGCGCCCCTCGCACGACTGAGACGGCACGAGACGGACATGGTGGACACAAGGGTCCAAGGCGGCCAGGCGATACGGACGTTTCCGTTCCCGGTCGATCTGAGCGTCCTCGGCGTCGGCATGCAGGTCGGCCCGATGGGCGCCGGCCGCACCTGGCACGCCGCCGACGCGCCGCTGGAGCGCGTGCATCGCATCGACTTCCACGTCGTGATGCTCTTCGACGAGGGTCCCGTGCACCACATGATCGACTTCGCCGAGTACGAGGCCGGAGCCGGCGACCTGTTGTGGATCCGCCCCGGCCAGGTCCACCGCTTCTCCGGGAGCGGCGACCACCGGGGCACCGTCCTGACCATGCAGCCGGGCTTCCTGCCCCGCGCCACCGTCGAGGCCACCGGCCTCTACCGCTACGACCTCCCGCCCCTGCTCCACCCCGACGACGCGCAGCTCACCGCCCTGCGCTCGTCCCTCGCCCAACTCCGGCGCGAGTACGAGGACACGACGACCCTCCCTCTGAGCCTGCATACGTCAGTCCTGCGGCACTCCCTCACGGCATTCCTCCTGCGCCTGGCCCACCTCGCCGCGAGCTCGGCGGAGGCCGCGCGCCGACAGGCCGACACGACGTTCACGCTGTTCCGGGACGCGGTGGAGCGGGGTTTCGCCACCAACCACAGCGTCAGCGGCTATGCCGACCAGCTCGGCTACTCGCGCCGTACCCTCGTCCGTGCGGTCCGCGCCGCCACCGGGGAGACGCCCAAGGGCTTCATCGACAAGCGCGTGATCCTGGAGGCGAAGCGGCTCCTTGCCCATACGGAGATGCCGATCGGGCGGGTCGGCGCGGCGGTCGGCTTTCCGGACGCCGCGAACTTCTCCAAGTTCTTCCATCAGCACACGGAGATGACGCCGGCGGCGTTTCGGGCCGAGCTGTGACGCTCCGCTGGGCAGCGCGAAGGGGGTAGTGGCGCTCTCCGGGTTGTCGGGTGTCTGCGGCGCCGTTGTGGCTGGTCGCGCAGTTCCCCGCGCCCCTGGGGGTAGTGGTGACGTCCCCGCGAGAGCCGGCCGGGGCTTGTGATCTCTCGCGGGGCAACGTCACCACTCGACTCGGCCGGCCTTGTCAAGTAACCCTTCAGCGGCCGAAGTTGAACCAGTTCACGTTGACGAAGTCCGACGGCTGGCCGCTGGTGAAGGTGAGGTGGACGTCGTGCGTGCCGGTGACCCGCTGATGTTCGCCGGGATCGTCCGCCAGGACTGCCGGCCGCCCGTGTTGCCCACCGCGAAACTCCCCGAACTGAGTGGCCGCCGTGGAGCCGAAGTTGACGCCGCGGTACAGCGCCCGCCTGGCAGGTGGTGCCCGGGCAGGCCCGGGAACAGAGGTGAAGCGGAGAAATCCCTTGCGCCACAGGTAAGTTCACCCTACGAATGCGTGAATGTGCCGGAGCGTCGTGCTGCAGAGAGAAGAGGCCCTGAACGCATGGAACTCGCCTTCACCGGCCCGGTGATCGAATGGCGCGGCCCGGCGCCGTACTACTTCCTCAGGGTGCCGGACGAGGAATCCGCCGACATCCGCGAGGTGGCCGCGATGGCCACCTACGGCTGGGGCGTCATCCCGGTCGAGGCACGGATCGGCGAGGTCGTCTTCGAGACGTCCCTCTTCCCCAAGGACGGCGGCTATCTGCTGCCGCTCAAGAACGCGGTACGCAAGCCGCAGGGGATCGGGGCAGGTGACGAGGTGAGCGTGGAGATGACCGTCCGCCTGTAGGGCCGGTCCGGCAGACCCCGGCACCGGCACTCCTGAAGTGCCGGTGCCGGTGCTGTTGCTGTTGGGGGACTCAGGCGTTCGTCGGCACGGACGGCTCGGGCGTCGGCGGCTGCTCCTGCAGGCCGAACCGTTCGTGCGCCCGTCGCAGCGCCTTCGGCGCCCACCACGCCCGCCGCCCGAGCAGCGCCATCGTGGCCGGGACCAGCAGCATCCGTACGATCGTCGCGTCGATCAGTACCGCCAGCGTGAGCCCGAGACCGATCTGCAGGATCGGCGCGAAGCCGCCCGTCATGAAGGCGCCGAAGACCACCGCGAGGAGCAGGGCCGCGCAGGTGACCACGCGGCCGGAGCGGCGCAGTCCGGTGACCACGGCTTCCTGGTCGTCGCCGGTCAGCTGCCGCGCCTCGCGCATCCGGGCCAGGATGAACAGCTCGTAGTCCATGGCGAGTCCGAAGGCGATCGCCACGATCAGGGGCGGTGCCGTCAGGCTCAGCGCGCCGAGCCCCTCGCTGCCCAGGAGACCGGCGAGGTGGCCGTCCTGGAAGACCCACACCACCACACCCAGCGCGGCGCCGAGACTGAGCAGGGTGGTGAGGATCGTGCGCAGGGGGAGCAGCAGCGAGCCCGTGAAGGCGAAGAGCAGGGCGAAGATGCCGGCCAGGACCGTGACCGCCGCCCAGGGTGCCCGTTCGGCGAGCATCTCCCGGAAGTCGACCAGGCGGGCGGCCGGGCCGGTGACCTCGACCGGCTCGTCGGCGCGCACCTCCCGTATCCGCTCGACCAGGTCGGTGGCCTCCTTGCCGTCGACACTGCCCGGCGGCTGGATGCGGACGACCGTTGCGCCGCCCGGCAGTTCACCGGACCGGGCCGTCGGGGACAGGGCCCGGATGCGGTCGGCCGTCGTGGCGTCCGTGCCCGGTTTCAGCACGACGGTGATCGGCGAGACACCGGTGCCCGGCGGGAAGCGCGCGTCCACGGTGTCGTACAACTGCCGTGCCTCGGTGCTCGACGGCAGCTGTCTGGCGTCGCCGAGGTTGATCGACATGCCGGTGGCGGGCAGCGCCAGGAGCAGCAGGACCGGGACGAGCGTGGCCACCACGGCGACGCGGCGACGGGCCGAGAAGCGGGCCAGGCGCGCGAAGATCCGGCCCTCCTCGCCGTCCGGCCGCTCCTTGGCCGGGGCGATCTTCCCCCCGAACCTGGCGAGCAGCGCCGGCAGCAGCGTGAGCGCGGCCAGCATGTCGACGACCACCACCGCGGCCACGGCCAGGCCCATGCTGCGCAGGAAGACGCTCGGGAACACCAGCAGCCCGGTCAGGCTGACCGCGACCGTGAGCCCGGAGAAGAGCACGGTGCGGCCCGCCGCGGCGACCGTGCGGTGCACGGCCTCCACCACGTCCTCGGTGGTGCGCCGCTCCTCGCGGAAGCGGACCAGCATCAGCAGGGCGTAGTCCACGGCGAGCCCCAGCCCCAGCATCGTGGTCACCTGGATCGCGTACACCGAGATGTCGGTGACCTCGCTGAAGAGGAACAGCGCCAGGAACGCCCCCGCGATCCCGCTGACCGCGATCACCAGGGGCAGCACGGCCGAGCGCAGCCCGCCGAACACCACCAGCAGCAGGGCGAGCACGACGGGCAGCGAGATCAACTCCGCGTTCCGGACGTCCTCCTGGGCCCGTTCGCCGATCTGAGTGCCCAGCAGTGGGCCGCCGCTGACATGGACTTCGGGTGCGTCGATCTGCCTGATCCGGTCGGCCGCCGCGTCGACGGCCGCTTCCTCCGCGTCGTCGTCGAGACCGCCTTCGAGGGTGACGGGGATGATCAGGGCCCGCCCGTCCTCGGCGGTCAGGCCGCGGGTGGCGTACGGATCGGGTACGGCGGCCACCCCGGCGAGGGACCGCACGTCGGCGACGGCTCGCTCGACCTGGGCCCGCAGCGCGGGGTCGGACACGGCGGCGCCCTCGACGACGGCGGTGATCGACTCGCCGGTGGGATCGGCACGGTCGAGGTACTCGGTGGCGGCCTCCGACTCGGTGCCCGGGATGTCGGCGACGTTGTCCGAGAGCCGGCTGAAGACGCCCGTCCCGAGGCCGAAGCCGAGCAGCAGGAAGAGCGCCCAGAGAGCGATGACGGTGAGCGGACGGCGGGTCGCCGCCCGGGCGAGCGTGGAGAGCACGGTCCCTCCCGGCAGGAAGTCGGTTGCCATCGCTCCCAGACTCGTGCCGGGCGGGTGGTGGGCGGATCGCCGGAGCGAGCGGTTTGCGGACCTCCGTCGTACGGGGGAGAGGCGGCCCCGACTCCCTCGCTAGGGGGATCCGGGAGTGACGAGGCCCGTCTCGTAGGCGCAGATCACCGCCTGCACCCGGTCCCTGAGACCCAGCTTGCTCAGCACATTGCTGACATGGGTCTTCACGGTGTGCTCGCTGACGAACAGGGCCGTGGCGATCTCCGCGTTGGACAGCCCGCGGGCCAGCAGCCGCAGGGTCTCCACCTCACGCCCCGTCAGGACGTCGTCCAGACGCCGCGGGGTGTTCTCCGCGACGGCCTCCGCACGCCGCCGCCGCACGATGTCCGCGACCAGTCGCCTGGTCACGGTCGGCGCGAGCAGCGAGTCCCCGGCGGCGACGACCCGTACCGCGTGCACGAGGTCGTCGCGCCGCACGTCCTTCAGCAGGAAGCCACTGGCACCCGCGGACAGGGCCTCGTACACGTACTCGTCCAGGTCGAACGTGGTCAGCATGACCACCTTGCAGCTCGACTGCCCACACACCCGCCGGGCCGCGTCCAGGCCGTCCATGACCGGCATCCGGATGTCGAGCAGCAGCACGTCGGGCGTGTGCCGCTGCACCGCGGCGACCGCCTCGGCGCCGTCCCCGGCCTCCGCGACCACCTCGATGTCCGGCTGGGCCTCAAGGATCATGCTGAACCCGGCGCGGACCAGTTCCTGGTCGTCGGCGACGACCACCCGGATGCTCATCCCAGGGCCGCCTCCCGGTCGACGGCGGCGGGTAGTCGTACGACCACCCGGAAGCCGCCGTCGGGCCCGCCCCCGGCCTGTGCGCTGCCCCCGCAGGCGGCGGCCCGCTCCCGGATGCCGATCAGACCGTGCCCGCCGTGCCCGTCCGTCGGCCCGCGTCCGTCGTCAGCGATCGTCAAGGTCAATTCGTCCTCCGCCCAGTCGAGTTCGACGGTGGCGGAGGTGGCCTGCGCGTGCTTGACCGTGTTGGTGAGGGCCTCCTGGACCACGCGGAAGGCAGCGACCTCGGTGTCCGTGGGCAGCGGGCGGGGCACACCGGACGTGCGCAGCTGCACGCGCAGACCGGTGGACTCGCCGACCTGGCCGGCCAGGCCCGGCAGCTCGGCCACGCCCGGCTGCGGCAACCGCCACGGACCACCGTTGCCCTGCGGCTCCTTGAGCACGCCGAGGATTCTGCGCAGCTGCGCCATCGCGTCCCGCCCGGCGCCGGCGATCGCGTCGAACGCGGCCTCCGCACGCGCCGGATCGCTGCGCACGACGACCGGCCCGGCCTCGGCCTGCACCACCATCAGGCTCACCGCGTGGGCGAGGACGTCGTGCATGTCCCGGGCGATCCGGGAACGCTCCTGCGCGATGGCCCGCGCGGTGTCGGCGGCGCGCTCCCGATCCAGGCGCCGAGCCCGGTCCTCCAGCTCGGCGGTGTAGGCACGCTGCACCCGCGCGAGCACGCCGAAACCATACGCGCAGACCACGCTGAGCAGCTGGAACGCATACTCGAACGGCTGGGGGTCCGCCTTGTGCAGGATGGTGACCGAGACCCCGATCAGCCAGCCCGCCAGCATCAGCCGACGCTGCCAGGGCCTGGCCAGGGCGGCCGTCGTGTAGAGGACGACCATGCCGCCGTACATCACGTCCGGCGGCGGCGCGTGATGGACGGCCTGCGCCGGTGTGGCCACCGAGACGACACACGCGGTCACGAACGGCGCCCGCCGCCGCCACACCAACGGCACCGCCGTGGCAGCGCCGATCAGCCAGCCCTGCCAGGTCAGCCGGTGGTCGCTCTCGCCGGGGAAGATCCACTGCAGCGAGACGGCGAACAGCACCAGCGTGGCGAGCGCCGAGTCGACGACATACGGGTTGGTCGTGCGCAGACGTTCGGCCAGGGGAGAGATCCAGGAACGAGCGGACACAGGCGGCTCCTCGGGGCAAGGGCCCTTCCAGTATCGCGAGCGCCCTCACGCCTCGTCCTCACCGGCGAGAGGGATATCCGCCGCCGCGCCGCACGCCCCCCTACGCTCCCGTCTCGGGCTGCCACCCCAACGCCCGCGAGATCCCTCGCGCCGCCAGCCGTACCGCCGGCACCAGTACCGGAACCTGTGCGTCGGCCTGCGGTACGACCACGGACACGGCGGCGGCGATCGAGCCGCCCGGGCCGCGGATCGGAGCGGCGACCGACAGGGCGTCGTCGGTGACCTGGCGGCTGCTCACGGCCGCCCCGGTACGGCGCACGTCGGCCAGCATGCGGCGCAGACGGGCGGGGTCGGTGACGGTGTACGGCGTGAAGGAGGTGAGCGGCCCGGCGAGGTACTGGTCCTGGAACTCCGGGTCGCTGTGCGCGAGCAGCGCGAGGCCGACCCCGGTGGCGTGCAGCGGCCAGCGGGCCCCGACGCGGATGTGGACGCCGACCGCGGAGCGTCCCGACAGCCACTCGATGTAGACGACCTCGGGCCCGTCCTGGACCGCCAACTGCACGTTCTCGTGCGTCGCTTCGTACAGGTCCTCCAGGTAGGGCAACGCGATCTGCCGCAGCGCCGGCCCGCGCGGCGCGAGTGCCGCGAGCTCCCACAGCCGCAGGCCGACGTGGTAGAGGCCGGACTCGTCCCGCTCCAGGGCGCCCCACTCGCCGAGCGCGGTCACGAGCCGGTGCGCGGTGGTCAGGCTCAGCCCGGCCCGCCGGCTGATGTCCGTCAGACACAGCGCCGGATGCTCGAGGTCGAAGGCCCCGAGCACGGACAGCAGGCGGTCGGGTGCGGAACGCGTCCCTTTGGCCGGCGCGGTCGGCTCGGCGTCGGCGGACATCGGCACCCCCATCAACCCATCACCCCATCGAATCCGTCACCCCAGGCCGGACTCGGTGACCCTCTGCAGCAACGCGTGCAACTGCGCGCGCTCGGCGAGGTCGAGGGGCTGGAGCAACTCGTCGGTGACGCGCTGTCCGGCCTCGTCGGTGTCGCGCAGGAAGGCCCGGCCGCCCTCGGTCAGCACGATGATCCGGCTGCGCCGGTCGTCGGGGGAAGGGCGCCGCTCGGCGAAGCCCAGCTTCTCCAGGTCGTCGACCAGGCCGACGATCGCGCTCGGGTCGTAGCCGAGCGACGAGCTCAGCTCGCGCTGCAGCGCCCCCGGCGTGGTGGCGAGGAATCGCAGGACCGCGTAGTGGCGCAGGCGCAGGCCCGACTCCTGGAGGGAGGCGTTGAAGAGCTGACCGGAGCGCAGACCGAGGCGGTACAGCAGATAGCCCGTGTCGGCGTGCAGTCCGCGCATCCACGGCTCGTCGGCGTCGATCGGTGCGGGGTTCTTGGTCGGCCGGCTGGCGATGGCGGGCTCCCTGGTCGAGGCCCCGGGTGAGGGGGCGTGCGTACGTGCTGCCCCCAGCATGACGCAAGGACGGGTCACCAACAACTATTGACGTCGACAACTATTGTTCCTACCTTCGATCTCGCACCGCCTTCGACATCGAAGTCGCACCCCACCCGAAGGGACCCTCCCGTGCCCAGCATCGATCTCACCGGCAAGGCCGCCGTCGTCACCGGCAGCGGCCGGGGCCTGGGCCTGGCCTACGCCCACGCCCTGGCCGCCCACGGCGCCTCCGTGGTCGTCAACGACGTCGACGAGGCCGTAGCCGAGGCGGCCGTGAAGTCCATCGCCGAAGCGGGCGGCACCGCCGTCGCCGAGGTCGTCCCGGTCGGCACGACCGAGGCCGCCGAGCGGCTGGTCGGCCGCGCGGTCGAGGAGTTCGGGCGGCTCGACGTCCTGGTGACCAACGCGGGCATCCTGCGCGACAAGGTCCTGTGGAAGATGACCGACGACGACTTCGACGCGGTGCTCACCACCCACCTCAAGGGCACCTTCACCTGCGCCCGCGCCGCCGCCGTCCGCATGCGCGAGCAGGGCGAGGGCGGCACCCTGATCCTGGTCGGCTCCCCGGCCGGGCAGCGCGGCAACTTCGGGCAGACGAACTACGCCGCCGCCAAGGCCGGCGTCGCCGCCATGGCCCGTACCTGGTCGATGGAGCTGGGCCGCGCGCACATCACCGTCAACGCGATCGTGCCGGTCGCCGCGACCGCCATGACGGAGACGATCCCCGCGTTCGCCCCGTATGTGGAGGCGATGAAGAACGGCGAGCCGCTGCCAGGCTTCCTGCGCAAGGGCGAGGGCTTCGGCAGCCCCGAGGACTGTGCCGCCCTCGTCCCGTTCCTCGCCTCCGAGGCCGCCCGCGGCATCACGGGTCAAGCCATCGGCATCGGCGGGGACAAGGTGGCACTCTGGTCGCATCCGCAGGAGATCGCGGCGGCGTTCGCGGACGGCGGCTGGACTCCCGACACCCTGGCCGACGTCTGGTCCTCCTCGGTCGGCGCCGAGCTCCAGTCGGTCGGCATTCCGGCGCCCAAGTTCCCGGAGGCGTGATGACCCCCTCCATGAACCTCGACGAGCTGGTCGCGATCGACGTCCACACCCACGCGGAGGTCTCCTCCAAGGGCCACTCCTCCCTGGCCGACGACCTGCACGACGCCTCCTCGGCCTACTTCAAGGCCGAGGGCAAGCGGAAGCCGACTCTGGAGGAGACGGCCGCCTACTACCGCGAGCGGAGGATGGCCGCAGTGATCTTCACGGTGGACGCCGAGTCCGCGACCGGCACGGCACCGGTCCCGAACGAGGAGGTCGCCGAGGCGGCCGCCGCCAACGCCGACGTCCTCATCCCCTTCGCCTCCATCGACCCCTTCCGCGGCAAGGCGGGCGTCAAGCAGGCCCGCCGCCTGGTCGAGGAGTACGGGGTGAAGGGCTTCAAGTTCCACCCCAGCATCCAGGGTTTCTTCCCCAACGACCGCTCGGTGGCGTACGGCCTCTACGAGGTGATCGAGGAGACAGGGACGACAGCCCTGTTCCACACGGGCCAGACGGGCATCGGCGCGGGAGTCCCGGGAGGCGGCGGCATCCGCCTCAAATACTCCAACCCCCTCCACGTGGACGACGTGGCGGCCGACTTCCCCCACCTGAAGATCATCCTTGCCCACCCGTCCTTCCCCTGGCAGGACGAGGCCCTCGCCGTCGCCACGCACAAGCCGGGCGTGCACATCGACCTGTCCGGCTGGTCGCCGAAGTACTTCCCGCCGCAGCTGGTGCAGTACGCGAACACCCTGCTCAAGGACAAGGTGCTCTTCGGCTCCGACTTCCCCGTCCTCACTCCCGACCGCTGGCTCGCCGACTTCGCGAAGCTGTCGATCAAGGACGAGGTCAAGCCGAGGATCCTCAAGGAGAACGCCGCCCGGCTGCTCGGGCTGACGAAACCGTAAGGGGCGTGACATGCGCAACGAGGGACTGGGGTCATGGCCCGCACGCCGGGCCCGCAAGACCCCGCACCGCACCGCCCTGATCCACGGCGGGACGTCCACGGACTACCGCACCCTGCACACCCGCACGACCCGCCTCGCCCACGCGCTGCGCGACCGCGGCATCCACCGCGGCGACCGCATCGCCTACCTCGGCCCGAACCACCCCTCCTACCTGGAGACCCTGTTCGCGGCGGGCACGCTGGGCGCGGTCTTCGTCCCCCTCAACACCCGTCTGGCGGGCCCCGAGATCGCGTACCAACTCGCCGACTCCGGCGCCAAAGCCCTGGTCTACGGCCCGTCACACACCGGTCTGGTCGCAGGCCTCCCCGGCAGCACCGACGTCCGTACCTACGTGGAACTGGGCCCGGAGTACGAGGCGGCGCTGGCATCGGCGTCCGAGGAACCGATCGACGCCCCCGTCACCCCCGACGACACCTGCATCATCATGTACACCTCGGGGACCACCGGCCGCCCCAAAGGCGCGATGCTCACCCACGGCAACATCACGTGGAACGCGCTCAACGTCCTCGTCGACACCGACCTGATCGCCGACGAACGCGCCCTGGTCTGCGCCCCGTTGTTCCACACGGCGGGCCTGAACATGCTGACCCTGCCCGTGCTCCTCAAGGGCGGCACCTGCGTCCTGGTCGATGCCTTCGACCCGGACGCCACCTTCGACCTGATCGAACGGCACCGGATCACCTTCATGTTCGGCGTGCCGACCATGTTCGACCAGGTGGCCAGGCATCCGCGCTGGCCCGCAGCGGACCTGTCGTCCCTGCGCATCCTGACATGCGGCGGCTCCCCCGTACCGACCCCGCTCATCGCCGCGTACCAGGAACGCGGCCTGACCTTCCTGCAGGGCTACGGCATGACCGAGGCCGCGCCCGGAACCCTGTTCCTGGACGCCGAACACGCGGTCACCAAGGCCGGTTCGGCGGGCGTACCGCACTTCTTCAGCGACGTACGCGTCGTAGGGCCGGACCTCGCGCCCGTCGACGTCGGCGAGACCGGCGAGGTCGTGGTCCGCGGCCCCCATGTCATGCCCGGCTACTGGGGGTTGCCCGAGGAGACGGCCGCGTCCTTCGCGGACGGCTGGTTCCGCAGCGGGGACGCCGCCCGCGTCGACGAGGACGGTTATGTCTTCATCGTCGACCGGATCAAGGACCTGATCATCTCCGGCGGCGAGAACATCTACCCCGCGGAGATCGAGGACCTCCTCCTCGCCCACCCCGACATCGTCGAGTGCGCGGTGATCGGGGTGCCGGACGACAAGTGGGGCGAGGTGCCGCGCGCGGTCGTCGTGCCCCGCGAGGGCGCCACCGTCGACCCCGACGAGGTGCTGGCCTCCCTGACCGGCCGGCTCGCCAAGTACAAGATCCCGAAGTCGGTGGTCCTCGCGCCCGGACTCCCGCGAACCGCCTCCGGAAAGCTCCTCAAATCCCGTGTCCGTACCCGGTACGGCAAGAGTGAAGGAACCGCATGACCATCACCGTGAACGGCCTCGACGAACTGAAGAAGCTGGCCGGCAGCGACCTCGGCACCGGCGAGTGGATCGAGATATCCCAGGACCGCATCAACACCTTCGCCGACGCCACGGGCGACCATCAGTGGATTCACGTCGACCCGGAGAGGGCGGCGCAGGGGCCCTTCGGCGCGCCCATCGCACACGGATATCTGACGCTCTCCCTCTTCATCCCTTTGTTCACCGAGCTGTTGGACGTCCGGGGGGTGACGACGAAGGTCAACTACGGGCTGAACAAGGTGCGTTTCCCGTCTCCGGTGAAGGTCGGCTCCCGCATCCGGCTGGTCGGGAAGCTGGCCGAGGTCGAGGAAGTACCGGGCGGGGTGCAGATCACCGTCGACGGCACCGTGGAGATCGAGGGTGGCGAGAAGCCCGCAGCCGTCCTGCGGAGCCTGTCGCGGTTCTACGCCTGAACCGTAACGGGAATCCATGCTTTCCCGCGGCTTGGACGCTGTCCTGGTCTACGCAGGCAACAGCGGTTCGAGGTCACGGTCGATGCGCTGCCACGTCCGTGCTGCCTTCGTCCAGGGGTGGCCGGCCCCGAGCCGGCGGACGAAGTGGGACGCCGCCGTGTCTCGCAGCTCAGTGGCCTCCGGTATGCGGCCGAGCGAGCGCAGCGTAACCGCAAGACCGACGCCGGCGATCAGGCTGTCGGGGTGACTGTTGCCCAGGCAGCGGCGCAGATCCGCGGCACAGGAGCGTGATACCTCCTCGGCCTTGTCCAACTGCTCGAGGTCTCCGAGCACGTTGGCGAGGGTGAGTCGGGCGCAGAGGGTGTAGGGATGAGTGTCGCCGAGGCATGTGCCGAGAGCCTGCACCGTCCGAATGGCCGTCGTCAGCGCCTCGTTGGCCTCGCCGGTCGAGCGGAGGCATATCGCGAGGTTGTGATCGCAGACGGCGACGTCCGGGTGCTCGGGGCCGAGGAGCCGGATGAAACGGTGCTGGAGAAGGCTGATGGCGGTGCGTGCGGCCGCCAGGTCACCGACATCGGCCGCCACGACCGCCAGATTGAGCCCGCAGGCCAGCCGATCGGGATCGTCCCTGTCCCACCCGGAGTCGTACCCCCGGTCGGCCGCGAATGCGTGCGCCTCGGCCTCCTTCAGCCGGCCCATGCGGCGCAGCGAAACCGACAGGCTGACGGTCGCACGCAGCAAACCGCGCGTGCTTCGCCCGCGCAACACCTTGAAAGCCGGCTGTAGTACGGCCACGGAACCGGCGTAGTCGCCCGCCTCGCGCAGGTCGCGGCCGAGGCCCAACACGGAAACGAGGGCCGACGGATGGCCGTTACCCAGCACTTCGCGTCTGCGCTGTACAGCGGCCAGACTCAGCTCCCGGGCGGCCGCGTACTCACCCACCAGGCACAACGATCTGGCCACCGCCTCGGACGCGGACAGCGCCTGCGGGTGCTCGTCACCGAACGACTCGTGGAATCCGGCTGACACCTCACGGGCAAGTTGCAGAGCCTTGGTGAAGCGGCCCAGGGCCCGCAGGTCCTCCGCCAGACCTGCGGCGGTCATCAGGGTGTGCGTATGGCGCGGGGGTAGCAGCTCGCGTTGCCGGCTGAGGGTGTCTGCGTCCAGATCGGCCGCCTCCGCGTACGCACCCAGGGTTCGCAGCGCCGCCGCCTGATGGGTGCGCAGTCGCAGCACGTGCTGCTCGGCGCCTCGGTTGCCCCGACTCCAGCGCTGGTCGAGGCGACGGGCGAGCTCCAATGCTCGCTCCGGCATGCCAAGTCGTACAGTGTGACGCAGCCGTTCGATCAGCACGTCCCGGATGTCATCGTCGGAGCACTCCTCGGCACGTGCGTGATCGAAGTGCGGCCACAAATCCTCGGACACCTCGTCGCCGGTTTCGGGGGCGGCCCTCTCGCGACGTGATCCGGCGGCGCCGAGCAACCGGTGTGCGTCATGGCGGACGCCTGCGCTTCCGGCCTCGGGCAGCGCGGCCAGTACCAGTGCCTGCACCTTTCGGTGCACCTTCAGCATGCGTCCGGCGTGGTCGACTTCGGCCAGACCGAGCCGGCTGACTTCCCGGACGGCCCTTTCCGGCAGCACCCTCTCGTCCACGCCGGGGTCGTGGGAGCGCAGGAGATGCAGCGCTGTGTCGGTGTGCAACGATGCCAACGGAACGGGCAACGGGGCGAGATGAGAGCACAGCACGAGGAGTCGCAAGGCCGAAGGGGAACGCTCGCGCAGTGTGGCGAGGGCCAGCCGGGTAGTGGCTGCGATGGGATCGACCGGCTGTGTCGACGGCGACTCGTTCCGCTGCTCGGCGAGTTGCCCCAGGTAGTGCTCCGTTTGTGGGAGCTGCGCCAGCCACGCTGCCGCCTGTGCCACTGCAAGAGGCATGTCCTCCACGGCCATCGCGATCCGGTCGGCGGCATCGGGGGAAAGTGCCGGCACGCGTCGGCGTAGTAGCTCGACGCTGTGTTCCCTGGCGAAGGCTTCGACTTCCACGGAATCCGTAGTCCCGATCCAGCGACGATCGCGGGAGGTGACCAGGACATGGCCCTGAGCGCCGGAAGGCAGCAGACCGTCGACACTCTGCGGGGCGCCTGCGCTGTCGTAGACCAGCAGCCATCGGTCATACGGTTTGCCCGAGCCCAACTCCTCCAGGGTCCAACGAGCGGCTTCGTGCACGCTGTCGCGAGGACGCAGCCCAAGACGGTCGGCCAGCCGCGCCAGGGACAGCAACGTCGACTCCCGGCTCTGCGCGCGAACCCACCACACCAGGTCGTACGCCGCCTGAAAACGATGGGCGTACTCGGCGGCGAGCTGGGTGCGCCCGCATGCGCCGAGATCCTGGACGGGAAGGATCACGGCCCGGCGACGGCCGACCTCGAGGAGGGCGTGCAACCGGTCCAGTTGCCTGTCGCGCCCCACGAAGAACGGATTGCGTGGTGGGGCCTGCCATACGACCGGAACACGGCCGGGAAACCGGGGCCGGGCTGACTCCAGTGAACGTACGGTCGCCTTGCCGGAGAGCCCGACGCCGCGCAGGACGGTCTCTGCGGTGCGCGACTCGTCGAGGGCCGTCAGGTCGACGGGGCTGTGGTCGTTGAACGGCGGCGTGAGCGTGATCGGCTCTACGCGGAACGGGATCAGCTGCCCGGGTGAACCCACGCGACGGGGGTCGAGGCGCTCCCACAGGGCGCGGGACCGCGTCGAGCGCAGAAAGGACGAGGACAGCAGGGCCACGGTGCGCGGAGTCGTGCCGGAGGGCGCCGGCTCGGTACCGGCATCGGGGGCGAGCACCCGGAAGCCCGCGCGAGTGAGCACCCAGCGGACCCACTCGGCCCACATCCGGTCCTCCGGAACGTGCCAGAGTCTCAGGGGCGTGGCGATGGGTGACAGAGGCCTTACGTACGAGGTGAGATGACGTCTACGCAGATCGTCGTCGAGGGGTGGCAAGTCTCTCACGCGCCCCTCGGTGACCAGGTCCGTCAGCCTTTCAAAGGCCGTCAGCAGGCTGTCGGGGTCGCCGGGCGGGTCCCCGAACACCGCGAGAATTTCCTCGTAGGCGTAGTCCTGCCGGTGCGGGATCTCCAGGCCGGTCCAGTTGCCGGGCGGCTGATCGGGGAAGGAGACGCGGACGAGTTCCCGCGCGGCGGTCAGGCGTGTGTCCTGCCCCTCGACGACACGTGTGGCGACGGGCAGCACGCGCACCTGGCGCGTTTGTGCTTCCCGCCGGATGGTTCGTGCCACGCCCGCCGCTCCCGCGATGCTCTGCGAATTGAGCGCGAAGCAGTTCACCACAACGTCCGGCAGATCCATGGTGCACAGGGCGACCAGATCGCTCACCCCGCACCTGCTGTCGATGAGGGTGTAGTCGTAGCGGCTTCTCATGTCGTGGCGCAACGCTTCCAGAAACCGCACGCCGCCGAGGAACTCCGTGAAGTATCCGCAGTCGAAGCCCATCAGATGTCGCAGGTATTCGGCGTCCCGCCGCCCCGCGGGCATGTAGTCGAGGGCGCCCCGGCCGGGGAAGGTCCAATCCACCGAGACCGAATGCGGGAGCACCCGGGCATGGCGATGTATCACGTCCGCTTCCGGCTCGACGTCGGGGCGCCGGTCAACCACGTAGTCCGTGAGGAGATTCAGCACGCCCGTCGTTGCGCCGGAGGCCGCTGCGTCGAGGAAGGGGTGAAAGTAGCGATGCAGCCCGGGTGCCTCGACGTCCCAGTCCGAGGCGAGCACGCGATAGCCGTTGGAAGCGAGGATCCATGCCACATTGGCCAGTGCCATGGTCCGGCCGGTACCGCCGTTCTGAGAGTAGAACGTGACGATCTGCCCGTCAGGGGTGGCGGTCATCGGATGCCTCCTTTCCGGGTCCTCCCAACCGGAACCGAGGGGTTCCGGATCCCGGGGGCGGATGGCTCGCGGTGAATCGGAGGAACTGCGTGGCGACCCACTGCACCATGTGAGGAAGGAGGGCGGCGAACGCTTCCAGCGAGGGAACCCCGGTCACGGCCACCCGCGAGACACTCCGGACGCGCTGGTGGGTTCGGGGGAGAGACTGCTCCAGCGCCGTCTGCAATTCGGGCCCGGATTCGGCGTCAGCATCGGACGGGTCCCATGGCACGACTACCCCGAGCCACGGCAGAGCCGCATTGTCGATGCGGGTCAGCAGCGCCCGCCTTTCCGGGTCGGCCAGAACCCATTTGTCGAGCAGCATCAGCGTCGGACTGACCGATGCCCGCTCGGTGAGCAGAGCGCCGGCCGCCTCGTCGAGCGACTCGACCGTGGGGCGGAAGTCGAGCCGCTCTGCGACGCTCGCGGTGATTTCGGCGAGTGGCCGGTGGTCCGTGCCGCTCTCGCCATAGGGATTCCAGTCGAGGGCTGAGGCGCCGTAGCACCGGTCGGAGCGCCCCGGCGGCAGCTCTCGACGGCTCGGCGCCGCCACGACGATGCGAATCCGCCGTGAGACGGTGCTGATGCGTTGTTCGAAGGCGCTGGGCAACTGTGCGAAGTCCAGGGGCGGCCCGACGGGAGGTGGACTCTGCTGGGCGGCTGCCACGATCGTTCGGGCCAACAGATAGGTGGTCTTCTCGTAGTGCTGCCGGAACGACCGCAGCTTCATCAGGCCGTACAGGCCGAGGGTGGCGTACTCCCGGCCGAATTGATCGTGGTCGTAGTGCAGGTTCTGTGCTGTCTGGGGAAGCTGCCGGCGCGGCACTGGTGTCCAGAGCGCCGGGACGATGGCCGCAGGGGCTGGAGGCGACGACGCGTGGTGGTGTCTCTGACGCCGGGAGAAGGCCGACCACTCACGGCCGCACATGTCGCTCACGAAGTAGCGCGGCGAGTACAGCGGGACGAACACCCGGCAGGTGGCGAGTGCCTCGGACAGCCGGTGGCTCCAGACCTGACCGGTCCTCATCTCACGGTCCATGAATCCGATGGGCACGTTTGCCGGAGCGGCCGTCATCGCCATGACGTCCTCACTCAGGTCGCGGAACAGCCGGTGAACCCACATGTCCGGATCAGAGCTGTCGTCGAGGCTTGGCGTGTGTGCGTAACTCAGGAAGAAATAAGGCCCGTTCGAATCCGCCTGGTCCCGTTGCACCCGAAGCCCTCCCAACGGGTCCGGTGGTCAGAGCGCCCGCAGAAACGCGGCCAGCTCCAGCATGTCGATGCGCTCATACTCCTCCGGACGGACAACGATCGTCAGCTCTTTGCAGACCACCGACTGCCGTGACCTGGTGACGAAGGACAGCAGGATCAGATTGATCAGACCGGCGCGGTCGAGACTGTCGATGCGGGCCAGGTCCGATCCGATCACCGGCATGGCCACCGTCTCGCGCCGGGCGTGCACATGTACCGCCCCCCACAACTCGCCCAGACTCTGCCAGATTTGGTCCGCTCCCGAAGTGACCGTCAGATCGTTGCGCATGATGCCGTAGGCGCTGAGGAAAAAGCGTTGGGTGGGGGAGCCGAGGACGACCACCGTGCCGACGGGGTAGCGTGACAGCTTGCCCGCTCGCTTGATCGTCCGTTGTTCCACTTCGACGGGCTGCTTCCCCGCCAGTGCGACCGCGAGTTCGCGGTCCAGCCTCTCGATCTCCCCGGCGTAGACCCGCTGCAGGAACTGGCCCTGCACGCTGCGCCGTGCGATCACCACATCGTCGGCGGTGTCGGTGTCGAACACGTCGTTGAAACCGATGACCAGATGGCAGGGCTGGTCGAACAGGTCGCCGATCGTCACGGTCACGCGGAATCCCGGATGGACGAACTCGTGGCTGACGCTGCTCCTGGGCCAGGCCCGCAGGATGCCCCCGGCCAGCGCCACGCCCGCGAGGGAGAGGAACGTCACGCCGCGGGGCAGGGAGCTGTCCGGCCAGAACGTGAGATACAACTGTGCCGCGCCCGACAGAACGCCGAATTGCACGGCGCAAGCCCGTCCGGCCGTGGACACCCCGAGACGGGTGCCGAACAGGATCCGCAACCGGTGGCTGAGCCGGCTCATCCCGCCTCGTCCCCACCCGCGGTCTCGTCCACCGCAGCGACCAAGCCGACGGGTTCGTCGTAGACACCCACGAACCTGGTCAGCTTCCTCGACTGTGTGCCATGCCCGTTGCGGAGGGCGTCCACCGCCCGTTCCAGGTCGGTGATGCGGCTGATCTGCTCCTTCACCAGCGAGGCCAGATCCTCCAGGATCTCCTGCTGTGACCGACGAAGTGGTGCTTGCCCGTCGCTGTCAGCCGCCAGGTCGATTGTGGCCAGGCCTTCGCGCAGTTCGGGCCACACCTTCGTGAAGCGCTTCACGAGAAGGGCCTCGTCGGGCTGGCGGCCCGCGGATTTGCACAGGACCTCGTTGATGGTCCGCATCAGCCGCAGCACATCGTCCGGGTCGTGAGCGCGGGCCGACTGGAACTGGCGCAAGGGGCTGCCCGCGGCCTCCAGATCGTCGTGGCTTCCCTCGAGCAGGAACGGTACGACTCTTCCCTCACGCTCGTTCACCTCCTTCGACAGTGCTCCCGATTCGAAGGTGACCCAGGGGGCGTCGAGGTTGGAACGGGTGATGCAGGCGATACCGAAGGAGCTCTCGTCGAGCTGCACCTTGAGCTCGTCCAGCCCGCGAGCTCCCATCCTGATGCTCTCCGAGGAGACGAAGGGGTCGATGTCGTCGCTGAAGAACCGCAGCCAATCGGAGAGCAGTTTCGCGCACTCGTGAGAGGCACGTCCGGACCAGCTCAGAAAGATCTTCATTCTCAGTCCCCCGGGATCTGCGGCCCGCTGCGAGGATAAGCCCCGAGGGGGTCAACTGCTCCCGAAATGAGGCGAACAGCCGTCCCAGCGGCTACTCTTGACGATCCGGCGCGCGCAATAACCCACAGCGACGGCACGGGTTCGATACGGCATGGCGGGGAGCGGCGATGGCCGATGGCCGTGGCGGACGCATCGTCACGTTCTACTCCTACAAGGGCGGTACGGGCCGCACGATGGCGCTGGCCAACGTCGCGTGGATCCTCGCCGCCAACGGCAAGCGAGTTCTGGCGGTGGACTGGGACCTGGAAGCACCTGGTCTGCATCGGTTCTTCCATCCCTTTCTCGATCCGGCCACCGTCGGCGCGACAACCGGTGTCATCGACATGCTCAATGACTTCGTCTGGGCCACCGCCGGCGACGTAGTCGGCGACAGCCCGGACGAACGGCCGCCGGACTGGCATCTGGACTACGCCCGCATCCAGCGCCACGCCGTCTCCCTGGACTGGCTGTTTCCCGAGCCAGGCACCCTTGACCTGGTGTCCACGGGACGGCAGAACCGTGACTACTCGGCGCTCGTGAGCACGTTCGACTGGGACCACTTCTACGAGGACCTCGGCGGCGGCCTCTTCTTTGACGCGCTGCGCGAGGACATGCGTCAGAACTACGACTACGTCCTCCTCGACAGCCGCACCGGTCTGTCCGACATCGCCGACGTCTGCACCGCCCACCTGCCCGACACACTCGTCGACTGTTTCACCCTCAGCGGCCAGAGCATCGACGGCGCCGCGGCGGTCGCGCACGACATCCACGACCGGTACCGCAGTCGCCGTATCCGCATCCTGCCCGTCCCCATGCGTATCGACGAGGGTGAGAAGGAGAAGGCGGATGCCGGGCGCGCCCTGGCCCGCGCCAAGTTCGACGGATTCCCGTCCGGCATGACCGAGGAGGAACTCACCGGGTACTGGGGGTCGGTGGAGATTCCCTACCGGCCCTACTACTCGTACGAGGAGACGCTGGCCACGTTCGGCGACGAGGCCGGCAACGCAACGTCCCTGCTGGCCGCCTTCGAGCGGCTCGCCGGCGTGATCAGCGATCAGACCGTCATCGCTCTGCCACCCATGGCCGAGGAGGTACGCGAGGCCGTCACGGCGAAGTTCACCCGCCCCCGGCTCGCGCTCCCCGCGGACGTGCACCTCAGCTATGTGTCCGAGGACCGTTTGTGGGCCGACTGGATCGCCTCCCGGTTGTCCAGGGCCGGGTTCAAGGTGTCGCGCAGGTATGTCGGCTGCGAGGGCGACGGCGCCGAGGAGCCCGCCGACCGCACCGTCTTCGTCCTCTCGCCGGCGTTCCAGCGCTCCGCGCGGGCCCGCCGGGTGTGGGACACGGCCACCGGCAGCGACCGCTCGGGCCGCCGTCAGGTGGTCGCAGTCCGGGTCGGCGACCTGCGCCCGGCGCCCGTGTTCAGCGAACGGGTCTCGGTCGACCTGGTGCGCACGAGTGAGAAGCACGCCACGTCCGCGCTGCTGCGGGCGCTCGGTAAGCCGACCATGCCCGCCGAGTTGACCGACGAGGCGGCCTTCGGGGATGCCCGCTTCCCGGGCACGGTGCCCGAGGCCCGGAACATCTCGCCACGCAACAGTTCCTTCACCGGCCGCAGCGCAGTGCTGGAGAGGCTCCGCGACGGGCTCGGCAGCAGCAATTCGGGCGGCTCCCCGGCGCCGTACGCCCTCTACGGCCTGGGCGGCGTCGGCAAGACGCAGATCGCGCTGGAGTACGTGCACCGCTTCGCCGCCGACTACGACCTGGTGTGGTGGATCCCCTCCGAGCAGACAGAGCTCGTGGTGTCGGCCCTCACCGATCTCGCCCGCCGGCTGGGACTGCGGGTCGGCGACGACGCCGCGCAGGCCGCGCAGGAGGTCTGCGACCATCTGCGCCAGGCGTCCTCGACGATGCGCTGGCTGCTGGTGTTCGACAACGCCGACGAGCCGCAGGAGGTGAGCAAGCACTTCCCCGGCGGTGCCGGCCATGTGCTGGTCACCTCACGCAACCAGACCTGGTTGCAGTTCGGCGAGGCCCTGGAGATCGACCCGTTCCTGCGCGAGGAGAGCATCGAGCACCTGCTGCGCCGGGCCGCCGATCTCAGCACGGAGGACGCCGACCGGGTCGCCGCCGCCGTGGGCGACCTGCCCCTCGCCCTCGATCAGGCCGGTGCCTGGCTGGCCGAGACGGGCACGCCCGTCGACACCTACCTCACCGAACTGGAGCACCAGGCGGAGCGGGTGTTGTCGCTCAGCCAGCCCGCGAACTACCCCGAACCGGTCGGCGCCACCTGGAACGTCTCCATCGACCGCCTGAAGGAACGATCCCCGGCCGCGGTGCGCCTGCTCCAGCTGTGCGCCTTCTTCGCCGCCGAACCCATCTCGATGGAGCTGTTGTACGGCGACGAGATGACGAGCGTGCTGGCCGAGCTGGACCCGTCGCTCCAGGAGAGGATGGTGCTCGGCCGGGTGATCCGGGAGATAGGCCGGTTCGCCCTCGCCAAGGTGGACCGGGCCACCGAGTCGATCCAGGTGCACCGGCTGGTGCAGGCGGTGATCCGCTCCCAGCTCACGCCCCGGGAACAGGAGGACGCCCAGCACGTCGTGCACCGCATCCTGGCCGGTGCCCGCCCGTCGGGCGAGGAGCCGATCGACGATCCGAAGAGCCAGCCCATCTTCGCCGCGATCTGGCCGCACCTGGAGGCCTCCGAGGCCAGTACCTGCGACGAGCCGAAGACCCGGCAGCTGCTCATCGACCGCGTCCGCTACCTGTGGAAGCGCGGCGACCTGAACGCCGGGCTCTCCTTCGCCGACGGCCTGCGGCAGCTGTGGGAACGCCAGTTGACGGTCAGCCGGGGCCGGATCGCCGACCTGGAAAAGCGGCAGCCGGTCGAGCAGGCACCCGTGCCCCAGCCGGCCGGCTTACGGGACCCGCGGGCCCCGCGCACCCTCGCCGAGGAGCGGCGGTACGTGACGGAACTCCAGACCCAGCTGCTGCACCTGCGGTTCCACATCGCCAACGTGCTGCGCTCGCTGGGCAAGTACGTGGAGGCGGAGGAGCTGGGCTCCGGCACCCTCGCCCGGCAGCGCGCCCTGCTGACGCCGGGCCATCCGCACATCCTGATGACGGCCAGCGGTCTCGCCACCGACCTCGGCAGCATCGGCCGGTTCGAGGACGCCCTGGAGCTGGCGAAGGAGGCCTACAACGGCTTCAAGGAGAACTTCGGCGAGGATCACCCGCGCACCCTCAGCGCCAACAACAACCGCGCGGTCTGCCTGAGACTGCTCGGCCACTACGCCAAGGCCCGCGACGTCGACCAGGAGATCTACGACCTGCGACGCAACGACCTCGGTGCCGCGCATCCGCACACGCTGATCAGCATCACCAACCTGGGCCGCGACCTGCGCGAGACGGGCGAGTACGAGCCGTCCATCTCCCTGCTGAGCAGCAGCTACGAGTCGTACAAGCGGCTGTTCGGCGACACCTACCCGGAGACCCTGCGCAATGCGAAGAGCCTCGCCGTGTCGCTGCGCAAGGCCGGCCGGGTGGACGAGGCACGGGCGCTCACCCAGCAGACCCGCGAGAACTACCGGCTGCGGGACACCCCCGCGTCCACCCCCGACGTGCTGGACTGCACGCTGAACTACGCGACCGACCTCTACGCCACGGGGGCGCGCGAGGAGGCGCTGGCGCTGGCGCAGGACATCGTGCGGCAGTACCGCACGGCGCCCGGCGAGCGGCATCCGGCGACGCTCGCCGCCGTCAACAACCTCGGGATCTTCCTGCGTGGTTCCGGCGAGGCGAACAGGGCGCGCACGCTGCTGGAGAAGAACCTCGACACCCTGCGGGAGGCGCTCGGCGAACGTCACCCGTACACGCTCGCGTGTGCCGTCAACCTCGCCAACGTACTGGCGGAGCTGAACGAGCTGCGCCAGGCGGAGGACCTGGAGCGGATGGCGGTCGCCGGCTTCCAGCCCACCCTCGGCCACGAGCACCCGGACACCATCGTCTCGCGCGCCAACCTGGGCGTGACCCTGCGCGCGCTGGGCCGTATCCCCGAGTCCGACCAGCTCCAGGAGAGCACCCACACCGAGTTCGTACGGCTGCTCGGCGAGAACCATCCGCACACGGTGAGCGTCCGCGAGGGCAAGCGCATCCACCGGGACCTGGAGCCGCCGGCCGTGTGACCGGTACGGGACTCAGGCGGGCTCGGCCGTCAGCCGCGAGCGTCCGCCCAGCAGCCAGGTGAAGACGTCGGGCAGCACCCGCAACGACGCCTCGTGCCCCAGATCATCCCGGTGTGCGGGTGTTTCCGGCTGCTGGAAGGCCAATGACCAAGAGGTGTCGCGGACTTGTCGTTCCGGTCCCTCACTTGTACGCGTACACGGCCGTGGCCACCGCACACACCCCGGGCGGAATCATCTGAGCCCGCAACGTGCCGCTGTTCACGTCGTAGTCGACGCCCTCAGTCTCGAACGTGCCCGTGCACACGCTGCGCTGCGGCAGTGCGAACAGGCTCTTCACCGCGCCCGTGATCGGCTGGCCGTCCACCTTGCGCGGCAGGTCGACCTGGAGAAGGGGGCGGATCTCCGGGAAGAGGGTGCCCGAGGCGTCGTTGGAGGCGCAGATCAGGCGGGTGTCCGTCACGAAGTCGCAGCCCTGGATATCGCGTACGGGCTTGTCCAGGCTGATCTGCCAGGCCTCCTTGAGGTCTCCGCCGGTCGGTGGTGTGGCGGGGTTGAGCAGGGGAGCGGGGAAGACCTGGAGTCTTCGCTGGTCGCCCCACTCGCCCGACACCAGCCACTGCCCGTCGGGCGAGACCGTGGCGAAGGAGTTGTTGAGCTTCTCGCCCGGGTTGAGCTGGTGGACGTACTCGTAGCGCTTCCCGGCCGGGGTCGTCACCGCGAACATCTTGGACGTGGCCGTGTCCGGACCCTGGTAGGCGTCGAAGACGTGGCCCTGGGCGATGTCCGGGTCGCCGACGTGGTTCCAGCCCTTGATCCGCAGGCCCAGCGGGATGTCGGCCAGGCCCCGGTAGAGGAGCGAGCCGTCCGCCCGGGCGGCGAGCCCCTGCCCGCCGCCCAGCGTGTCGGTGTACGCCGTGCCCGACTCGGCCCATTGCGGGTCTCCGGCCGCGGAAGCGGTGCCCGCGCCGAGCCCCAGGGCGGCCAATAAGCAGACGGGAGTAAGGAAGTGACGCTTCATCAGATTGTCAGGCTCCTGCCACGTCGACGAATACGGGATTCGAATAGAACCACGTATCGGCCCACGGGTCACCGTCTCCGGGCGTGTGCGGGATCGGGCCGTGCGGGTCGACCGAGGCGCCCAGGTAGCCCGTGCCGTGGCGGTTGCCGTCGCTGCCGCGCAGGCGGACGTAGAAGGACTCGTGCCCGGCGGTGAGCGGGATGCGCAGGGTGTACGTCCCCTTGCGGCCGCTCACGTCCTTCGTCGTCACCACCTTGGTGTCCGGCGCCTGCCAGGCGTCCCGGTCGGCCACCGGGCCACGCACCGCGCCACGGATGACGTCCACGTGCGCCAACTCCGGCAGGATTCCCTGCGGGTTGGGCCGGGAGGCCGTCGTGACCGTGACATGCAGTGTGAGCTTCTCGCCCTTGCGTACCCGCAGCCGGCCGCCCAGTGTGACGCCGCGGCCGTGGTCGCAGTCCCGCTTGAGGCGGACGTCGAGGCCGTCGAGCAGATGCCCGTGGTCGAGCCAGACCCGGCCCGCGCGCAGGCCCGCCATCACGGCGCGGTAACCGTAGCGGGTCACGCCGACGTGGGTGCGGCTGAACTGGCCCGGCCAGAAGTCGCTGCCCGGCTGCGGGGTGTCGGTGTTCACCGGGTCGGGCAGCTTGCCGGTGTTGTCGAAGTTCTGGCCCGCGGGCCAGTCGCCGTTGCGCCAGGTGTCGAAGACGATGCGGTGGGCGTCGGAGTTCGTGGTGATCGAGAACGGGCGGCCCTCCGCCAGCATTGAGTCCCACAGCCCGCCGACCGTCGCGGTCGCCCAGTCGAAGCCGCCGTACGTGAGGAACGCCTCCGCCGGGTAGCCCGGCCAGGACTGCGCCGAGGGCTTGTTCTCGTACTCGCCCCGCATGGACGTGCTTCCGCGCCAGCCGGGGATCGCCGCGCCCTGGGCGCCCGGTGCGCCCTCCATGCCGATCATGATCTCGGGGGCCGCGTCCCGCCAGCCCCGCATCTCGTGCGGGGAGTCGATGCCCAGGCGCAGCGGGTGGTTGGCGAGGACGAGGACGTCGTCGACGTAGCCCTTGCGGCGCTGCTCGGCCAGCCACTTGATGGCCTTGACGGCGTGGGCCTCGTTGCGCGCGGTGTCCGCGTCGGCGGGGCCGCCCTTGTCGTAGCCGAGCAGCTTGCCGTCGTAGGCGCTCTCGAACCGTGTGAGCAGGTCGACCTCGTGCCGGCCGGGCGCCGCGAAGACCGTGCAGTGCTCGGCGGCCGGGATGTACCACTCCAGGCCCTGGAAGATGAGCTGGCGCGGGTTCTCGGAACGCGCCTTGAGGATCTCCTCGTGCTCCAGCACGGCACCGTACTTGGCGTGCCCGAAGTTGGAGTGCTCGGTGAACACCATCCAGTCGAGCCCGTACCTGGCGCCCGCGGCGGCCAGTTGGGAGAACGTGTACTTGGCGTCGTGGCTGTAGACCGTGTGGATGTGGTGGTCGCCGACGAGATACGCGAGGCGCGGGTCGTCGCCGCCCCAGCCCCGCGAGGACGCCGCCGCGGGCACGGCCGCGGAGCCGAGCGCGAACGCGGCGCCGAACAGGCCCGCGCGGCGCAGGAGGCCGCGCCGGGAGACGCCCTGCGGGTCGAGGTCGGCGGGCGCGACGGACGGGTCCGCCCAGGTGGGCAGCTGTTGATCGGTCATGTTCATCCTCGCCGGGCGTCAGTGGTTCATGAAGGACGTGACGGGCAGCGCCCGCGCGACGATACGGACGTCGCCGAGGCGGCCGTACAGGATCTGGTCGATCTTGCCGCCGTACTCGTAGCCGCCGAGCAGCCACGGCAGCCCGACCGAGGTGAGGCCGATCGCGGTGGCGTGCGGGTTGCGGGCCACCGGACAGCCCTGGACGTACAGCGTGGTGTGCCTGCCGTCGTTGACGACGGCGACGTGCCACCAGGTCTCGCGCGCGGTCTCGTCGCCCCAGTTGGTGGCGATGCCCTGCTGGTTGAGCGGGCGGACCGCCCACTGCGGGCCGGGCCCGTCGGAGAGGGAGAGCGTGGCGAGCGGCTCGTCGGGGTCGCCCTCCGTCCTGCCCGCGGCGCCACCCGTGCCGGTACGGCCGACCAGGCCCGCCCAGGCGTTGTGCGAGGCGTCCCAGTCGGCGGGGACCCGGTAGAAGGCCTCGACGGTGTAACCGTTCCTGAAGGTGGCCGCGTTGAGCGGGGCGCCGTCGACCGTGCGCAGGTACGCCCCCTTCAGGGGGGACTTGTAGCCCTGGAACTCCAGGCTGCCGTGACCGGGCTGGTCGGGGTGGTGGTCGGCCGACCAGCCGAGCTCGCCGCCGCCCACGGAGACCACGGTGAGGTCGTTGCCGTGGCCGGACAGGTCGCGGACGGTACCGGAGACGGGCGACTCGAAGCGCCAGTACGCGGCCGTGTCCCGGATCAGCATCTTCGACGCGGGGCGCGCCGGGCGGGCGGGCACCGGGGCGAAGCCGGAGAAGCGGTCCGTGAAGTCGATGTCGACGGAGAAACGGTCGGCGTCGCCGCTGAGTTCGATCTCCTGCCGCTCCAGCTCGTTGAGCCCCTTCGCGGCCCGGCCCAGGATCCACGGGGAGACCGTCTCGACGTCGATGACGTTCCGGTCGAGGTCGAAGCGGTAGAGGCGGATCATCGCCGCGCCGCCGAAGTAGCGGTTCTGATAGTTCGTCAGGTGCAGGTGGACGTCGTTGCCCGCCGCGTTCCTGCGGGTGAGCCGGCCCGCGGGCCAGTGGTGCCCGTTGAGGGTCAGGAAGATCTGGTCGTGGTCCTTGACCAGCTGGTCCCACAGCTGCTGTCCGTACGACGACAACGCGTCGTCCTGGACGACCAGTTCGTGGGTGGTGAGGACGACGGGTGTCTTCGGGTGCCGGGCGAGCACGTCCTTCGCCCAGGCGTAGCCCTTCGCCGACAGCCGCCAGTCCAGGGCGAGCACCATCCACTCGCGGCCGGCCGCGCGGAACAGGTGGTAGGTGTTGTAGCCGTCCGAGGACGCGCCCCCGAAGGTGGGCTTGCCCTTGAAGCGCCGCGGGCCGAACGTGTCCAGGTACGGCGTCGGGCCGCGCTGGTCGTCCGTGGAGGACTTCACGTCGTGGTTGCCCGCGAGGACGCTGTAGCCGACGCCCCTGCGGTCGAGCAGCTCGAACGCCTTGCCGATCGCGGCGCATTCGTCCTTCGCGCCGTTCTCGGTGAGGTCGCCGAGGTGGGACAGGAAGACGATGTTCTCCTCCCGCCCGTGCTCCAGGAGGTAGCGCAGGGACGCCTCGACGGGCGCCGCGTTGATGCTCGGCCCGTCGAAGAGGTACTGGGTGTCGGGCATCACGGCCAGCGTGAAGCGGCGGCTGTCGGCGTCCGGACGCCGGCCGGCCGCGGCCGGGGACGCCTCGGCCACGGCCGGCAGCGCGACCCCCGCCGTGGCGGCGGCGCCGAGCAGTGCGGTCGCGCGCAGGAAACCGCGTCTCCCGGCTCCGGCCTGCTCGGCCTCGCCCTGGGCAGGGTCATGCGAAGTACACACGTGTGCTCCGTAGGAAGATCCGTGAGATCCGTGGGATCCATGAGGGGTGACAGCGAAGGGCGTGGGGGGAGTTCACAGAACGCGCAGGGCCCAGCTCCAGCGATGGATGCCCGGTGCGACGAGATACGAGGGTGAGGTGTCGGGCCCGCAGGAGGCGGTGCCCAGGCCCCGGTGCGCGGCGTCGATGTGCACCACGCAGCCGGGCCGCGGGACCAGCTCGTCGTGGTGCCGTGCCAAGGCGAGGTCCTCCGCGCGGTAGCGGGTCACGGAGACCTGGCGGGGTTCGTCCAGCGCGACCCAGAGCCCGGTGGCGTCCGGCGCGGACAGCGTGAACCGGCGTACGCCGTGCCGCCCGCCGCTCTCCTGCGGACGCAGATAGGGCGTGAACAACTCGTCGACCGGTCTGCGGTGATGGCCGACGGGCGCGCCCGCACTGCGGTCGGGATAGGACTCCCACGGGCCCTGTCCGAACCACTCCAGCAGGTCGAGCCCCGCGGCCGTCTCGAAGACCGTGCCGACCCGTGCCACGTCGTCGAACGTCTCCGGCAGCTCGGCCTCCTCGTCGACGCGGACCCCGCCCTCGACGGGCGTGAGCACCTGCCGGTGCCGTACGACACCCGTGGTGCCCGCGTACTCGGCCTCCACCGTCACCCGGCCGGCGTCCTGCCGGACGGACACGACCTTGCGCACCAGCGCGTCGAGCCCCCAGCTGCGCCAGCGCCCGGCCATGCCGCCCAGCTCGTCGTTGTCGGTGGGCGCCCGCCACAGGGAGAGCGTGGGGGCCGCCGTCAGCAGCGGATGGCGGAGGAGTCCCTCGCCGTCGACCTCGACCTGCCGGTCCACCGGCACGTCCGCGGCCACGGCGGGCCCGCGCAGCCGGATCTGCGGCACGCACATCTCGGTGCCGCGCGGCGCCCACGGCTGGTCCTCGGCCACCGTCACGCACAGCGTCAGCCAGGCCTCGCCGCCGTCGTGCGGCACCTCGAAGGGCAGCGGCACGGCGGCCGTCTCGCCGGGGCGCAGGTTCGGCAGCTCGGCCGGTCCGGTCAGCGTCGTACCGTCGGCCAGGTCCAGCCGCCACTCGCCGGCCAGCCAGTCCAGGCCCCGGAAGTGCTGGTGGTTGCCGAGCACGACGCCCTCGTGCTTGAAGCACTCGATGCGCACCGGCGCCGCGATCTCCCGGTGCTCATACATCGCGGGCTTGGGCGTGCGGTCGGGAAACACCATGCCGTCCGCGATGAACGCGCCGTCGTGGAGGGACTCGCCGAAGTCACCGCCGTACGCCCAGCGGTACCCGGGCGCGGCGACACCGTTGTCATGGAGCCCGGCGCCCGCGCGCCCGGCAGGTCTGCCATCGCTCACGCGTTGCAGAATCCCGTGGTCCCAGAACTCCCAGATGAACCCGCCCTGAAGACCTGGGGTGGCCTCGATGGCAGCCCAGTGGTCGGCCAGCGTGCCGTTGCTGTTGCCCATCGCGTGCGAGTACTCGCACTGGATGAGCGGCCTCGTCTGGCGGCCGGACAGGGCGTGGGCGACGCAGTCCTCGAGCGGCGCGTACATGGGGCAGGCGATGTCGGAGGCGTCGTCCGTCGCCGCCCAGTCGAGCTTGGCCGCCCCCTCGTACTGGAGTGGCCGCGTCGGATCGTGCCGGCGCACCCAGCCCGCCGCAGCGTCGTGGTTCGCGCCGTAGTCCGACTCGTTGCCCAGCGACCAGATGATGACCGACGGGTGGTTCTTGTCGCGCAGCACCATGCGCGAGACGCGGTCCACGAAAGCGTTCAGACAGCGCGGGTCGTCGGCGATCTCGTGGGCGTGGTCGTGGGACTCGATGTCCGCCTCGTCGACGACGTAGAAGCCGAGCTCGTCGGCGAGGCCGTACAGGGCCGGGTCGTTCGGGTAGTGGGCGGTGCGGATCGCGTTGAATCCGAACCGCTTGAGCAGGACGAGATCGGCGCGCATGTCGTCGTACGACACCGTCCGCCCCGTCAGCGGATGGAAGTCGTGCCGGTTCACGCCCCGGATGAACACCCGCTCGCCGTTGACCAGCAGATCCCGGCCGACGATCTCGACGTCGCGGAAGCCGACGCGATGGTGCGAGGTGTCGGCGACCGTGCCGTCGGCGCGGTGCAGGCGGACGGTCAGGTCGTACAGCTCGGGTGTCTCCGCGTTCCAGGTGCGCACCTCGGGCACGGTGGTCCGCAGCCGTGCCTCGCCGAGGAAGTCGGAGACCCGTTCGTCCTCGGCATTGATGCGGTCGAACTCGCCGTCCTGTACGAGGAGTTGACCGTCCAGCTCGCCGGTGAGGTGCCATCCCGCGGGCAGGGTGCCACCCGCGCACCGCACCTGGCAGTCGACGCGCAGTTCACCGCTGTGGTGGGCCCGCACGGTCACGTCCGCGAGATACAGCGGGTCCGTCGCGTACAGCAGCACCGAGCGGGTGATCCCGCCGTGCCACCACTGGTCCTGGTCCTCGATGTGCGAGGCGTCGGACCACTTGACGACCGTGAGCCGCACGGTCGCGGGGGAGCCGGGGCGCACCAGTCCCGTCAGATCGAACTCGGCCGCCAGGTGCGAGTCCTTGGAGATGCCCACCGGCCGCCCGTCCACATGCACCAGCAGCACGCTTTCGGCAGCCCCGACCCGGAGCACGATCCTGCCTCCGGCCCACTCTGCGGGGACGTCCACCTCGCGCTCGTACACACCGGTCGGGTTGGCGGCCGGGGAGTGGGGCGGGAACTCGGCGAACGGCATGCGGACGTTGGTGTACTGCGGCAGGTCGTCCGTGCCCTGCAGGGTCCAGACGCCCGGGACGTACGCAGAGGACCACGCACCGCCGACCGGCGCGTCCGGAGCTGACAGCAACTGGAAGCGCCAGTCGCCGTCGAGGGGGAGTACTCCGGAGCGCCGGTCGACGGCGTTCATGGGGAGTCGCCCCCAGGAGGTCACCTCGGGTGCCTCCCAGGGGCGCAGGGCGACCAGGGGATCGACGGCGCCGGGACCGAGGATCGACGGATCGTTCATCCGCGTACGGCCCCCTTCGCGAGGTCGCCGATGATCTGCCGGGCACCGATCGCGAAGACGATCAGCAGCGGGATGAGGGCGAGGACGGCGCCGGTCATCACCATGCCGTAGTCGGTGGTGCCGTGCGTGCCGTTGAGCTGGGACAGCGCGACCTGGAGGGTGACGTTGTCCGGGTTGGTCAGGGCGATCAGCGGCCAGGCGTAGTCGTTCCACTGGCCCATGAAGGTGAAGATGCCGAGGAAGGCGAGCCCGGGGCGGACGACCGGGAGCGCGACGTGCCAGTACTGGCGCAGGAAGTTCGCCCCGTCCAGCTTGGAGGCGTCGAGCAGTTCGTCGTGGATGGCGCTCCTCATGTACTGGCGCATCCAGAAGATGCCGAACGCGTTGGCCGCGGCCGGCACGATCAGCGCGGTCATCGAGCCGATCCAGCCGATCTTCGCCATGATCACGAACTGCGGGATCGCCGACATCTGGGCCGGGACCATGAAGATCAGCATCAGCAGCGCGAACATCACGTTCTTGCCCGGGAAGTCGAACTTGGCGAAGACGAAGGCCGCGAGCGAGTCGAAGAACAGGACCAGGAACGTCACCACCGTCGCGACCAGCAGCGAGTTCCACATCGACCCGAAGAAGTCGATCGTGTCGAACAGGCTGCGGACGTTCTCCAGGAAGTGCGAACCCGGCAGCAGCTTCGGCGGGTACGAGAAGATCTCCGACGAGGTGTGCGTCGACATGATGACGGCCCAGTAGAACGGGAAGGCCGACAGCAGCACACCGATGATCAGGGACGCGTGCAGGGCGATGCCCCGGCGTCCGGAGCCCTTGATGGATGCCATGTCGCGGCCTTCCTACTGTTCGCCCCGGCGCTGCACCAGGCGCCAGTTGATGATCGAGAAGAGGACGACGACCAGGAAGATGCCCCACGCCACGGCGGCGCCGTACCCGAAGTCGTTGTTGTCGAAGGTCTGCTGGAAGAAGTAGAGGACCATCGTCCGGCCGGCGTGGTCCGGGCCGCCCGAGAACGTCGACTCGTTGGCCGTGGTCTGGAGCAGCACCTGGGGTTCGGAGAAGCTCTGAAGACCGGTGACGGTGGAGACGACGAGCACGAACAGCAGCGTCGGCCGCAGCAGCGGCAGGGTGACCCGGAAGAAGGTCTGCACGGGACCGGCACCGTCGATCCGCGCCGCCTCGTACAGGTCGCTCGGGATGGTCTGGAGCCCGGCCAGGAAGATGATCGCGTTGTAGCCGGTCCACTGCCAGGTCATCAGGGTGGCGATGGCGACCTTGATGCCCCACGGGGTGTTCAGCCAGGCCACCTGGTCCAGCCCGACCGCTTGGAGCAGGGCGTTCACCAGGCCGAAGTTGGTGGAGAAGATCGACCCGAAGACGATGGCGATCGCCACGACGGACGTGACGTTCGGCAGGAAGTACGCGAACCGGTAGGCGTTCTTGAAGCGGACCGCCGAGTTGAGCATCACGGCCGTCACCATCGCCAGGAAGATCATGGGGAAGGTGGCCAGCGCCCAGATGACGATCGTGTTCCCGATGGACTGCCAGAAGTCGCTGTCGCTCAGCAGGTACTGGTACTGCGTCAGTCCGGCCCACTCCATCGAGCCGAGCCCGTCCCAGCGGTGGAAGGAGAGGTACAGCGAGAAGCCGACGGGGATCAGGCCGAAGGCGAGGAAGAGCAGGTAGAACGGGGAGATCGCGGCGTAGAGGTGCCAGTGCTTGCGCAGGCCCTTCTTCGGCTGGGCCGTGGAGGGCTGCGGCCGGTTCACGGCGGGCGGGGTCTGCTCGATGACGGCCATCAGATGCTCACCCCCAGGTGCTTGGCGATACGCCGGCACTTGCTCATGGCGTCCTCCCAGGCCTTCTTCGGATCCTTGCCGAGGACGCCGACGTTCTTGATCTCGTCCCTGATCGGCTGCCCGAGGGCGACGTCGTACGGGCTGTTGAAGGCGACCGGGATCTTCTCCGCGGCCGGCCCGAAGACGTCCATGGTGATCTGGTCGCCGAAGAACGGGTCCGGCTCGCGCAGCTTCTTCATCTCGTACGACGCGGGGGTCGACGGGAACAGTCCGGCCTCGACGAAGCCCTGGGCCTGGTTGTCCGCGTCGAGCATCCAGGTGATGATCTCGAAGGCCCGCTCGGGCTCCCGGCACGCCTTCGTGATCGCGAGGAAGGAGCCGCCGACGTTCGAGGGGCCGCCGGGACAGCCCGCCACCCGCCAGTTGCCCTTGGTCTTCGGGTAGGCGAGCTTGAGGTCACCGGCCGCCCAGGAGGCGTTGAGCTGGCTCGGCAGCTTCCCCTTCTCGGTCGCCGAGATCGAGTCGGGCGTGCCCGTCACGATGTTCGACACGATCCCGCGCCGCTTGGCCTCCACGGCCCGCTCCCAGCAGGTGCGGACGTTGCTGCCGTCACCGATGAAGTTGCGATCCTCGTCGACGAACCGGGTGGTGCTCTGGCCGATCGACATCTCGAAGACGCTGCCGACGTCGGTCAGGATGTACGTCCCGGGTATCCGCTTCTTCAACTGCTCGCCGGCCGTGAAGAACTTCTCCCAGGTGTCCAGTTCCCGGGACACGTCGTCGGGTTCGTGGGCCAGCCCGGCCTTCTCGAAGACGGCGGGCTGGTAGTAGTGCACGACCGGGCCGACGTCGATCGGGAAGCCGACGAGGCTGCCGTCCGGGGCCACGCCCTGCTGCCACTTCCAGTCCAGGTACCGGCTCTTGAGCTTGTCGGCGCCGAGCGTCCTGAGGTCCACGAACTGGTCGGAGTTCGGCAGGTAGGACGCCATGTCCTCGCCCTTGAGGCCCGCGATGTCGGGGATGTGGGCGTTGCCCGCCATCGTGGTGATCAGCTTCGACCGGTAGTAGCCGCCGATCTGGATGGCGTCGAGGTCCACGGCGCTGTCGTAACGCGCCTTGGCGTTCTTCACGACCGTGTCGCTCAGCCCGCCGCTCCAGTACCACAGGACCATGTTCCGGCCGGATGAGCCGGTCGGAACGGCACAGCCGGACGCCAGGCTGCCCAGCGCCGTGGCGGCCGTACCGGCCAGGCCCGCGCGGAGCAGGCCTCTTCGTGAGAGCCGCACAGCTCCCACCGCCTTTCGGATTTTTTCGGGACTTCGCATGAGAGGGGCACGTGGGGGAGAGAGCACGTGGGGGAGCTCGCTTGGGGAAGTCAGTTCTGCCGTGCGGGAGGGGTCACGGGGGCGTACGCGACGGGGGGTCCCGGATCGTCCGGGAGCCGGTCCGTCAGGAAGCCGTACGCCCGCTTCAGTTCGGGATCGGTCAGGGAGCGCCACCAGCGGTCGACGCCGTACCAGCCGGGGGCGGCCAGCGCCCCGCCGGGCCGCCGGACCGAAAGACCGGCGGCCAGGACGGCGAACTTCAGCCGCTCCGCCAGCGGCCAGCCGCCCAGCGAGGCCGCGACGAAGCTCGCCCCGAACACGTCGCCCGCGCCCGTCGCGTCGAGGACATCGATGTCCAGGGCGGGCACGTCCGCGTACTCGCCGGTCGTCTGGTCGACGGCGACGGCGCCGTCCCCGCCACGCGTCACCACGGCCACCGGCACCAGCTCGCTCAGGGTGCCGAGGGCCGCGGCGGCGGTGTCGGTGCGGGTGTAGGCCATCGCCTCGGTCTCGTTGGGGAGGAAGGCGTGGCACAGGGAGAGCTGGTCGAGGAGGGCGGTGGACCACTGCTGGGTGGGGTCCCAGCCGACGTCGGCGTAGATCCGGGTGCCGTTCGCGGCGGCCTTGGCCAGCCACTCGCGGGGTTCGGCCTCGATGTGCACGAGGGCGGTGCGTGCCTCGGGCGGGTCGCCCATCAGCGTGTCCTGCGAGTACGGGGGTTCCTGGCCGTGGGTGACCAGGGCACGGTCGTGGCCGTAGGCCAGGGAGACGGTGACGGGGGTGGGCCAGCCGTCCGCCGTGCGGGAGAGCGAGAGGTCGATGTCCTCCTGGTCGCACAGGACGTCGCGGCAGTACTCGCCGTAGAGATCGTCGCCGAACACCGTGGCCAGAGAGGTGCGCAGGCCGAAGCGGGCGGCGGCCACCGCCAGGTTGGCGATGCCGCCGGGGCCGCAGCCCATGCCGCCCGTCCAGATCTCCTCGCCCGGTGTCGGCGGCTTCCCGAGCCCCGTGAGGACGAGGTCGTAGAAGAGCAGCCCGGTCAGCAGCACATCGGGCCGGTCGTCATCCACGGAGAAGTCCTCTCGCTCGGGCTCTCGTCCGGGGACTCCCGTGGGGGAGAGCTCGTCAAAACTCTTCATTTCGGTGAGCGGAATCGTGCGCCGCTCCGCGGGATTGGTCAATACCCGAGCAGAAATGAGCATGGCGATGATTGAAGATGACGAGTAGTGTTCACGTCGTGCTGGCAGAGCGACGACACCAACTCATCCTGCGGGCCCTGCGCTCCGGCGGCCCCGCGGCCGTGACCGATCTCTCCGAGCGGCTGGGTGTGAGCCCCGCCACGATCCGGCGTGACCTGGTCAAACTCGAGGAGGACGGCCTGCTCACGCGGGTGCACGGCGGCGCGGTCGTGGAGGAGGGCGACCAGCCCTTCGCCGAGGTCGCCGAGATGCGCGTGCCCGAGAAGGACGCCATAGCCGCGCACGCCGCCGCGATGATCGAAGATGGTCAGTCGGTGCTGCTCGACATCGGCACCACCGCCTTCCGGCTGGCCCGCCAGCTGCACGGCCGCCGCATCACCGTGATCACCAGCAACCTGGTGGTCTACGAGGAGCTCGCCGACGACGAGGGCATCGAGCTGGTGCTGCTCGGCGGCATGGTCCGCCGCGAGTACCGCTCCCTGGTCGGTTTCCTCACCGAGGACAACCTGCGCCAGCTGCACGCCGACTGGCTGTTCCTCGGCACCAGCGGGGTGCGGCCCGGCGGGCAGGTCATGGACACCACGGTCGTCGAGGTGCCGGTCAAGCGAGCCATGATCGGGGCCGGCGACAAGGTCGTCCTGCTCGCCGACGCGGCCAAGTTCCCGGGGACGGGCATGGCGAAGGTATGCGGTCCCGAGGACCTGGACATGGTGGTGACGAACGCTCCCGTGAACACGGCGACCCGGTCCGCCCTGGAGGAGGCCGGCGTCAAGGTGCTCGTGGCAGGAAAGGTGCAGGCGTGAAGCTGACGATTCTGGGCGGCGGCGGATTCCGCGTGCCGCTCGTGTACGGGGCGCTCCTGACGGACCGCGCGGAGGGCCGGGTCACCCGGGTCGTGCTGCACGACCTGGACGCCGGCCGTCTGAACGCCGTGACCCGCGTGCTCGCCGAGCAGGCCGCCGGGGTGCCCGACGCGCCCGAGGTGAGCGCCACCACCGACCTCGACGAGGCCCTGCGCGGCGCCGACTTCGTCTTCTCGGCGATCCGCGTCGGCGGCCTCGAAGGCCGGGCGAACGACGAGAGGGTCGCCCTCGCCGAGGGCGTCCTCGGCCAGGAGACGGTCGGCGCGGGCGGCATCGCCTACGGCCTGCGGACCGTCCCGGTCGCCGTGGACATCGCCCGGCGGGTGGCCCGTCTGGCGCCGGACGCCTGGGTCATCAACTTCACCAACCCCGCCGGACTGGTCACCGAGGCCATGTCCCGCCACCTCGGCGACCGCGTCATCGGCATCTGCGACTCGCCGGTCGGCCTCGGCCGCCGTATCGCCCGGGTGCTCGGCGTGAAGAACCCGGGCGAGGCGTGGATCGACTACGTCGGCCTCAACCACCTCGGCTGGGTGCGCGGCCTGCGCGTCGCCGGCCGCGACGAACTGCCGCGCCTGCTCGCCGACCCCGACCTGCTCGGCTCCTTCGAGGAGGGCAAGCTCTTCGGCGTCGACTGGCTCCGGTCGCTGGGCGCCATCCCGAACGAATACCTGCACTACTACTACTTCAACCGCGAGGCCGTCCGCGCCTACCAGCAGGCCGACAGGACCCGCGGCGCCTTCCTGCGCGACCAGCAGGCCGGTTTCTACGAGCAGATGCGCAACCCGGACGTCTCCGCGCTTCAGGCCTGGGACCGCACCCGCGCCGAGCGCGAGGCCACCTACATGTCCGAGAACCGGGAGACGGCCGGCGCCGGCGAGCGCGACGCCGACGACCTCTCCGGCGGGTACGAGAAGGTGGCGCTCGCGCTGATGCGGGCCATCGCCCGCGACGAGCGCACGACCCTGATCCTCAACGTCCGCAACCAGAACACCCTGTCGGTGCTCGACTCCGACGCCGTCATCGAGGTGCCCTGCCTCGTCGACGCCAACGGCGCCCACCCGGTCGCCGTCGCCCCGCTGCCCGACCACGCCACCGGCCTCGTCTGCTCGGTCAAGGCGGTCGAGCGGGAGGTGCTCGCCGCCGCCGAGTCCGGCTCCCGCACGACGGCGGTGAAGGCCTTCGCGCTGCACCCGCTGGTCGACTCCGTGGGCGTCGCCCGCAGACTGGTCGAGGGCTACGCCGGGGTGCATCCCGGCCTCGCGTACCTTAAGTAGCGCACGCCCAGAAAGCGCTTCCTGCCCTCGCCCCACCGGCCTCCACCCGGTTCCCTCGCTTCCCACCTCCGTTCTCTCCCTCCCTGGAGACCCTGATGCACGACGAACGCCGCCGGATCGAGGAACGCGTCGAGCGCGTCCACAACCAGCGCATCAAGCCCGCGGTCTACTCGGCCACCGTCCCCTTCGAGGTCGAGGCCTGGCACGCGCCGGGGGAGCCGGTCTCCTTCGAGGAGGCCGCGGCCGCCCGGTACACGCCCTTCGCGATGGACACCCCGTGGGGCCCGCCCTGGGGCACGACCTGGTTCCGGATGCGTGGCCGGGTGCCCGCCGAGTGGGCCGGGCGGCGCGTCGAGGCGGTCATCGACCTCGGCTTCGTGGGGGACTGGCCCGGCAACCAGGCCGAGGCCCTGGTCCACCTGCCCGACGGCAGGCCCCTGAAGGCGGTCAACCCGCTCAACCAGTACGTGCCGATCGGCAACCCCGTCTCGGGCGGCGAGGAGATCGACTACCTGGTCGAGGCCGCCTCCAACCCGGACATCCTCGCCAACGACTTCGCCGCCCCCACCCCGCTCGGTGACGTCCTCACGGCAGGCGACAAGCCCCTCTACACCTTCCAGCGCGCCGACATCGCCGTCCTGGACGAGGAGGTCTGGCACCTGGACCTCGACCTCCAGGTGCTGCGCGAGCTCATGGTCCACCTCGGTGAGCACGAGCCGCGCCGCCACGAGATCATGCACGCCCTCGACCGTGCCATGGACGTCCTCGACCTGGACGACATCTCCGGGAGCGCCACGGCAGTGCGCGAGGTGCTCGCGCCCGTCCTGGCCCGCCCCGCACACGCCAGCGCGCACACCGTCTCCGGCGTCGGTCACGCACACATCGACTCCGCGTGGCTGTGGCCCATCCGCGAGACCAAGCGCAAGACGTCCCGCACCTTCTCGAACGTCACGTCCCTGGCCGACGAGTACGACGACTTCATCTTCGCCTGCTCGCAGGCCCAGCAGTACGAGTGGGTGCGCGACAACTATCCGCACGTCTGGGCCCGCATCCAGGAGTCCGTCAAGAAGGGCCAGTGGGCGCCGGTCGGCGGCATGTGGGTCGAGGCCGACGGCAACCTGCCCGGCGGCGAGGCGATCGCCCGCCAGCTGATCCACGGCAAGCGGTTCTTCATCGAGCACTTCGGCGTCGAGACCAAGGGCGTCTGGCTGCCGGACTCCTTCGGCTACACCGCCGCCTACCCGCAGCTCGCCAAGCTCGCCGGCAACGACTGGTTCCTGACCCAGAAGATCTCCTGGAACCAGACCAACAAGTTCCCCCACCACACCTTCTGGTGGGAGGGCATCGACGGCACCCGCATCTTCACGCACTTCCCGCCCGTCGACACCTACAACGCCCGCTTCAGCGGCGAGGAGATGGACCGCGCCGTCCGCAACTACTCGGAGAAGGGCGGCGGCACGCGCTCGCTCGCGCCCTTCGGCTGGGGCGACGGCGGTGGCGGCCCCACCCGCGAGATCATGGAGCGGGCGCGCCGGCTGGCGGACCTGGAGGGCTCCCCGAAGGTCGTCGTGGAGCACCCCGACGAGTTCTTCGCCAAGGCCCGCGAGGAGTACCCGGACGCCCCGGTGTGGGTCGGCGAGCTCTACCTGGAGCTGCACCGGGCGACGTACACCTCCCAGGCCCGTACCAAGCAGGGCAACCGGCGCAGTGAACACCGGCTGCGCGAGGCCGAGTTGTGGGCGACGACGGCCGCGCTGCACGCGCCGGGCTACGACTACCCGTACGAGAAGCTCGACCGGCTCTGGAAGACGGTCCTTCTCCACCAGTTCCACGACATCCTGCCCGGCTCGTCCATCGCCTGGGTGCACCGCGAGGCCGAGGCCGAATACGCCCGGGTGGCCGAGGAGCTGGAGGCGCTGACGGCACAGGCGGTGGCCGCGCTGGGCGGTGGCGACGCGCGGGTGTTCAACACGAGCCCGTTCGAGCGGGCCGAGGTGGTCCGTACGGCCGACGGCGCACCGGCGTATGTGCAGGTGCCCGCGAGCGGCAGCGCGCCCATCGCCGCCGCCGGACCCGCGCACCCGGTCTCCGTTTCCGGCCGTGTCCTCGACAACGGCCTGATCCGCGTCGAGGTCGCGCAGGACGGCACGCTCGCCTCCGTACGGGATCTGCGGGCCGGTCGTGAAGTCCTCGCCGACAAGGGCAACCTGCTGCGTCTGCACACCGACCTCCCGAACTACTGGGACGCCTGGGACATCGACAAGCACTACCGGAACCGCTACACGGATCTGCTGGACGCGGACGCGGTCACCGTCGTCGAGGAGGACGCCCTGATCGGGGCGATCCGGGTCACGAGGTCGTTCGGCAAGGGCTCGAAGGTCACCCAGACGATCACCCTGCGCGCCGGCAGCCCCCGTATCGACTTCGAGACCGAGATCGACTGGCACGAGGCCGAGAAGATCCTCAAGGCGGGCTTCCCGGTGGACATCCGGGCCCCGCACTCCTCCGCCGAGATCCAGTTCGGCCACATCCAGCGGCCCACCCACACCAACACCAGCTGGGAGGCGGCCCGCTTCGAGGTCTCCGGCCACCGCTGGGTGCACATCGCCGAGCCCGGCTACGGCGTCGCGGTCATCAACGACTCGACGTACGGCCACGACGTCTCCCGTACGGTCCGCGAGGACGGCGGTACGACGACCAGGGTCAGCCTCAGCCTGGTCCGCGCCCCGCGCGTGCCGGACCCCGAGGCCGACCAGGGCATGCACCGCTTCACCTACTCCCTGCTCCCCGGCGCGAGCATCGAGGACGCCGTCGCCGAGGGCTATGCCCTCAACCTCCCCCTGCGGGTGGCGGATGCGGCCGGCGCGCCCGAGCCCGTCGTCTCGGTGGCCGGGGACGGCGTGACCGTCGAGGCGGTCAAGCTGGCCGACGACCGGTCCGGCGATGTCGTCGTACGCCTCTACGAGTCCCGCGGCGGCCGCGCGAACGGCGTCCTGCGCCCCGGCTTCCCGCTCGCGGGCGCCCAGGTGACCGACCTGCTGGAGCGCCCGCTTCAGGACGCGGACGTCACCGGCGACGGCGGGGTCGCCGTCGCCCTGCGTCCCTTCCAGGTCCTCACGCTCCGCCTGCAGCGCGCGGAAGGGAGCTGAGCGGGGTGCCCGTGCAACCCTGGTTCACCGACGCCAAGTTGGGGATCTTCGTCCACTGGGGCATCTACGCCGTCGACGGTGTGCAGGAGTCCTGGTCGTTCTACGACGACATCGTCCCGTACGACCGGTACATGTCCCAGTTCGACCGCTTCACCGCCTCCCGCTACGACCCGCGCGACTGGGCGAAGCTCTTCGCGCGGGCCGGCGCCAGGTACGCCGTCCTGACCAGCCGCCACCACGACGGCGTGGCCCTGTGGGACACGGCCCACGGCGACCTGCACGTGGGCCGCGACCTGATCGGCGGCTACGCGGACGCCCTGCGCGAGCAGGGCCTCAAGGTCGGGCTCTACTACTCGCACTCGGACTGGAGCCACCCCGACTACGCCTCCACGCGCAAGCCCGGCCGCCCGCCGGAGCTGGAGGACAACCGGTACTCCGAAGTCGCCGCCGAACATGAGGACCTGGACGCCTGGGAACGCTTCCTGGCCTACCGGGACGGCCAGATCCGCGAGCTGACCTCCCGCTACAAGCCGGACCTGATGTGGTTCGACGGCGAGTGGGACCGCAGCGAGGAGCAGTGGCGCATCCCCGAACTCGCCGCGCTGATCCGCTCCGAGGTGCCGGACGTCGTGTTCAACGCCCGCATGCTCGGCGAGGGCGACTACGCGACCCCGGAACAGGGGGCCCCGGTCATACCGCCGGAGGGCCCGTGGGAGCTGTGCCTGACGATCAACGACTCCTGGGGCCACCAGCACCACGACCACAACCACAAGTCCGTCGACCAGCTGATCCGCTACTTCGCCGAGACGATCGGCGCGGGCGGCAACCTGCTCCTGAGCGTCGGACCCCGCGAGGACGGCACGATCCCGGCGGAGCAGGCCGAGCGGCTGGAGGGAGTGGGTGACTGGATCGCCAAGCACGCGGAGGCGGTGCACGGCACCGGGCGCGGCCTCCCGGCCGGTCACCACTACGGCCCGAGCACCCTGTCCGAGGACCGCCGCACCCTGTACCTGATCCTCTTCGACGCCCCGCGCGCCGAGATCAACGTACGCGGGCTGCTCGGTTCGGTACGCCGGGTCACGGTCGTCGGCAGCGGCACGGAACTGGCCCACCGCATCACCGGCGGCCTCCATGAGACGCCGGGCGTGCTGTGGATCGAGCCGCCCACCGCGGCCGACCTCGACCCGCATGCCACGGTGCTCGCCGTGGAGCTGGACGGGGAGTTGGAGCTGTACCGGGGCTCGGGCCGATTCTGAGCCGAGAAACCTTCGGGCCGGCCGGCCGCTGCCCCCGTGACAGCGCCGGCCGGCCCGAAGCCCCCGTACTTCCCCCGTGGTGGTGCGTCCCCCCGTGGATCCCCCGTGTTTCCCGGTTCCCCCGTTGCCTTTCACTCTTATGAGCGCGCGGTCGGTGCCGTGATACACCCTGCCGGGAAAACTTTTTCGAACTCCGTCAACGGGTTCGATCGGCGGGCAACTTGAAGCGGGCGACCTAGAGCGGCAGAACCTGAGCGGCCCCGCTAGCGACGGAGTCGACCGACGCCGGCGCGGGCACCGCCGGAAGCAGCGGCTCCTCGATCTCCGAGCGCTGCTGCGGAATGGACACCGGCCGCAGCGGCCGCGGCCCGGACACGACCGTGTAGTCCTGCCCGAGGAACGGCGGAACCACCTCGCCGGGGTCGTCGCCCAGCGCCAGCTGAACGGCCAGCCACGGCACGTTGACCCCGCACAGCGACAGCTGGTGCAGTCCGCCGGCCGGCCGCGTGTTGACGTCCATCAGCACCGGCGTGTCCCCGAACATCCGGAACTGGATGTTGGACAGATAGTGCAGCCCGAACCCCTCCGCGATCAGCCGCGCCGGCTCCAGCCACGGCTCCTGCACGGTGAACCCGCGACGGCGGCCGTTCTTGATCCGGCCGATCGCCAGCCGCACCCGGTTGTCCGGCCCGGTGAGGCAGTCCACCGACACCTCCGGCTGCTCGAGGCGCGGCATCACCAGCCAGTCCACCGGCTCGTCGCTGCGCCGCAACGCGTCCAGCACCAGATCCAGTTGCACATACGGCGTCGGGAACCCGTTGAGGTGCATGAGCGAGAAGGGGGCGCGGGTGATGACGCGGAAGCCCACACCGCCCGCACCGGACGCCGGCTTGAAGCAGGCCTTGTGACCGGCAGCCTCCAACTCCTCGACAGCGGCGAGCAGTTCGTCGGCGTTGCGTACCCGCCACCACGGCGGCACCGGCACCCCGACCGCCTGCACGGCCTCGTACGCGATCACCTTGTCGTGGAACACCGCGACGGCCTCGGGCGGCGGCGCCAGCAGCGCCGTACCGACCGCCTCGAAGTCCGCCCGGTGGGCCACGATCGCCGACTGGTGCAGGCGGGGCACGAACACGTCGATGCCGCGGCGCCGGCACTGGGCGAGGGCGTACTCGACGTACCCGGCCGGGGACAGGCCCTCGGGCTCCAGTTCGGCGGTGTCGGCGGCGGCCAGCACGGGGGAGTCGGCGTCCCCGTGCGTCGCATGGATCTCAACGGCCCGATCGCTGGGATTTCGTCGCAGCTGATCCATGAAGAACACGTTCTCCGCGTACGTGCGGTTGAGCCAGACGCGTACGCGAGAGACCATGCAGGGCCGTCCTTTCGGGTTCGCGGGCAGGGCAAAGCAGGCCCGTGCCCGGGCAGGGTGGTTGGAGGGACACCAAACCGCCCCGTGCGAAGGGACGTTCATGGCGGTGGTGTTGCGGCGATCATACGGCTTTCAAGGGGTGCCGCGTGCAACGTACGTGTTACGGAATTGCGGACGGTTCCTGACCGTCCCGGTCACCCCGCCCCGGCCGCCCGCACAGCGCCCTGCGACGCGACGACGTGATCCGGCCTTGTGCCCCGAACGCGGCCTGTGTTCTCGTAAGGTCATTCGTGTGATCGAAAGGGGCGAGGGGTGACGTCGACGGCCGGCGGTGCCGGACAGCTGCTGGCCATCAGTGACCTGCACATCGGGTACGAGGAGAACCGCGCGCTCGTCGAGCGGATGTGTCCCGCCGGCGACGACGACTGGCTGCTCGTCGCCGGTGACGTGGCCGAGACCGTGGCCGACATCGGCTGGGCGCTCAAGACCCTCGCCGGCCGCTTCCGCAAGGTCGTCTGGGCCCCCGGCAACCACGAACTGTGGACCCACCCCAAGGACTCCGTCACCCTGCGCGGCGTCGCCCGCTACGAGCACCTGGTCGACCTGTGCCGCGAGCTCGGCGTGACGACCCCCGAGGACCCCTATCCCGTCTGGGACGGCCCCGGCGGCCCGGTCGCCGTCGCGCCGCTGTTCCTGCTGTACGACTACTCCTTCCTGCCCTCCGGCTGCACGACCAAGGAGGAGGGGCTGGCGTACGCGCACGGGACCGGGGTCGTGTGCAACGACGAGTACCTGCTGCACCCCGACCCCTACCCGTCGCGCGAGGCCTGGTGCGAGGCCAGGGTCGCCGAGACGGAGCGCAGGCTCGCGGCACTGCCCGAGGACCTGCCCACCGTCCTCGTCAACCACTATCCGCTGGACCGGCATCCCACGGACGTGCTGTGGTACCCCGAGTTCGCCATGTGGTGCGGCACCCGGCGGACCGCGGACTGGCACCGCAGGTTCCGGGTCGAGACGATGGTCTACGGCCACCTCCACATCCCGCGGACCACCTGGCACGAGGGCGTCCGCTTCGAGGAGGTGTCGGTGGGATACCCCCGCGAGTGGCGCAAGCGACCGGGCCCGCCGGGACGGCTGCGCACGATTCTGCCCAAGGAGGACCGGGCCCGTTGATCGAGGAACTGCTGCCGGCCCCGGTGGCCACCGTCGAGGCGTACGGCGACGAGGAGCCCGCGCACACGGCCCTGTACCCCGAGGAGGAGGCGGTCGTGGCGAAGGCGGTGTTCAAGCGCCGCCGGGAGTTCGCCGTCGTACGCTCCTGCGCGCGCAGCGCCATGGAGAAGCTCGGCGTGCCCGCCCAGCCGATCCTGCCCGGTGAGCGCGGCGCCCCGGGCTGGCCCGCCGGACTGATCGGCAGCATGACCCACTGCGAGGGCTACGGCGCCGCCGCGCTGGCCCGCGCCACCGAACTGGCCTCCCTCGGCATCGACGCCGAACCCCACCAGCCGCTCCCGGAGGGCGTCCTGCCCGCCGTCGCCCTGCCCGCAGAGGTGGACCGGCTGAGCAGCCTGGCCGACGACCGTCCGGGCATCCACTGGGACCGGCTGCTCTTCAGCGCCAAGGAGTCCGTCTACAAGGCGTGGTTCCCGCTCACCGCGAAGTGGCTGGACTTCACCGAGGCCGACCTCGACTTCTTCGCCGACGCCGGTGAGCAGCACAGCGGAGGGTTCCGCGCCCGGCTCCTCGTGCCGGGCCCGCTCGTGGGCGACCGGACCGTCGACCGGTTCGAGGGCCGGTGGACGGTCCGGCGGGGGCTGGTGGCGACAGCGGTGAGCGTGCCGCACACCTGAGCCTCCGCGGGCCCGCTGCCGGATCAGCTACGGCTCCGCCGGGCACCAGCTCTGCAGCAGCCGGAAGAACTCCTCCTCGTTGCCCGTCAGGCCGGCGGCCGCCAGCGCCTGTTCCGCCTCGGCGAGGACGGCGGGCGGGACGACGGGTGGTCGGCGGGAGCCGGGAGGACCGTCGAACGCGGCTCGTACGGTGTGCAACAGCCGCAGATAGGCCTGTACGGCGGTGCGCTCGCGGTCGGTCAGTACGGCGGTGTGCATCGGTCGGCTCCCCGGATCGGCGTCATCGCGTCACGCCCGCACATGAGGGCGCACCACCAGCTTGCCGTCCACCACTGACAATCGGGCTCGTCCACCGCCCGGACGTGGGCCCGACGTTCCCTCGATCAGCCCTGCGGGCCGAGATAGCCCAGTGACGCCTCGATCCGCCCCGCCAGATGGTCCCGCTGCCCGCGCACCGAGGAAACGGCCAGCCACGTACGGCACTTGCTGGCCAGCAGCAGCCCGAAGGTCTCGGCCTCCTTCTCCTCCGCCTGGTCGAAGTGGCTGCGGGCGGCGACCTTCAGGATCGTCGAGTGCAGATCGGCGTTGTCGTCGAGGAGGCGGGCGGCCACACTGGCGCCCTCGACGCTGTGGCTGCAGTGGCCGGCCTTCATGTGCCACAGCTCGTGGCCGAGGATGACCAGCTGATGGTCGGGTGCGGTGCGTTCCTCGATCACGACGAGGTCCTGGTCGGCCATGTCGAGCCACAGTCCGCTGGCGGTGCCGGGCGGGAAGGCGGCCGTACGGAAGTGGACGGGCCGACCGCGGCGTCTGCTCATCGCGCCGCACAGGGCGCTGTACAGCTTCTCGGGCGGCGAGGGTGCGGGGAGCGTCAGCTCCGCGACCAACTCGCCGCACAGGCGGCGCATTTCCCTACCGATGCCCACAGTTCTCCCGTTCTCCCCCCGGTTTTCCCTCCGGATCACGACTCGGGCCGCTTGACGCTTTCCAAGAGCATGTCCAGCCACTCCGCGACCTTGTCGCGGTGCTGGTCGGTGGGCAGTTGGGCGGCCCGCCAGGCGATGCCGCGCACCCCGTGGTCCTGGAGCAGCCTCTCCAGCGGGTCCTCGGCGGCCTGGGCCGCCTCGCGCTGCGCGAGCTTGTGCAGCAGGTCCTGCTCGGCGCGCTGGAGTGCACCCGCGAGCGCCTCGGGGTCCTCGGCCGTGAGGAATCCGGCGTGGACGCGGAAGAAGCGCTGGATCGCGTCGCAGTGCTCCATGGTGGGGCGCCGGTCGCCGTTGATGAGGGCGCCGGCCTGCTGCCGTGACATGCCCGCGCCGTCGGCGATCTCCTGCTGGGTGTACCTGCGGCCGTTCGGCTTGACGCGGGTGCGGCGCAGGAGGTCGAGGCGCTGCAGGAACCGGGCCTGTACGTCGGGCTCTCCTGCCGGGCGGCCGCTCAGCAGGGCCTTGACCACGGGCTCCGGGACGCCGCAGGCCACACACAGACGGCCGGTGTCGAAGACCTCCGCGTGCGGTACGCCGAGCCGGTCGGCGAGCGCGGTGACGCGAGCGACGACGGCCGGCAGCTCAGCCGTCGGTATGACGCCCGGACCCTCGATGCCATCCGTCACCGACAGATCTCCTAAAGCTCTCACAGGCTTCTCACAAGCGGTCGCGGTGAACTGGACGGAGATTACCGGGTAGTTCGAACTCACATCCAGGTCTCGCCACAACTGTGGCCAATTTCAGCCGTCAACAGGCACGAAATGCCACGATAGTTGACACCGCTCCGGCGCGGGCAGCAGGATCAAGGCGCCGCGTGAAGGCCGCATAGGCAAGAGGGGTGACCTCCCGATGGCATATCAGGCAGGTGGGCAGCGGTCCGTACCGCGGCCCGTCCCCGAGAGGCCCGAGGCCGAGGCGTATCTGCGGGACTACGCCACCCTCGTCGAAGCCGTGCCCTTCCCGTCCGTCATCGTCGACCACCGCTGGGACGTCGTTCTGGCGAACACCGCTTTCGCGTCACTTTTCCGCGGCGTGGGCCCGCATCCGACGGCCATGCCCGACGAGAACTTCCTCAGGTTCGTGCTCTTCCACCCGGACGCGAGCACCGTCCTCGGCGAGCACGAGTCCAGCTGGTGCCTGCCGATGCTGGCCCGCTTCGCGGCCGCCGTGGAGCGGCACGGCCATGACCACGGCGTGCAGGCCATCCGCCGGGAGATCGCCCAGGACCCGATCATGGAGGCCGCCTACCGGCAGGGCCTGCCGCACTGGATCCGCGCGGTCGGCGAACGGGCGGCCGAACTGGACGGGGCCGTACGGCCGCTGCTGCACCCCGACCCGCGCTGGGGCGCCACCGACTGCCGGGTCGTCGACGAGACGCCCCGGACCCTTCAGGAGCTGGGCTACACCCGGCTGACGCTGGTCCTGCGCGAGGTGCGCCGCGACCGGCCGAGGGTCCGTGGGGCCCGAGCCGCCGCGGCCCACCTGCGCGTGGTGCCCGCCCCCGAGGACTGAACGGGGCACCGTCGGCGTTCAGGTCGCCGGCGGCGCCCCGTCAGCACGAATTCCGGCAGGGAGACGTCGTCGGCCCTGTTCCCTCGCAGAGTGGTGTGTGACATAGTACCGGCGTGAGCGAGCGACTGACCTGCGACGTCGTGGTCGTCGGAGCCGGGATGGTGGGCGCGGCCTGCGCCCTGTACGCGGCCCGGGCGGGCCTCGCCGTGATCCTCGTCGACCGCGGCCCGGTGGCCGGCGGCACCACCGGCGCCGGCGAGGGCAACCTCCTGGTCTCCGACAAGGAACCCGGCCCCGAGCTCGATCTCGCGCTGCTGTCCGCCCGTCTGTGGGGCGAGCTGGCGCAGGACTTGGGGCCGGCCGTCGAGTACGAGGCGAAGGGCGGCGTCGTCGTGGCCTCGTCCCCGGCCGGGCTCGCGGCGCTGGAGCGGTTCGCCGACGGGCAGCGGGCCGCCGGAGTCCTCGCCGAGCCGGTCGCGGGCGACTGCCTGTACGACCTCGAACCCCACCTGGCCCCCGGCCTGCCGGGCGCCGTCCACTATCCCCAGGACTGCCAGGTCATGCCCGCCCTGGCCGCCGCCCACCTCGTCCGCGCCTCGGGCGCCCGTCTGCTCACCGGCCGGACCGTGACGGACGTCCTGCGCACGCCGGACGGTGCCGTACGGGGAATCCGCACGGACAAGGGCGACATCCACGCCCCGGCCGTCGTCAACGCGGCCGGCACCTGGGGCGGCGAACTCGCCGCACTCGCGGGCGCCCACCTCCCCGTCCTCCCGAGACGCGGCTTCGTCCTCGTCACCGAACCGCTGCCGCGCCTGGTCCGCCACAAGGTGTACGCCGCCGACTATGTGGCCGACGTCGCCAGCGACTCGGCAGCGCTGCAGACCTCACCGGTCGTCGAGGGCACGGCGGCGGGCCCGATCCTGATCGGCGCGAGCCGGGAACGCGTCGGCTTCGACCGGACCTTCTCCCTGCCCGTCGTACGGGCGCTGGCCGCGGGCGCGACACGGCTGTTCCCGTTCCTCGCCGATGTCCATGCCATGCGCGCCTACCTGGGCTTCCGCCCGTACATGCCCGACCACCTGCCCGCCGTCGGTCCCGACCCCCGGGTCCCCGGCCTGCACCACGCCTGCGGCCACGAGGGCGCCGGCATCGGACTGGCCACCGGCACCGGCCACTTGATCGCACAGGCCCTGACCGCGAAGACCCCCGACCTGGACCTGACGCCGTTCCGCCCCGACCGCTTCGCCGAGGAGGCCGCATGAGAACCCCTCTGGAGCTCGCCGACGCAAAGCCGGACCCGGCCTTCACGGTCAGCCTGGACGGCCGCGAGATCGAGGCGTTGCCCGGGCAGACGGTCGCCGCCGCGCTCTGGGCGGCCGGGATCACCTCCTGGCGGACCACCCGGGGCGAGGGCCGCCCACGGGGCGTCTTCTGTGGCATCGGCGTCTGCTTCGACTGCCTGGTCACCGTCAACGACCGCCCGAACCAGCGGGCCTGCCTGGTGCCGCTGCACCCGGGCGACACGATCCGGACGCAGGAGGGGACGGGCCACGATGACTGAACTCGCGGTGATCGGCGCGGGCCCGGCAGGCCTCGCCGCGGCGCTGGCGGCCGCCGCGCAGGGCGTACGGGTCACGCTCGTCGACTCGGCGGCGGAGACGGGCGGGCAGTTCTACCGGCAGCCCGCGCCCGCACTCCGCGCCCGCCGCGCGCAGGCACTGCACCATCAGTGGCGCACCTGGGAGCGGCTGCGGGGCGGTCTGGCCCGCAGTGACGTCCAGTTCCTGACGGAGCATCATGTATGGGGCGTGGAACGGAACTCCGAGGGCTTCACCGTCCATGCCCTGCTCGGCCCCGAGCAACGGGAGCCGGCCGCAGTGCACGCCCGCGCCGTACTCCTCGCCACCGGCGGCTACGAGCGGGTGCTTCCCTTTCCCGGCTGGACCCTGCCCGGCGTCATCACCGCCGGTGGTGCGCAGGCGATGCTCAAGGGCGGGCTCGTGGTGCCGGGACGCACCGCGGTCGTCGCCGGGACCGGGCCGCTGCTGCTGCCCGTGGCGACCGGGCTCGCGGCGGCGGGCGTCGAGATCGCGGCGCTCGTCGAGGCCGCCGACCCCAAGTCCCTCGTACGGCACGGTCGGGCGCTGGCCGCCAAGCTGCCCGAGGGCGCCGGATACGCGGCCCGCCTCCTGCGCCACCGCGTCCGACTCCTCGCCCGGCACACGGTCGTCCGCGCCCATGGCGACGACCGGCTCACCGGGGTCACCATCGCCGCCCTCGACGCCGACGGGCGCGTCCGGCCCGGAACCGAGCGGCACCTGCCCTGCGACACCCTCGCCGTCGGACAAGGCATGCTCCCGCACACCGACCTCGCCGAGACCCTCGGCTGCCGCCTGGACGGCCTGACGGTCGCCGTGGACGACGAGCAGCGCACGGACGTGCCCGGGGTGTGGGCGGCCGGGGAGTCCACCGGCATCGGCGGCTCGGCCCTCGCCCTCGCCGAGGGCCACATCGCCGGACTCTCCGCCGCCGCACGCCTCAAGGGCACCGAACCCGATCCCGAGCTGTGGACGGCGGCCGCCAAGTCCCGTACGCGACTTCGCAGGCTCGCCGCCGCCCTCGCCGCCGCCTACCCGCCGCCCGCCCACTGGAGCGACCAGGTCACCGACGACACCCTCGTCTGCCGCTGCGAGGAGGTCACCGCCGGTGCCGTGCGCGAGGCCGTGGAAGAACTCGGGGCGGGCGACGTCCGCACCGTGAAACTGCTGACCCGGGCCGGAATGGGCTGGTGCCAGGGACGCGTGTGCGGTCCTGCGGTCGCCGGGCTCGCCGGATGCGAACTCACCCCGTCCCGACGGCCGTTCGCCCGTCCCGTGCCGCTCGGCGTACTCGCCCGGCAACACGACAACGCCACTCGGAGAGGAACCTCATGACCGACCACCGTCCCTGGCGCGGAGTCCTCGTCGCCACCGCGCTCCCGCTCGACGACGACCTCCGTGTCGACCACGGCACGTACGCCGAGCACTGCGCCTGGCTGGTCGAGAACGGCTGTGACGGCGTCGTCCCGAACGGCTCCCTCGGGGAGTACCAGGTCCTCACGCCCGAGGAGCGGGCGAAGGTCGTGGAGACCGCCGTCGCCGCGATCGGCGGCTCGCGGGTGATGCCGGGTGTGGCCGCCTACGGCTCGGCCGAGTCCCGCCGCTGGGCCGAACAGGCCCGTGACGCGGGCTGCGAGTCCGTGATGCTGCTGCCGCCCAACGCCTACCGTGCCGACGAGCGGTCGGTGCTGTCGCACTACGCGGAGGTCGCCAAGGCCGGCATCCCGGTCGTGGCGTACAACAACCCCATCGACACCAAGGTCGACCTCGTACCCGAACTGCTCGCGAAGCTGCACGGCGAGGGGTACATCCAGGCGGTCAAGGAGTTCTCCGGCGACGTCCGCCGCGCCTACCGGCTCGTCGAACTCGCCCCGGAACTCGACCTGTTGATCGGCGCCGACGACGTCCTGCTGGAGCTCGCGATCGCCGGCGCCAAGGGCTGGGTCGCCGGCTACCCGAACGCACTGCCGAGGTCGACGGTGGAGCTGTACCGCGCGGCCGTCGGCGGCGACCTCGCCACCGCCAAGCAGCTCTACACGCAGCTGCACCCGCTGCTGCGCTGGGACTCCAAGGTCGAGTTCGTGCAGGCGATCAAGCTGTCCATGGACGTCGTGGGCCGCCACGGGGGACGCTGCCGGCCACCGCGGGTGCCGCTGCTGCCGGAGCAGGAGGCAGCCATCCGCGCCGCAACCGAGAAGGCCGTCGCGGCAGGGCTCGCGTAACTCGCCGGAGGAGACCCGATCATGCGCAGCAAACTCGTCCTGCACGCCGTCGACTCGCACACCGAGGGCATGCCCACCCGAGTGATCACCGGCGGCATCGGCACGATCCCGGGCGCGACCATGAACGAGCGGCGCCTGTACTTCCGTGAGCACCGCGACGCCGTCAAGCAGCTCCTGATGAACGAGCCGCGCGGCCACTCGGCGATGAGCGGCGCGATCCTCCAGCCGCCCACCCGCCCCGACTGCGACTGGGGCGTCATCTACATCGAGGTCTCCGGCTATCTGCCGATGTGCGGGCACGGCACGATCGGTGTGGCGACCGTGCTCGTCGAGACCGGCATGGTCGAGGTCGTCGAGCCGGTCACCACGATCCGGCTGGACACCCCGGCGGGCCCGGTCGTCGCCGAGGTGGCCGTGGAGGACGGCGCCGCGAAGGCGGTCACCCTCCAGAACGTGCCGTCCTTCTCCGTCGCCCTCGACCGCAAGATCACCCTGGCCGACGGGCGCACGGTGACCTACGACATGGCATACGGCGGCAACTTCTACGCCATCCTGCCGCTGGAGCAGTTCGGCCTGCCCTTCGACCGGTCCCGCAAGGACGACATCCTGCAGGCCGGCCTCTCCCTCATGGCGGCGATCAACGCCGAGGAGGAGCCCGTCCACCCCGAGAACCCCTCCATCCGCGGCTGCCACCACGTCCACCTGATCGCTCCCGGCGCGACCGCCCGCCACTCCCGGCACGCGATGGCCATCCACCCGGGCTGGTTCGACCGCTCACCCTGCGGCACGGGCACCAGCGCGCGCATGGCGCAGCTGCACGCGCGCGGTGAACTCCCGCTGCACACCGAGTTCGTGAACGAGTCGTTCATCGGCACCCACTTCACCGGTCGCCTCCTCGGGACCTCCGAGCTCGCGGGTCGCCCGGCCGTCCTGCCGAGCTTCACCGGCCGGGCGTGGATCACGGGCACGGCGCAGTATCTGCTCGATCCGTCTGACCCGTTCCCGGCCGGGTTCGTGCTCTGAACGTCGACGATAATGTCCCGCGTAACGCGTGACATTGCACAGCTAGGAGAGTCATGGCCGCCCAGCGCACCAGCGCCCCGCCCGCCGCAGCCGGCCCGGCGCTGCCCTCCCTGGGCGGCAAGAAGAGCAGCTACCGGGAGCGCGTCGCCGACGCCCTGCGGGCCGCGCTGATCGCCGGAGAACTGCGCCCGGGCGAGGTGTACTCGGCGCCCACGCTCGCCGCCCGCTTCGGCGTCTCGGCGACCCCGGTGCGCGAGGCCATGCTGGACCTGGCCAAGGAGGGCCTGGTCGACACCGTCCCCAACAAGGGCTTCCGGGTCACCGCGGTCTCCGAGAAGCAGCTCGACGAGTACACCCACATCCGGGCGCTCATCGAGATCCCCACGGTGGTCGAACTGGCCAGGACCGCCGACGGGGTCTCCCTGGAGGCGCTGCGCCCGGCGGCCGAAGAGATCGTCCAGGCCGCGGTCTCCGGTGATCTCATCGCCTACGTCGAGGCCGACACCCGCTTCCACCTCGGTCTGCTCGCCCTCGCCGGCAACGCCCATCTCGTCGAGGTCGTCGGCGACCTCCGCAAGCGCTCCCGTCTCTACGGCCTGACCGCGCTGGTCCAGGCCGGCCGGCTGCTGGCCTCCGCCGAGGAACACCTCGAACTCCTCGACGCGCTGATCGCCCGCGACGAGAAGGCCGTGCGCGAGGTGATGACCCGCCACCTGGGCCACGTTCGCGGACTCTGGGCAGCGAAGAAATAGCCGGCACCACAACGCAAGCCACTTGCAGTGTTTGCGCTATTCTTGCGTGCATGACGCGACGACTTGCGGAAGTGGCGAAGAAGGTCGGGGTCAGCGAGGCCACGGTCAGCCGGGTGCTCAACGACAAGCCCGGCGTCTCCGAGGCCACCCGGCAGGCGGTGCTCTCGGCTCTGGACGTCCTCGGCTACGAGCGGCCCACGCAACTGCGCGGGGAACGCGCCCGGCTCGTCGGCCTGGTCCTCCCCGAGCTGCAGAACCCGATCTTCCCGGCGTTCGCCGAAGTGATCGGCGGGGCGCTCGCCCAGCTCGGACTGACGCCGGTGCTGTGCACGCAGACCAAGGGCGGGGTCTCCGAGGCCGACTATGTCGCGCTGCTGCTGCAACAGCAGGTCTCCGGCGTCGTCTTCGCCGGCGGGCTCTACGCCCAGGCCGACGCGCCGCACGACCACTACAAGGAGCTCGCCGACCGCAACATCCCGGTCGTGCTGGTCAACGCGGCCATCGAGCATCTGGGCTTCCCGGCCGTGTCCTGCGACGACGCCGTGGCCGTCGAGCAGGCCTGGCGGCATCTGGCCTCGCTGGGCCACCAGCGCATCGGGCTGGTGCTCGGGCCGGGCGACCACGTGCCGTCGGCGCGCAAACTGGCCGCCGCGCGGGGTGTCGCCGGGGAGCTGCCCGAGGAGCACGTGGCGCGGGCCATCTTCTCGATCGAGGGCGGTCACGCCGCCGCCTCCCGGCTGATCGACCGAGGCGTCACCGGCATCATCTGCGCCAGCGACCCGCTCGCACTCGGTGCGGTCAGGGCCGCCCGCCGCAAGGGACTTGACGTGCCGTCACAGATTTCCGTGGTCGGATACGACGACTCGGCGTTCATGAACTGCACGGAGCCTCCCCTCACCACCGTCCGCCAGCCCATCGAGGCCATGGGGCGGGCTGCGGTGGAACTGCTGAACGCGCAGATCGCGGGCACCGCCGTACCGGCGGAGGAACTGCTCTTCGAGCCGGAACTGGTGGTCCGGGGATCGACAGCGCAGGCGCCTCGCACCTGACATCCGACCGGTAGTCCCTGAGATCCATCCGACTGTTAAAAAATTTCAAATTTCGCGCCACATCTTGCGGACCAATGTCGGCGGTGCTTGAGTGTGCGGCGCCCACCGCTCCTGCCCAGAGGGGTCCACCGATGAGAAGCACCGGGTTCCGCCGTACCCTTGCCGCGCTGAGCGTCTGCTCCCTCGCCCTGGCCGTCTCCGCCTGCGGGTCGAGCGACGACTCGGCGAGCGGAAAGACCCGCATCACGGTCAACTGCATGCCGCCGAAGAGCGCCAAGGTCGACCGCCAGTTCTTCGAGCAGGACATCGCGTCCTTCGAGAAGCAGAACCCGGACATCGACGTCGTGGCCCATGACGCGTTCCCCTGCCAGGACCCGAAGACCTTCGACGCCAAGCTCGCCGGCGGGCAGATGGAGGACGTCTTCTACACGTACTTCACGGATGCCGGGCACGTCGTCGACATCAACCAGGCGGCCGATCTCACGCCGTATCTCAAGGAGTTGAAGAGCTACGAGACCATCCAGCAGCAGCTGCGCGACATCTACACCGTCGACGGCAAGGTCTACGGCATCCCGCGCACCGGCTACTCGATGGGCCTGATCTACAACAAGAAGCTGTTCACCGAGGCCGGTCTCGACGCCGACAAGCCCCCCACGACCTGGGAGGAGCTGCGCGCCGCGGCCAAGAAGATAGCCGCCCTCGGCAACGGCACCGTGGGATACGCCGACTACAGCGCCCAGAACCAAGGCGGCTGGCACTTCACCGCCGAGCTCTACTCCCAGGGCGGGGACGTGGTGAGCCCCGACGGCAGGACGGCCACCATCGACACCCCTGAAGGCCGCGCCGTGCTGCAGAACCTGCATGACATGCGCTGGACGGACAACTCGATGGGCAGCAAGCAGCTATTGGTCATCAACGACGTCCAGCAGATGATGGGTTCCGGCAAGCTCGGCATGTACCTCTCGGCCCCCGACAACATCCCGATCCTGGTCAAGGAGAAGGGCGGCGACTACAAGGACCTCGCCCTCGCTCCCATGCCCGGCGGCAAGGGCACGCTCATCGGCGGCGACGGCTACATGTTCAACAAGAAGGCGAGCCCCGAGCAGATCCGCGCCGGGCTGAAGTGGCTGGACCACATGTTCCTCACCCCCGGAGACGGCTTCCTCGGCGACTACGCCCGCGCCAAGAAGAACGACGCGCCCGTCGGACTCCCCGAACCGCGCCTGTTCTCCGGTGCCGCCGACGCCAAGGACCAGCAGGTCAAGGAGGCCAACGCGAACGTACCCGTGGAGAACTACCAGGCCTTCCTCGACGGCAACCAGAGCCTCGACATGAAGATCGAACCGCCCGGCGCCCAGCAGCTCTACTCCGTCCTCGACGGCGTCGTCTCCGCCGTCCTCACCAAGAAGGACGCCGACATCGACCAGCTCCTGAAGGACGCCTCAGGGAAGATCGACGGCATCCTGGCGCGAGGCTGACGGGCCATGACCAGGACGGCTCAGCGCCGGACCGTCGAGAAGGTCGCGGTCCGCCCGATGCAGGCGCCGCCCCCGGCAGGGGACCGGAGGCGGCGCCGCCGCACCGACCAGGTGCGTGCCCACGGCTTCCTCCTCGGCGGTCTGGTCTGCTTCGCCCTCTTCTCCTGGTACCCGGCGATCCGCGCCGTCGTGATCGCCTTCCAGAAGTACACGCCCGGCAGCGACCCCGAATGGGTCGGCACCGCCAACTTCACCCGCGTCCTCGCCGACCCGGAGTTCGCCGCGGCCTGGCGCAACACCCTCACCTTCACGCTGCTCGCCCTGCTGATCGGCTTCGCGATTCCCTTCGTACTCGCCCTGGTCCTCAACGAGTTGCGGCACGCCAAGGCGTTCTTCCGGGTCGTCGTCTATCTGCCGGTGATGATCCCGCCGGTGGTCAGCGCCCTGCTGTGGAAGTGGTTCTACGACCCCGGCACCGGCCTCGCCAACGAGGCGCTGCGCTTCCTGCAGCTGCCCACCTCGAACTGGTCCAACGGCGCCGACACCGCGCTCGTCTCCCTGGTGATCGTGGCCACCTGGGCCAACATGGGCGGCACCGTCCTGATCTACCTCGCGGCGCTCCAGTCCATCCCGGGGGAGCTGTACGAGGCTGCCGAGCTCGACGGCGCGAGCCTGCTGCAACGCGTCCGCCACGTCACCATCCCGCAGACCCGCTTCGTCGTCCTGATGCTGATGCTCCTTCAGATCATCGCCACGATGCAGGTCTTCACCGAACCGTTCGTGATCACGGGCGGCGGTCCCGAGAACGCCACGGTGACCGTCCTCTACCTGATCTACAAGTACGCCTTCCTCTACAACGACTTCGGCGGCGCCTGCGCGCTGAGCGTCATGCTCCTCGTGCTCCTGGGCGCCTTCTCCGCCGTATACCTGCGTCTGACGCGCACCGAAGGGGAAGGCGCATGACCACCCGGACCCTCGTCTCCCCGGCGACCCTGGCCCGCCCCCGCGGCAAGGCCGTCTACTGGTCCGTCTTCACCTGCACCGTGCTGCTGTTCGCGCTGGCCTTCCTCTTCCCCGTCTACTGGATGGCGACGGGCGCGATGAAGTCACCGGACGAGGTGGCGCGCACGCCGCCCACCGTCGTCCCCGAGCAGTGGCACCTCAGCGGATACACGGACGCCTGGGACCTCATGCAACTGCCGACCCATCTGTGGAACACGGTGGTCCAGGCCGCCGGTGCCTGGGTGTTCCAGCTGGTGTTCTGCACGGCCGCGGCCTATGCGCTGTCCAAGCTGCGGCCGGTCTTCGGCAAGGTGGTCCTCGGCGGCATCCTCGCCACGCTGATGGTCCCGGCCCAGGCCCTGGTCGTGCCGAAATACCTGACGGTGGCGGACCTCGGCCTGCTCAACGACCCCCTGGCCATCTGGCTGCCGGCCGTCGCCAACGCCTTCAACCTCTATCTGCTGAAGCGGTTCTTCGACCAGCTCCCGCGCGATGTCCTGGAGGCCGCCGAGATCGACGGCGCCGGGAAGCTGCGCACCCTGTGGTCCATCGTGCTGCCGATGTCCCGGCCCGTCCTGGGGGTCGTCTCGATCTTCGCTCTGGTGGCCGTCTGGCAGGACTTCCTCTGGCCGCTGATGGTCTTCTCCGACACCGACAAGCAGCCGATCAGCGTCGCGCTCGTCCAGCTGTCGCAGAACATCCCGCTGACCGTGCTCATCGCCTCCATGGTGATCGCCAGCATCCCCATGGTCGCCATGTTCCTGATCTTCCAGCGGCACATCATCGCCGGGATCGGCGCGGGCAGCAGCAAGGGCTGAGGTCCCCAGGACGTCCTCCTCCTTCCGACAGAAAGGGCCGCACCGTGGCACAGCCCCGTCACGCCTCCCCACAGTGGTGGCGCTCCGCCGTCATCTACCAGGTGTACGTCCGCAGCTTCGCGGACGGCGACGGCGACGGCACCGGCGACCTCGCGGGCGTCCGCGCCCGGCTGCCGTACCTCGCCGAACTCGGCGTGGACGCGCTGTGGTTCACGCCCTGGTACGTCTCCCCGATGAAGGACGGCGGCTACGACGTCGCCGACTACCGCGCCGTCGACCCGGCGTTCGGCACCCTCGCCGAGGCGGAGAAGCTCATTGCCGAGGCCCGTGAGCTGGGCATCCGCACCATCGTCGACATCGTGCCCAACCATGTCTCCGACCAGCACCCGTGGTTCCGCGCGGCCCTCGCCGGCGGCCCGGAGCGCGCTCTGTTCCACCTCCGCCCGGGACGCGGCCCGCACGGCGAACTCCCGCCCAACGACTGGCGGTCCGAGTTCGGCGGCCCCGCCTGGAGCCGGTTGCCCGACGGCGACTGGTACCTCCACCTCTTCGCCCCCGAGCAGCCCGACCTCGACTGGTCCCACCCGGCCGTGCGCCAGGAACACGAGGACATCCTGCGCTTCTGGTTCGAACGCGGTGTCGCCGGCGTCCGCATCGACTCGGCCGCCCTCCTGGTCAAGGACCCGGACCTCCCGGACTTCGTCGAGGGCGAGGTGCCGCACCCGTACGTCGACCGCGACGAACTCCACGACGTCTACCGCTCCTGGCGCGCCATCGCGGACGAGTACGGCGGCGTCTTCGTCGGCGAGGTCTGGCTCCCCGACACCGAACGCTTCGCCCGCTACCTGCGCCCCGACGAACTCCACACCGCCTTCAACTTCTCGTTCATGACCTGCCCCTGGGACGCCGGGCGGCTGCGCGGAGCCATCGACGAGACGCTCGCCGAGCACGCCCCCGTCGGCGCCCCCGCGACCTGGGTGCTGTGCAACCACGACGTGACCCGCACGGTCACCCGATACGGCCGTGCCGACACCGGCTTCGACTTCGCCACCAAGGCCTTCGGGACCCCGACGGACCTCACCCTCGGCACCCGCCGGGCCAGGGCGGCCGCACTGCTGTCGCTCGCCCTGCCCGGAGCCGTCTACGTCTACCAGGGCGAGGAGCTCGGCCTGCCCGAGGCCGACATCCCCGGCGACCGCGTCCAGGACCCCATGCACACCCGCTCCGGTGGCATCGACCCGGGCCGGGACGGCTGCCGGGTGCCGTTGCCGTGGGCCGCCGAGGCGCCGTACGCGGGCTTCGGCCCACGCGAGGAGCCGTGGCTGCCGCAGCCCGCCGACTGGGCCGCGTACGCCGCCGACCGACAGGCGGCGGATCCCGGTTCGATGCTCGCCCTGTACCGCCGGGCGATCGAGCTCCGGCCGGCGTTCGGCGACGGCCCGCTGACCTGGTTGCCCGCACCGGACGGCGTGCTCGCCTTCACCCGAGTGCGGGGCGCGACCTGCGTGGTGAACCTCGCCGACGCGCCCGCCGACCTGCCCGCCCACACCGAACTCCTGCTCGGCAGCGGCCCTTTGGACATCGAGGGGCGGCTGCCCAAGGACACCGCGGTCTGGCTGCGCGCCTGACACCGCGGCCCGCTCATCCCCGTACCCCCACCACGAAGGGATCAGCACATGCAGCAGCACACGCACAGATTTGTCAGGCCCATGACAGCCAGCGCCTCGGCCGCCATGGTCGTCGCCCTCGCCGGTGGTCTGCTCACCGCGATGGCCCCCGCCGCCCACGCGGCCGCCGGCGCCACCCTCCCCTTCACCTCGGTCGAGGCCGAGTCCGCCACCACGACCGGCGCGAAGATCGGCCCCGACCACACGCAGGGCACCCTCGCCTCCGAGGCCTCCGGACGGCAGGCCGTACGCCTCACCGCCGGTCAGCGCGTCGAGTTCACGGTTCCACGGGCCGCCAACGCCGTGAACGTCGCCTACAGCGTCCCCGACGGCCAGTCCGGCACCCTGGACGTGTACGTCAACGGCCAGAAGATCGCGAAGACCCTCGCGGTCACCGCCAAGTACTCCTACGTCGACACCGGCTGGATCCCGGGCGCCAAGACGCACCACTTCTACGACAACGCCCGGCTGCTGCTCGGCCAGGACGTGCAGGCGGGCGACAAGGTGGCCTTCCAGGCGACGGGCACCCAGGTGACCGTAGACGTCGCCGACTTCGAGCAGGCCCCGGCGCCGACCGGGCAGCCCGCCGGATCGGTGTCCGTCACGTCCAAGGGCGCCGACCCCAGCGGCGAGGGCGACTCGACCCCGGCCTTCCGCGAGGCCATCGCCGCCGCGCAGGGCGGGGTGGTGTGGATCCCGCCGGGCGAGTACCGGCTGACCTCGTCCCTGAACGGTGTGCAGAACGTGACCCTCCAGGGCGCCGGGCACTGGCACTCGATCGTGCGCAGCTCCCGCTTCATCGACCAGTCCAGCTCCTCCGGGAAGGTTCACATCAAGGACTTCGCGGTGATCGGCGAGGTCACCGAGCGGATCGACTCCAACCCCGACAACTTCGTCAACGGCGCGTTGGGCCCGGGGAGTTCCGTCTCCGGCATGTGGCTCCAGCACCTCAAGGTCGGCCTCTGGCTGATGGGCAACAACGACGACCTCGTCGTCGAGAACAACCGCTTCCTCGACATGACCGCCGACGGACTCAACCTCAACGGCAACGCCCGCGGCGTCCGCGTCCGGCACAACTTCCTGCGCAACCAGGGCGACGACGCGCTCGCCATGTGGTCGCTGTACGCGCCGGACACCGACAGCAGCTTCGAGAACAACACGATCACGCAGCCGAACCTCGCCAACGGCATCGCGATCTACGGCGGCACCGACATCACCGTCAAGGACAACCTGATCTCCGACACCAACGCCCTGGGCAGCGGCATCGCGATCTCCAACCAGAAGTTCCTGGACCCCTTCCACCCGCTGGCCGGCACGATCACCGTCGACGGCAACACCCTGGTCCGCACGGGCGCGATGAACCCCAACTGGAACCACCCCATGGGCGCCCTGCGCGTCGACTCCTACGACAGCGCCATCGAGGCGAACGTCCGCATCACCGACACCACCATCACCGACAGCCCGTACAGCGCCTTCGAGTTCGTCTCGGGCAGCGGGCGTGGCTTCGCGGCCAGGAACATCACCGTCGAGGGCGCAACCGTGCGCAACACGGGCACGGTCGTCGTCCAGGCCGAGACCCCGGGAGCCGCCACCTTCCGCAACGTCACGGCCTCCGGCGTGGGCGCCGCCGGCATCTACAACTGCCCCTACCCGTCCGGCTCCGGCACGTTCACCCTCACCGACGGCGGCGGCAACTCCGGCTGGAGCAGCACCTGGTCCGACTGCTCGACCTGGCCGCAGCCCGGCCAGGGCAACCCCGACCCCGACCCCGACCCGGCCCGCAACCTCGCCAAGGGCCGCCCGGCCTCGGCCACCGGCTCGCAGGACGTCTACACGCCCGGCAGGGCGGCCGACGGTGACGCGAACAGCTACTGGGAGTCCGCCAACAACGCCTTCCCGCAGTCCTGGACGGTCGACCTCGGCACCACGGAGGCCGTCCGCCGGCTGGTGCTGAAGCTGCCGCCGCAGCCGGCCTGGCAGGCCCGCACCCAGACACTGTCGGTGCACGGCAGCACGGACGGCTCGACATACTCGACCGTGGTCGCGGCGAAGGACTACCGCTTCGACCCGGCGACCGGCAACACGGTCACCGTCTCCCTGCCGAGCGGCACCAACCTGCGCCACCTGAGGCTGCACGTCACCGCCAACACCGGGTGGCCCGCGGCCCAGTTCAGCGAGGTGGAGGCGTATCTGTCCTGACCGTCTCCGGCACCGCGTCCCGAGGCGTTCCGCGCTTCGCCGCCTGGATCTGCTCGTACACATGCGTACGCAGCTCGGCGAAGCGCGGATCCACCCGGGTGTGCAACTGGTCGCGCTCGGCGGGCAGATCGACCTTCATCTGCTCCTGGACGACGGTGGGCGACGCGGACAGGACGAGAACCCGCTCGCCCAGATACACGGCCTCGTCGATGTCATGGGTGACGAACAGGATCGTGATGCCGCGCTCCCGCCACAGCCCCCGGACCAGATCCTCCAGATCGGCCCGCGTCTGCGCGTCCACCGCCGCGAACGGCTCGTCCATCAGCAGTACACGGGGCTCGTAGGCCAGCGCCCGGGCGATGGCGACCCGCTGCTGCATACCGCCGGACAGCTGCCACGGATACGCCTGGACGGCATCCGCCAGCCCGACCGACTCCAGCGCGTCCCGTACCAGCTCGCGCCGCCGTGACCTGCTCAAGTCCTTCTGCTTGAGCGGAAGTTCGACGTTCTCGCCGACCCGCATCCAAGGGAAGAGGCTGCGCCCGTACTCCTGGAACACGAACGCCATCCCGGGCGGCGGACCGGTCACCCTCCGCTGTTCCAGGAGCACCTCACCGGCCGTCGGCGTGAGCAGTCCGCCGATGCACTTCAGCAGCGTCGTCTTGCCGCAGCCCGACGGGCCGACCAGACACACCAGTTCGCCGGCGTCGACGGTGAAGGTGAGGTCGCGGACCGCCTCCACCCGCCGCCCCGACCCCTCGTAGACCTTCCGCAGGCCGGATACGGCGAGAAGCGCGTGCATGGACCGCCCTTTCACGAGGTTCACGGCGACCGCCGGGCCGAGGCGCGCAGACCGTGGTACCAGCCGAGCACTCGCCGCTCGACCCGCTGGAAGAGGACCGACAGCACAAAGCCGAGCAGGCCGAGCACGAGGATGCCGGTCCACATGTCCGGAATCGCGAAACCGCGCTGGAACTGGACGATGGTGAAGCCGAGCCCGTTGCTGGCGGCGAACATCTCACTGATCACCATCAGGATGATGCCGATGGACAGGGCCTGGCGCAGGCCCGCGAAGATCTGCGGGCTCGCCGAGCGCAGGACCACCTTCCGCAGCCGCGCCACGCCCGTGATGCCGTACGACCGTGCCGTCTCCGCCAGCACCGGATCCACCGCCCGCACGCCCTCGACCGTGTTGAGCAGGACCGGCCACACGCAGCCGCTCGCGATCACCGTGACCTTCATGGTGTCGCCGATGCCCGCGAACAGCATGATGACCGGCACCAGAACCGGCGGCGGCACCGCCCGCAGGAACTCCAGGACCGGCTCGCACACCGCCCGCACCCGCCGGTAGGAGCCGATGACGGTACCGAGGGCCACGCCCACGACGGCCGCCGACGCGTAGCCGCCCGTCAGCCGCAGCACGCTGGGCAGGACGTCCGCACGCAGCCGCTCCGCCGTCCATACGTCCGGGAAGGCCTCCAGGATCGTCCGCAGGGGAGGCCAGTACACGTCCGTGCTGCCGGCCGACGCCGCCCACCAGACCGTGACCAGGACGGCCGGCAGCGCGCCCACGAACATCACCCGCAGCAGTACGCGCGTCACACCGCCACCTCCCCGCGCACCGACTGATGCCAGGCCAGCGCCCGCCGCTCCACCGTCCGCGCGCCCACGTTGATCAGCAGCCCGAGCAGCCCGGTCACCACGATCAGCGCGTACATCTCGGGCACGGCCTGCGAGGCCTGCGCCACCCCGATGAGCCTGCCCAACCCCGGGGCACCGATGACGAGTTCGGCGGTGATGGCAAGGATCAGCGCGACGGCCGCCGCCAGCCGCACGCCGGTCATGACGTAGGGCAGCGCGGTCGGCCACAGCACATGCCGGATCCGCGCCCAGGTGCCGAGGCCGTACGACCGCGCCGTCTCGTCGGCGACGGGGTCGACGTCCTGGACGCCGTACAGGACCTGGATCAGCACCTGCCAGAACGAGGCGTAGACGACGAGCAGCAGCACCGAGCGCAGTTCGGTGCCGTACAGCAGCACCGCGAGCGGGATCAGGGCCACCGACGGGATCGGGCGCAGGAACTCGATCGTGGAGGCCGTCACCTCGCGCAGATACGGCACGACCGAGACGACCACGCCCACCACGATGCCCGCGCAGGACGCGATCACCAGGCCCAGCGCCCAGCCGGTGAGCGTGTCGCCGAGGGCGCTCCAGAAGGCCGAGTCGGTGGCCTCGTCCGCGAGTGCCCCCGTGATACGGCTGGTCGGCGGGAAGTAGGCCTCCTCGACCAGACCGAGCCGCGGCACCGCCTCGCCCAGGGCGAGGAAGGCCGCGAGGCCGGCCGCACCGAGTGCGACGTTCACGCCCTTCACGGCAGCAGGGCGTCCAGGTCGGGCGTCTTCTTGAACAGGCCGTCCTCCTCGCCGAGCTTCATGAGGGCCTCGATGGAGGAACGGTTCGGCTCGGCGGGCCACTTCGGCAGGTTCACCTGGTCCAGCACCGACGCCGGGATCTTCGTGTACGTCGTGACGATCTGCCGCGCCTCGTCCGGGTGCGCCTCGGCGTAGGCGAGGGACTCGGCGGTGGCCTCCTGGAACTTCTTGACCACGTCCGGGTTCTGCTGCGCGTACTGCGTGGAGGTGAAGTACATCGCGACGGTGAGCTCCGGCGCGACGTCGATCAGGGGTGAGGCGATCTCGCGGCCGCCCTGGCTCCTGATGGTGGCGGTCGCCGGCTCGACCACGCAAGCGGCGTCGATCTGGCCCTGGTCGAGAGCGGCGGGCATCTGGTCGAAGGGCATCTCGACGAGGTTCACCTTGTCCGGGTCGCCGCCCGCCTCACGCACCGCCTGGCGCACCGCGGTCTCGTTGATGTTCTTCAGGGTGTTGATGGCGACCTTCTTGCCCTCCAGCTCCTTCGCCGACTTGACGGGGCTGTCCTTCTTGACCATGAGGCCGTTGAAGTCCTTGCCCCGCACACCGGTCGACGCGATGCCGTTGGCGACGGCCTTCACCGGGACGCCGTTGCTCTGGGCGACCATCAGGGACGTCACGTTGCTGAACCCGAACTGGAACTGCCCGCTGGCCACGCCGGGGACGATCGCCGCGCCGCCCTGAGCGGCGGTGAACTCCAGCTTGAGGCCGTGCTTTTCGAACAGCCCCTTCTGCTGGCCGAGATACAGCGGCGCGACATCGACGATCGGGATGACTCCGAGCTTGACGGTGGTGACGCCGCCGGACGACGCGCCCGCATCCGGCGAACCGTCGTCGGACGAGCCACAGGCCGTCGCGACGAGCAGCAGGGCACCGGCGGTGAGACCGGCCGACAGACGACGCATGGCTCCTCCTGTACAGACAACGGTGCAGCGGTGTTCCGACAGGTTGTGCGCAAGGCGCACAGTAGTGCGCGAGAACGCTCTGCGGGAAGGTAGAAGTCTCAACGGAGGCACGGCAATTGACGGGGCGTCGGCGGAGCGGGGCAGGTCGGCACGGAGCGTCGCCGACAACTTTGTTGACACTATTGGAGGTGGCGATGCTTCCGGCAGACCGCGCACCACACTTCGTGAAGTCCTTCGAGCGTGGCCTCGCCGTCATCCGCTCCTTCGACGCCGACCATCCCGCCCGCACGCTCAGCGAGGTCGCCCACACCTGCGACCTGACCCGCGCCGCCGCCCGCCGGCTGCTGCTGACCCTCGCCGACCTCGGCTACGTCCACCAGGACGGCCGGCTCTTCCGCCTCACCCCGCGCGTGCTGGAACTCGGCTACTCCTACCTCTCCAGCTACACGCTGCCCCAGATCGCCGAGCCGCATCTGGAGCAACTCGTCGCCCGGGTACGGGAGTCGTCGTCGCTGTGCGTCCTGGACGGCGACGACATCGTGTACGTGGCGCGGGTGCCGACCCGTCGCATCATGACGGCGTCGATCACGGTCGGGACCCGCTTCCCCGCGTACGTGACGTCCGTGGGCCGGGTGATCCTCGCCCATCTGCCGGACGAAGAGGTAGAACTCCGCCTGTGGAACGCCGAGTTGCGACCCTTGACCGCGCGCACCATCACCTCGCCGGACGCCCTGCGCGCGGAACTGGGCCGCGTGCGCCGGCAGGGCTACGCCGTCGTCGACCAGGAGCTGGAGGAGGGGCTCAGGTCGGTGGCCGCCCCGGTGCGGGACCGGGACGGCGAGGTGGTCGCGGCCGTCAACATCGCCGTGCACGCCGGACGCAACTCGGTCGACTCCGTGCGCAGCGACCTGCTGCCGCACTTGCTGGCGACCGTCGCCGGGATCGAGGGCGACCTCACCGTCACAGGTCCAGGACGAGCCGCTTCCCCCGGCAGCGGGACACGCAGATCATCATCGTCTCGCCGCTCTCCCGCTCCTCCCGCGTGAGCACGGAGTCCCGGTGGTCGGGAGCGCCGTCGAGGACATCGGTTTCACAGGTGCCGCAGGTGCCCTCGGTGCAGGAGAAGAGCACCTCGATGCCGGCGGCGCGCACGGTGTCGAGGACGGACACACCCGGCCCGACGGTGAGCGTCAGCCCGCTCCGCGCCAGCTCGACGTCGAACTCCCCGTCCTCGCCGACCGGTTGTTCCTTCGCCCGGAACCGCTCGACTCGCAGCACCCCGGACGGGCACCGCGCTTCCACGGCGTCCAGCAGAGGGCCGGGGCCGCAGCAGTAGACCAGGGTGCCGGGCGGGACTACGTCGAGCACCGAGGCCAGGTCCAGCAGCCCGGACTCGTCCTGCGGAGCGACGGTCACCCGTTCACCGTAAGGACCCAACTCCCCGGTGAACGCCATGGACTGACGAGTACGCCCGCCGTACAGCAACGTCCACTCGGCGCCCGCCGCCTCGGCCGCGGTCAGCATCGGCAGGATCGGGGTGATGCCGATGCCGCCGGCGATGAAGAGATAGCGGGGAGCGGGCTCCAACCGGAAGTGATTGCGCGGCCCCCGCACCCGTACCTTGTCACCTTGCTCCACCTTCTCGTGCACATGGGCGGAACCTCCCCCAGCCTTTGGCCGGGGGGACCCCCGTCGCCCGTCCGGCTCCCGCAGTACGGCGATCCGCCAGGCCGTGCGATCGGCCGGATCGCCGCACAGCGAGTACTGGCGCACCAGCTCCGGCCCGAGCACGACGTCGATGTGCGCGCCGGGCTCCCAGGCGGGGAGCCGCTCGCCCAGCGGGTGGCGCAGGGTGAGGGCGAGGACGCCGTCGGCCGCGAACTCCCGTTGTTCGACGACGAGGTCGGCTTCGTACAGGTCACTCATGAACTGGTTCCTCGCGGCTCGTGTCCCTGGAGCTGGTGACCCTGGGGGTGGGCGAGCATCCACTCCCACATCTCCACCGGATCCTGCGCGGTGTGCTCGCGGCCGCAGTGGCAGGTGCCGTGCAGGGCGTCGGTGCCCGGCAGCCAGTCGATGCGGTAGATCTCACCGGTGGGACCGCTCACCGGACCTGCTCCGTCTCCATCGGCTTCGCGCCCTCCTCGACCAGCCGGGCGAGGATGCGGCGGGCCGCCAGGCCACCGGTGTCGATGTTGATGCTCAGCTCCTGATAGCCGTGGCGCTCGGTGCCGAGTGTCCGCTGGAGCAGGTTGAGGGCGGTGACGTCCTGCATGACGACGGTGTGGTTGTTGCCGCGCAGGAACTCGGTGACCTCGTCGTCGTCCGTCGCCCAGTCCCGCGACACCGCCCAGAAGTCGTACACCTTGCCGTCGCCGGACGGCGTGATGGCGTACGTGATCTCGGTGTGGAAGCCGTTCGGGTCGCTGCCGTCCGCCTCGGGCAGCACGCCGACCGGGGCGATACGGCTGTGCAGCAGATACAGACAGGGGGCGTGGTACTCGATGTCCTGCCAGCGCGTGATCCGGCCCTCCATCCCGGTCGACCTGGCGTAGAACGGCGGGCATTCGGCGTCGTCCATGTGCCGGCTCACCCGGACGATCCCGGCGCCCTCGTCGACCTCCGTGGTGATCGGCGTCTCGGCGACCTCGGGGGTGCCGATGTAGCCGCCGTGGAGATACGTCTCGTGGGAGAGGTCGAGGAGGTTGTCGACCAGCAGGCCGTAGTCGCAGTCGATCGGTTCCATACCGCGCACGGTGACCCAGCCGGGGGCGTCGAGGTGCCCGGCCCGCGGGATGCTCTGCGGGTCGGCGAGCGCCGGGTCGCCGATCCACACCCAGACCAGCGAGTCCTGCTCGACCACCGGGTACGAGGCGACCCGCGCGGTGCGCGGAACGCGTTTCTGTCCAGGCACATACACACACGTCCCGGAGGTGTCGTACGTGAACCCGTGGTACCCGCACACGATCCGGTCACCGTCGAGCCGGGTCGGCGCCTCGGACAGCGGGTAGCGGCGATGCACACACCGGTCGTGCAGGACGACCGGGGTCCCCTCCTCCTGCGTGCGGTAGAGCACGAGGGTTTCTCCGAGGACGGTCCGACCGAGGAGCTCGCGTCCGACCTCGTGGCTGTAGGCGGCGACGTACCACTGGTTCCTGGCGAAGGCGGTGGTGTGAGGCATGGGGTTCCCGTCCCTGTCGGCGGGGCTCCGTCGCCCCGCGTGCCGTGGTTGGCATCAGGGTCGTGACGGCCGCGACCGCCGCGCAAGGCGACTTCTGCCAGACGGAAGGCAGGCCCTACTCAAGCCTTAGCTGACGCAGATTGGTCCTGGTGAGCTCAAGGACCTCGTCACCGCGCCCGGACAGGACGGTGCGGGTGGCGAACAGCGTGAAGCCCTTGATCTGCTCGAGCGTGAGTTTGGGAGGCAGCGAGAGTTCCTGACGCTCCGTGTGGACGTCGACCAGTGCGGGCCCGTCGTGTGCGAAGGCGTCCTGCAACGCCTGCTCCAGTTCGTCCGCGCGTCGGACGGGGGACGCGTGCAGCCCGGCTGCGCGGGCCAGGGCGTTGAAGTCCGATGAGGTCAGCAACCGTGTCGGCCATGATGTGACGTCCTCCTGACCCGGGCTGCGGTCGGCCGGGGGCCGAGGAGCCGGTTGAACACGCTCACCGTCACCAGCGCGTAGGCGAGGTGGGGAACGATGTCGGCGGCCCAGTCGGTCACGGCCCAGGTCCGCGGATCGGTCACCCCCAGTACGGTCATGGGCCCGTTGGTGGCCACCAACGCCCCCACCACGGACACCGCGTACTGGGTACTGCGCACCGGACGCCAACCGGCCGCATGCCCCAGCCCCAGCACCACGCCCATACCGGTCCCGGCAGCCAGGCCGGTCAGCGCGCCGAGAGCCGTGGTGCGGTTCTCCTGGGCCTCACCGTCGCCGGGGATGCGCAGGTGAAGCTTCTGCGCCAGCGTGCGTACGGTCGTCTCGGGTGTCGAACTGGCCGCCCGGCCCCGCAGGACCATGTCGCCGTAGGAGACGACGTTGAGCGCCGTCGTCCCCGCGGCCCCGGCGGCGGCGCCGTAGAGCAGTGGACCTGTGACACACACCATGGAAGTCCTCCTCCCGGCTGTTCGGGAGCCGGGCACGCCGGATCTCCCCGCAGCCCGCGGAACGCAGGGGGACCCGCTCCCTCCTCCACCATGCGCCACCTCCGCCTCGCACGCCACGGGACGACGAGCTCGGGCTGTGGCACTATCAGGGGGCGGGCCTCGGGTCGATCCACAACGCTTCGGAGACGGCGCACAGTTCGCCCCCGGCCGTCGCGAGTGCCACGCCCATGGTGTGTTTGCGTCCGGACTCCGACCGCAGCCACGCGTACGAGATGCAGGGCTCGCCTACGGCGACCGGCCGCAGAATCGTGCCCGTGAGCGAGGCGGTGACCGCTCCTGGGCGCAAGGTGCCGAGGAAGCGGCCCGCCCAGTGTCCCGGGCAGTCCAGGGCGCCCCAGACCAGCGGGACCGGCAGCCGGCCGTCCGGGTCGGCGAAGGCGGGGGACGGGGTCCAGGCGGAGGCCACCAGACCGAGGTCCGGCACCGGCGTGCCGTGCACCCGCAGGCCGCGGTCGGCGGTACGCAGCCCGCAGCCGAAGCAGTCGACCACACCCGACGGCGGCGCCGCCCGGAACCTCTCGGCCGCGGCGGCCGCCTCGTCCCAGGAGGGCGCGGCAGGCGCGTCGACCGGCAGTTCGGCGGGGCGTGCCGCGGCGAGGGGCCGCTCGGCCTCGCCCAACTCCACGCCACCGTCGGCCGTTTCGGCGATCCGCACGGGCACCTCGACCGGCACCGGCCCACGGAAGTCCACCCGGACCGTCCGCGCCCCGGACTGCTCCGCCAGCACACCGGCGACGTACCCGCCGAAGGCCACCTCGGGGTAGCCGACGTACAGCTCGGGCACCACGATCGCGTCACTCGTCGTCATGATCCCCACCTCACCACACCCGAGGACCGGGATCATGGCGACGGGCTGCACTCGGCAGCCCGTCACCGACCCCGGGCCGAGCTCAGAGCGCCCCAGCCGCGCTGTGCAGGTTCTTCGCCGCCAGGGCGAGCCCTTCCGTCTGCGAGTACGCCGCGTCCTCGTGCTCGATGTTCACCGCCATGTCCGGGTCGATGTCGGCGAGGGCCCGCAGGAAGTCGGTCCAGAACGGGACGTCGTTGCCGAGGCCCACGGCGACGAACGAGCCCCGCGGGGTGGTCCTCACTCCGCAGCTCGTCGTACGGGGGACCGTCGCCGGGCCTCGCTGACCCGGCGCCTCGCGCAACTCCGATGCGATGCTGGGGAGTTCTGCGCTCCAGAGGCTTGTGGGCCGTCTCCGGAAGGCGCAGGTACACGAGGGACGAGCCGAGGCACAGGGCGGCGACGTACCAGGGGAACAGGTCCGCGTGACCCAGCTCCTTGAACAGCGTGCCGACGTACGGCGCCGTGCCGCCGAACATCGCGACCGTCAGTGAGTACGGGAACCCGATGCCCGCAGCCCGCACCCGGGCCGGAAACACCTCGGCGTTCACGGCCGCGCTGATCGACGTGAACCCGGTCAGCAGCACCATGCCCGCGCATTGTCGAGCAGCAGCACCGCGAACGAGTCGCGCAGGGCGTGCAGCAGCGGGACCGTGAGGAGGGCGAAGCCCAGGCCGAAGAAGAGGAGCAGGGGGCGGCGGCCGAAGCGGTCGGAGAGGAGGCCGCCGATGGGCTGGAGCAGGGCGAAGAAGGCGAGCGAGATCGTGCCCGCCAGCAGCGCGTCCGACTTCTCGATGCCCGCGTTGAGTTCGGCGTACGTCGGAAGGTACGAGGTCCATGTGTAGTACGCGATCGTGCCGCCCGCCGTGATCCCGCAGATCAGCAGTGACTGGCGAGGGTGGCGGCGCAACGCCTCGAACAGGGCGGGGCGCGGGGCCTGTTGCTGCTCGGTGCTCCTCGTCTCCTGCGCGCCCTGCCGGATCCAGAAGCCGACCAGGCTGAGCACGGCACCGAGGACGAACGGCACCCTCCCCCACTCTCGGCTTCGCTCGAGCGGGGGGACCCCCATCGCCCCAGCCGTTCATCTGCCCGTCACTCAGGGTGCCCACCAGCAGCGTCGCGATGCCCGAGGCCACGAGTTGCCCGGCCGTCGTCGACACGTACTGGAAGCTGGAGAACAGTCCGCGGCGGCCCGGTCCCGCCGACTCCACCAGGAAGGTCGTCGACGCCGCGAACTCGCCACCCACGGACAGGCCTTGGAGGAGCCGGGCGAGGACCAGGATCACCGGAGCGAGGACGCCTGCCGTCTCGTAGGTCGGGGTCAGACCGACCAGCAGGCTGCTGCCGCCCATCAGGAGGATGGTGACCGTCAGCGCGGCGCGCCGCCCGCGGCGGTCGGCGATCGCGCCCATCACCAGCCCGCCCACCGGCCGCATGAAGAAGCCCACCGCGAAGACCGCGAACGTCGACAGCAGCGGCACCAGGGAGTTGTCCGCGCTCCTGGGGATGACCTCGGCCGCGATGATAGGTGGCGAGGAACGTGTAGGCGTACCAGTCGTACCACTCCACGGCGTTGCCGACGGAGGCGGCGAGGAGCTGGCGTACGGGCCGTTGTGCCGGCGGGGATACCGTGCGCGTCGTCTCTGTCATGATCGCGACCATCCCCGCGTCCCGGTCCCGGCACACCTCACGTACCCGCGACTTTCACACGGGCGCCACCGGACCCTTCCCTGACGTTTGGTGCTCCTGGAACACTCCTTCCGCGCGCATTCCGTCACATGCCGTCCGGTCAAATCACCCCCTATGGGAAGAGGATCCTCACCCATGCCCGAAGTCAATCGCCGCAGATTCCTCCAAGTCGCGGGCGCGACCACGGCGTTCACTGCTCTGTCGAGCAGCATCCAGCGGGCCGCCGCCCTCCCGGCGAACCACCGCACGGGGTCGATCGAGGACGTCGAGCACATCGTCGTCCTGATGCAGGAGAACCGTTCCTTCGACCACTACTTCGGCAAGCTGCGCGGCGTCCGCGGCTTCGGCGACCCGCGCCCGGTGGCGCAGGACGGCGGCAAGTCGATCTGGCACCAGTCGAACGGCAGCAAGGACGTCCTGCCGTTCCACCCGGACGCCGACGACCTCGGCATGCAGTTCCTGGAGGGCCTGCCGCACGGCTGGAACGACGGTCAGCAGGCGTACAACGGCGGCAAGTACGACAAGTGGATCCCCGCCAAGGGCACCACGACCATGGCGTACCTGAACCGCGAGGACATCCCCTTCCACTACGCCCTCGCCGACGCCTTCACCATCTGCGACGCCTACCACTGCTCGTTCATCGGCTCCACCGACCCGAACCGCTACTACATGTGGTCGGGCTACACGGGCAACGACGGCACGGGCGGCGGACCGGTCCTCGGCAACGACGAGCTCGGCTACGGCTGGACCACCTACCCCGAGCGCCTGGAGCAGGCGGGCGTCTCCTGGAAGATCTACCAGGACATCGGCGACGGCCTGGACGCGGCCGGCTCCTGGGGCTGGATCGAGGACGCCTACCGGGGCAACTACGGCGACAACTCGCTGCTGTACTTCAACAAGTACCGGGGCGCCAAGCCCGGCGACCCCTGGTTCGACAAGGCCCGCACCGGCACCGACGTCAAGAACGGCGACGGTTACTTCGATCAGCTGAAGGCGGACGTCAAGGCCGGCAAGCTGCCGCAGATCTCCTGGATCGCCGCCCCGGAGGCCTTCACCGAGCACTCCAACTGGCCCTCGAACTACGGCGCCTGGTACATCGCCCAGGTCCTGGACGCCCTCACCTCCAACCCGGAGGTCTGGTCGAAGACGGCCCTGTTCATCACCTTCGACGAGAACGACGGCTTCTTCGACCACGTGGTGCCGCCGCTGCCGCCGAAGGACGCCTCCAAGGGCAAGTCCACCGTCGACGTCTCGCTCGACCTCTACAAGGGCGACAGCAAGCGCCCGGCCGGCCCCTACGGTCTCGGTCCGCGGGTGCCGATGCTGGTCGTCTCGCCGTGGAGCAAGGGCGGTTACGTCTGCTCCGAGACCCTCGACCACACCTCGATCCTGCAGTTCATGGAGCGCCGCTTCGGAGTCAAGGAGACCAACATCTCGCCCTGGCGCCGCGCCATCTGCGGCGACCTGACCTCGGCCTTCGACTTCTCCTGCAAGGACAGTCGCCCGGCCGCGCTGCCGGAGACGGACGAGTACGAGCCGCCGGACCGCGAGCGTCACCCCGACTACAAGCCGACACCGCCGGCCGACCCGGACATGCCGAAGCAGGAGCGCGGTCTGCGTCGGGCCCGTCCGCTCAAGTACGCCCCGCACGTGGACGGTTCCGTCGACGCGGCGGTCGGCAAGTTCACGCTGACCTTCGCCTCCGGTGCCAAGGCCGGTGCCGCCTTCCACATCACCTCCGGCAACCGCACCGACGGCCCCTGGATGTACACCACCGAGGCCGGCAAGAGCATCGCGGACACCTGGAACTCGGCGTACTCGAACGGCTCGTACGACCTGACCGTGCACGGCCCCAACGGTTTCGTGCGCTACTTCAAGGGCTCGAACAAGACGGCCGGCCCCGAGGTCACCGCCCGGCACAGGGGCGACGACATCGAGCTGACCTTCACCAACAAGGCAACGGCGAGCGTCCGCCTGAAGATCGCCAACGGGTACGGCGGCCGCCCCGCGACGGTGACGGTACGGCCCGGCGACACCGCGCGCCGCACGGTCGAGCTGCAGGGGAGCCGGCGCTGGTACGACCTGACCGTCACCACCGACGCCGACCCGACGTTCCTGCGGCGCTTCGCCGGGCACGTCGAGAACGGGCGGCCGGGCGTGAGCGACCCGGCGATCATCACGGACTAGTCCGGATCGCAGTTCCGCTCAGTGTGCCGTGAGGTGCCCCGGCTCCGGTTGCCGGGGCACCAACGCCGGTTCCGGGGCAGGCGACTGGGGCGTCAGCGCCGGTGACAGTGCCGCCGACCTCCCGGCCTCCAGGGCCAGCACGGCGGCGACGGGGTGGTCGTCGTCCGCAGCGGGGCCGGGCGTGGCAGGCGCCGGGGAAGCGGGTTCGGGCGTCGCCCGGCTGAGCAGCACCACACCCCAGGACGCCAGTCCCGCCCCGGCCAGCGCGAGCAGGATGCCCGCCGCGCCGCCCTGCAGGCGTTCGCCGAGCAGGACCAGCCCGATGACCGCGGCCGCCATCGGGTTGGCCAGCGTCACCACCGCGAGCGGGGCGCCGAGGCCGCCCCGGTAGGCGGTCTGCGACAACAGCAGTCCGCTTGCCGCAAGGGCCGCGACCAGCAACGCCACCCCGACCACCTGAAGGCTGAGCAGCGGGGCCGAGTGGTCCGTCGCGGCCACCGTCACCGTCTGCGTGAGCGCCGAGGCCACCCCGGAGGCGAAGCCGGACGCGGTCGCGTGCCGCAGCCCCGGCCGGGCGCCCGGCCGCGACAGCAGGCCGAGCAGCATCACGGTCACCGCGGCGACCGCCAGCGCCTCGGACGTGCTCAGTACGTCGTCGGGCGCGGGCCCGGACGCCGTGACGAGGATCGCGCCCAGGCCGGCGAGCGTCAGCGCCGTACCGCGCCACTCGACCGCGCTGACCCGCCGCCCGGCGAGGCGCGCGCCCAGCGGCACCGCGGCCACGAGGGTGAGCGCGCCCAGCGGCTGCACCAGGGTCAGCGGACCGTACTTGAGAGCCACTACGTGCAGCAGCGCGCCGGAGCCGTTGAGCAGGACCGACCCCCACCAGGCGCCGGAGCCCAGCAGCCGCAGCAGACCCGACCCTGCCGCGCGGGAGGCCAGCCGCTCCTGGGCCACGGCCGCGGCGGCGTAGGCGACGGCGGAGAACAGCGACAGGACGACGGCGAGGACGGTGGCGTTCATCGGCCCGCCCCCACGAGTACGGCGGTCTCGTCGGTGTCTGCCTCGCCGCGGGGTGCCGGTACGAGTCTGTCCGCGCCGCGTCCGGCGGTCGTCGCCGTGCGCTGCGGCAGCCGTATCACCGCCAGCGCGATGCCGAGCATGGCGGTGGCCACGATCGCGTCGAGCCAGTAGTGGTTGGCCGTGCCCACGATGACCAGCAGGGTCACCAGCGGGTGCAGCAGCCACAGCCACCGCCACCGCGAGCGGGTCGCCACGATCAGGCCGATCGCCACCATCAGCGCCCAGCCGAAGTGCAGCGACGGCATCGCCGCGAACTGGTTCGAGAGGTGGTCGGTCTCGGGTGAGCCGTACACGGAGGGGCCGTAGAGCTGCCCGGTGTCGAGCAGGCCGGTCGCGGCCAGCATGCGCGGCGGGGCGAGCGGGAACGTCAGATGCACCACCAGGGCGGCGGCGGTGACGACGGCCAGGACGCGGCGGGCCCAGACGTAGTGCGCGGGGCGCCGCAGGTAGAGCCAGATCAGGAAGGCCGCGGTGGCCGGGAAGTGGACGGTCGCGTAGTAGGTGTTCGCGACGTGTATGAGCGTGTCGCCGTGCAGCAGCAGGTTCTGCACCGAGCCCTCGCCGGGCAGGTGGACGGTTCGTTCCAGGTCCCACACGCGGTCCGCGTTGTGGAAGGCCTCGCCGGTGTGGCCCGTGGCGAGCTGCCGGCCGAACTTGTAGACGAGGAAGAGCCCTGCGACAAGCAGGAGCTCCCGGACGAGCGGAGGCCGCGCTATCGCGTCGGTCTCCGCCCGGGCAGGCTCGGTGCGGGCATTCATTCCCCCGGCCCTTTCGCTGACGGTGGGTGGTGCTGGGTGGTGCCTTCGGTGGCGCTGGGTGGTGCTGGGCTGAGCTGTCGAGCTCATGACTCCTGGGGCTCGGCGAACTCATCGGTACGGCGACGTACCGATACGCCAATGTACCGAAACGCGACTGTACCGATACGACACTGTACCGATACGGGCGCGTTCCGGTACAGTGGCGTATCGATAGACGTGCGACACACTGGAAACGCGGCCTCCGTCACCCCGCGAGGCCGCCCCACCGGAGCGAGGAGAAGAGCCATGACGTCGCAGGCCGCGGACGGACCGGAGACGGTCGCCGCCTCGCGCCGCTCCAAGATCACGCCCGAGCGTGAGCGGGAGTTCTTCGACGCCGTGCTCGAACAGATCCGCGCCTGCGGCTACGACGCCGTCACCATGGAGGGCGTCGCCGCCAGCACGCGGTGCAGCAAGTCCACGCTCTACCGGCAGTGGGGGACCAAGCCCCAGTTCGTGGCGGCGGCCCTGCGCTCCAGCCGGCTCACGCGCTTCGACGGCATCGACACCGGCACGCTCGCCGACGACCTGCGTGAGGCCGCGCGGGCCGCGGGGGCGTGGTCGGCCAAGGACACGCGACTGTTCCAGGCGCTCGGGCACGCCGTGATGGAGGACCCGGAACTCAAATGCGCCCTGCGTGAGGCACTCATCGACCCCGAGATCGAGGCGCTGAGGCAGATCCTGAGGCGTGGGGTCCAGCGCGGGGAGGTCGCCGCCGACCATCCGGCGCTGGAGTACGTCCCCGCACAGATCTTCGGCGTGCTGCGGGCGCGTCCCGTGCTGGAGGGCGAGGACGCCGACCCCGACTACCTCGTCCGTTTCGTGGAGGCCGCCGTGCTGCCCGCACTGGGCCTCACCTGAGACTCAGGCCGCCGTCCACGGGATGACTGGACGGTGACCTGTTCGCGCCGCACCGTGGGGACGGGGGCGGCGCGCACCCCCCGGCCGGGTGGGGTTCCCCTTGAGCGGAGGGGCACCCCACCCGGCCGCATCAGGTGCGGGGCACGGGGGGCGGTCGGGGTGTGTCAGACGTCCTGGCCGTTGCCGCCGCCGGTGGACACCTTGATGCCCTTGGTGATCTCGTCGATCAGCGACTGCTTCTCACCCACGTCGACGCCGAAGCGGACCACGACCATCTGCTGCGCCCTCACGGGCGAGGGGAAGGCGAGTGACTCGACGTAGCCGTCGACGCCCTTGCTCGTGATCGCCTTCCAGCGGACCAGGTAGCCCTTCTGTCCGGCCACGGTCACCGCCTTGGAGGCCAGCACCTCGTGCGAGGTGATCTCTCCGTACCCCTTGCCGTAGGACTCCTTGACGTTCGCCTCGATGTCCGCCTTGGCGACCTCCTCGGCCGTGTCGCCCTTGGTGCCGTGCGCGAGGGCGGGAGCGGAGTACGCGCCTCCCTTCTGGCAGCTCTGGGAGGTGTCGGCGGGGCACTTGTACGTCTCGTCCGAGGCGACGTTCGCGCCCCAGCCGCTCTCCTGTCCGTACCAGCCGTCCGGGATGGGGATGCTGATCCCGCTCACGGCGTCGGTCACCGAACCGCTGTCCACCTTCGGCGCCTCGGACTCTTCGGGTGCGGGCGACTCGCCGCCGGAACCACCGTCGCCGCCCCCCGAACCGCCGTTGCCGCCGCCGGAGTCGCCGAAGGGGCCGCCCTGGCCGCCACCGGGTCCGCCCTGGCCGCCGGACCCCTGCTGCGGGGAGTTGGCGCTGCTGCCCCCCGAGCCGTCGTCGGCGGTCAGCGCGTACACGCCGACACCGATGCTCGCGAGGACCACGGCGGCCACTCCCACGGCTATGCCGGTACGCAGACGGCGCCGACCGCCCGACTGCAACTGGCCGGGATAACCGGGATGTGCCGGATACGCCGGATAAGCGCCCGCGGCCGGCAACTGCTCCGGAGGGCCCCATACGTCGGCCGACCCCGCGGGCCGGACCTGGTCCGTCCATGCCTTGCCGTCCCACCAGCGCTCGGTGGGCGGACCGTCACTTTTCTGGCCGGGGTCGGGGTACCAGCCGGGAGGAGTCACCTGCGTCATGACCCCACCGTATGAGGTGTCGGTGAAAGCCGGATGAGAGGATCCGGCCCCGGCGTGCTCGGATTTCGGCCCGAATCACTCCAGGACCAGCCGTACCGGCCGCTCCTTCGCGGGTGGCGGAAGCCGCAGTCCGTCCCGGCCCGGGGTGATCGAACCGAGCACGCGCGCGTGCCGGGCGCCGGTGGCGGACGGCACGGTGCCGGGCAGTCCGTGCGCGGTCAGGAACCCCAGCACCGCGAAGGCGTACGCCTCCTTCGCGGCCGACGGCAGCCCCAACTCGTCGGACGTGCGCAGTGCCACCCCCGGCAGACGCTGCCCGAGCATCCTCATCAGTACGGGGTTACGCGTCCCGCCGCCCGAGGCGATCACCTCCGTCGCGCCCATCGCACGCACGGCGTCGGCGACCGTCCGTGCCGTGAGCATGGTCAGCGTGGCGACGACGTCCTCGGCGGGCAGCGTCCCGAACCCGGCCAGTGCGTCCCGCAGATGGCCGAGGTGGAAATGCTCCTTGCCGGTCGTCTTGGGCGCGGGCAGCGCGTAGTACGGCTCCTCCAGCAGCCGCAGCAGCAGCGGTTCATGGACGCTGCCGCGACCGGCCAGCGCCCCGTCCACGTCGTACGCCAGCCGTCCCCCGCTGAACCCCCGCGCCGCGGCGTCGATCAGCGCGCAGCCCGGCCCGGTGTCGAAGGCGGTGCCGTCGGGCGCGGTGAGGTTGGCGATCCCGCCGACATTGAGGGCGACGGGCGTGCCCGGCCGGCCCCGCAGCCACAGCAGGTCGACCAGGCTGACCAGCGGTGCGCCTTGTCCTCCCGCCGCGATGTCGCGCGGCCGGAAGTCGGCGACCACGGGCAGCCCGGTCGCCTCGGCGATCCACGCGGGCTGCCCGAGTTGCAGCGTGCCGTGCACCTGTCCGTCCTCGGCCCAGTGGTACACGGTCTGTCCGTGCGAGGCGACCAACTCGGCCCGCCCACCGCACAGTTCACGATCCGCCCGCACCGCCGCCACGGCGAAGGCCTGCCCGATCCGCGTATCCAGCCGACACACCTCCGCCATCGAAACCACCCCCGGCGGCAGCGCCTGCGCGATCACCTCCCGCAACGCCTCGTCGTAGGCCTCGCTCACCAGCCCCAGCGTCTTGAGGACCAGGCTGTCGCCGACGAGGTTCAGGTCGGAGGCCGCGGCGTCGATGGCGTCGTGGGAGGTGCCCGACATCAGGCCGATCACTCGCATTCGCTCAGCTCGCCTTCCGTTTCGGTTCCCTGACCGGGGCTCCCGGCTTCCGGGGCCGGGTCTTCGGCGTCGCGGTCAGCGCGAGGACACTCACCGCGCAGGTCGCGGCAGCGTAGTACGCCGGGATGTCCACGTTGCCGGTCCGTTCGATCGTCTCCGTGATGATGAGCCCGGCGCAGCCCGAGAACACCGCATTGGACAGGGCGTAGGCGAGTCCCAGCCCCGTGTAGCGCACGTTGGTCGGGAACAGTTCCGCGAGCATCGCCGGGCCCGGCCCCGCCATCAGACCCACCACGGCACCCGCCCCGCACACCGCCGCACCCTTCACGGTGAGGGAAACGCCCGGGTCCTGGAGAAGGTTGAGCAGCGGCACCGCGAGGACCACCACGAGCACCGCCCCCGCCAGCATCACCGGCCGCCGACCGTACCGGTCGCTGAGCCACCCCGCCGGCACGATCGTCACCGCGAAACCGAGGTTGGCCAGCACCGTGGCGAGCAGCGCCTGCTGGAAGGTCGCGTCCAGCGTGGACTGCAGGTACGACGGCAGCACGACCAGGAAGGTGTACCCGGCCGCCGCCCACCCCATGATCCGCCCGGCACCCAGCGCGATCGCCCCCGCCACCTCACGCCCCGGTGGCCGCCCGGCCTCCCGCTCCTCCCGGAACGCAGGCGTCTCGTCCAGCCTCAACCGCAGCCACAGGGCACCGAGCCCCAGCGGCAACGTCATCAGGAACGGCAACCGCCAGCCCCAGTCGCCCAGTTGGCTTTCGGTCAGCATGGTGGCCAGCAGCGCCGCCGCCCCCGCGCCGCCCAGCAGCCCCAGCGCCACCGTGAACGACTGCCACGACCCGTACAGACCGCGCCGCCCGGGTGGCGCGAACTCGGTCATCACCGACACCGCACCCCCGAACTCCCCGCCCGCGGACAGCCCTTGCAGCACCCTCAGAAACGTCAGCAGCCACGGAGCGAGGGCGCCGACGGTGTCGTACGTGGGCAGCGCGCCGATCAGCGTCGTCGCCCCGGTCATCAGCGTGATCACCAGGATCAGTACCGGTCGTCGCCCGATCCGATCCCCGAGCCGCCCGAACAGGGCCGCTCCGACCGGCCGGAAGAAGAAGGCCAGCGCGAACGACGCATACGTCCGTACCAGCGCCTCGACCTCACTGCCGCCCTCCGGCGTGAAGAAGCGCGCCGCGATGATCGTGGCGAAGTAGCCGTAGACCCCGAACTCGTACCACTCGATGAAGTTGCCCACCGAACCCGCGACCAGGGCCCTGCGGGACCGGACCGCGCCGCGGTCGGAGGAAGTCAGCGTCATGTCCCCTCCTTCGAACGTCGTTGGGATGGCGTATTTTTGACTGTTGGTCAGTTTTGCCGGGGCAGGTCGCGGGCCCCTCGCGTCGCCCGCGCGCATCACCTGTCACCCTTCACGGCAACAGCTGCCCGGACCCGCCTCCACTTAGGCAATCCGACGGCTACGCTCGAGGTCTGTACGTCGTTCGGGCGACTTGGGGAGGGAGCGGGATGACGGAGGTACGGCCCACACAGGTCGCCTCGGCCTCCCTGTGGGAGCGCGACGAGGAACTCGCCGCCGTCGAGGGGGCGCTCGACAGCCTGTGCATGGAAAAGTCCTCCTCGGGGAGCCTCCTGGTGCTCCGGGGCGAGGCGGGACTCGGCAAGACCGCGCTGCTGGCCGAAACCCGCCGTATCGCCGAGGCCCGCGGCTGCACGGTGTGGTCCGCCCGCGCCAGCGAGACGCTGAGCTCGGTCCCCTTCAACGTCGTCCGGCAGCTGATGCAGCCCGCCCTGCTGTCGCTGATGCCGGAGGAGGCGCGCGAGTACCTCGGCGACTGGTACGACATCGCCGGACCCGCCCTCGGCATCACGGACCCCGGCGAGCGGCAGGCCGACCCGCAGGGCGTGTGCGACGGCCTGGTCGCCGCCGTACGCCGGCTGGCACGGCGGGACTGGCCGCTGGTGCTGCTGATCGACGACGCTCACTGGGCCGACCAGGAGACCCTGCGCTGGCTCGCCGCCTTCGCCGGACGCCTCGGCGAACAGAACGTCCTGGTCGTGGTGGCCCGCCGCCCCGGCGAGGTCAGCGGTGACAGCGCCCGGCACCTCGACGCCGTCGCCGCCGCGGGCAGCTCCGTCGCCACCCTGAGCGCCCTCACCCCGGACGCGACCGCCGGCCTCACCCGCGCCACCCTCGGCCCGCACGCCGACGCCCCGTTCTGCCGCGAGGTCTGGGCGGTCACCGGCGGCAACCCGTACGAGACCGTCGAACTCCTCGCCAAGGTGCAGGACAGCGAGTTCGAGCCGACCGAGTCCGCGGCCTCCGAGCTGCGCGCCCTGAACCGCGCGGCACGCGGCGGCGGCCTCGTCGCCCGCCTTGAGACCCTCGGCATCGAAGCCACCCGCTTCGCCTGGGCGGCCGCCATCCTCGGCACCGGCATCTCCGTCGACCTGGTGGCCGAGCTCGCCACCATGAGCCTCGACGACGCGGTGCGCTGCGCCGACCTCCTGCGTACCGCCCGCATTCTCACCGAGCCCGATCCGGCGGGCGCCCAACCGGACGACGGGGAGCTGGAGTTCGTCCATCCCCTCATCGCCACGGCCGTCTACAACTCCATCCCCGACGCCCTGCGCACCGCGATGCACGGCATCGCCGCCCGCGTCGTCACCGACAACGGACGCGGTGCCGCGGTCGCCGCCCGTCACCTCCTCGAGGTCCACCCGGACAGCGACGAGGAACTCGTCGAGCAGCTGCGCGAGGCCGCCCGCGAACACCTCGCCGTCGGCGCCCCCGACGCGGCCCGCCGCTGCCTGGAGCGGGCCCTGGTGGAACCGCCCCTGCCCGAGGTCCACGCGCGCGTGCTCCACGAACTGGGCGGCGCGACCCTCCTCACCGCGCCCGCCACCACCATCGACCACCTCCAGACCGCCCTGGCCATGCCCGGCCTCGACGGCGACGAACGCGTCGACGCCGTGTACCGCCTCTCCCAGGCCCTGCTCCACAACGACCAGCTGGAGGAGGCCGTCCGCACCGTCGAGGCGGAAGCCGCCCGGCACCGGGCGGGCCCCGCCAGGCTGCGGCTGCAGGCGGTGCAGTTCATGTGGGAGGGCATCCACGCGGGCGAGGATGCCTACCCGGGGCGCTCCACGCGCCTCGCCGAACTCGCCGGCACCTGCACCGGCCGCGACAACTCCGAGCGCGCCCTGCTCATCCTGCGCGGCTTCGACGCCATGGCCCGCGGTGAGAACGCGGAGGAGGTCGCCGAACTGTGCGACCGCGCCCTCGTCAACGGCCGCCTCGCCCCCGGACTCGGCTGGACCGACCCGGAGTGGGGCCTCGAACTGCTGATGATGCTGGCCAACTCCTACGCCTTCACCGACCGCCTCGACCGGGCGGAGTCCCTCTACAACGAGGCCCTGCGGGCGTACGAGTCCGCCGGCTGGAGTGGCGGCCACCTCGCCCTGGCCCACGCCTACGTCGGTGTCGGACACCGCAGGCGGGGCCGGCTCCGCGAGGCCGAGGCGTCCCTGCGAAAGTCGCTGGCGCTCGCGGAGCGGGTCGGCCGTCGACTGCCCCTGTACTGGTCGGCGACCTGCAACCTCGTCGACACGCTGCTCGCCCGCGGCCATGTCGAGGAGGCCTGGGAGTTCGCCGAGCAGCACGGCTTCGCCCCGCCGTACCCGACCACCATCGTGCTGCCGGACCCGCGCTCGGTCCGCGGCCGTCTGCTCCTCGCCGTCGGCCGCACCAAGGACGGCATCAACGAACTGGAGGCCGCGGAGAAGGCGGCTGCCGTACGCGGCCACAACAACCCGGTCCTGGTCCCCTGGGCGGTCGACCTGGCCCGTGCCCTCGCCAACGAGGACCCGGAGCGCGCCGCCCGGCTGGCCACCGACGTCCGCCGGCACGCCGAGCGCCTCGGCACCGACACCGCCATCGGCGAGGCCCTGCGCTGCGCCGCCGCCCTGGAGACCGGCCAGCGCGCGGTACGCCTCGCCGAGCAGGCCGTCACCTATCTGGAGGCCTCGCCCTGTCAGTACGAACACGCCGCCGCCCGGGTCGAGTTCGGTCTCGCCGCGCGCTCGTCGGCGGAGCTGCGGCGCGGGCTGACGCTGGCGCGGTCGTGCGGCGCGGACGGGCTGGTGCTGCAGGCGGAGGCGGCGCTGGCCGCGGGAGTGGTGTGACGGCTCAGAGGCTCAGCAGCTGATCGGTGACGGCCGCCAGTCGCTTGCGGACGTCCGGGTCGTACGTCCGCTCATGTGCCCGCGCCCGGGACGTCCCGTCGAAGTAGCCGCCCGTGCCCAGGTCCCGGGTGGCGAGGGCCAGGACGCCCGGGGCGCCGTCGGCGACCGTGTGCCGGGGCGTGAAGCCGCCGTCGCGGACCATCGCCGTGTCCATGTGGGTCGCCGGGTGCAGCACGTTGACCGAGACGCCCGTGCCGGTGAGTTCCTCGGCGAGCGTGAACGTGTGGGCCGCGAGGGCGAACTTGCTGCGGCAGTACGCCGAGAGTCCGTCGTAGCCGCGGGTCAGCTCGGGGTCGTCGAAGTCGACGGGTTCCTGACCGGCCGAGCCGACGTTCACGATCCGCGCGGGGGCGTTGGCGCGCAGCACGGGGAGCAGCGCGCGGGTCAGGGCCACCGGTGCCAAGTAGTTGACCGCGAGCCGCAGTTCGTGCCCGTCCGCGCCGGTTTCCCGTGCTGACCTGCGCGGCCCGGCGCCCACCGCCGCGTTGTTGATCAGTACGTCGAGCTCGGGATGGGCCCCGGCGACATGGGCAGCCAGCTCCCGCACCTGCCCCAGCGAGGCCAGATCCGCGACGAACCCCTCGGCCTCGCCGTCGGCCCGCAGCTCCTCGACAAGCCGGTGCGTACGGTCCGCGTCCCGGCCGTGCGCGAGGACACGGTGCCCGGAGCGGACCAGCTCGGCGGCGACGTAGCGGCCGAGACCCGAGGTGGCGCCCGTGATCAGAACCGTGGACATGTCTCCACCGTAGGCACGTCGTGCGGGCATGTGCGAGCTGCCGCTGAAGGTACGACCGCCAGGGTCACCCTGCTCTCACCTTGCTGTACCCGCGTCCGGCTCCGCCTCCTCGGCCAGCACCCGCTGGGCCGCCGCGAACGCCGAGTTCGCCGCCGGAACCCCGCAGTACACGGCCGTCTGCAGCAGGACGGCCCCGATCTCGTCCGGCGTCAGCCCGTTGCGCCGGGCCGCCCGGACGTGCATGGCCAGCTCGTCGTAGTGGCCGTGCGCGACCAGCGCCGTGAGGGTGATCATGCTGCGTTCGCGGCGGCTGAGCGTCGGGTCGGTCCAGATCTCGCCCCAGGCGTAGCGCGAGATGAAGTCCTGGAAGCGGGCCGTGAAAGGCGTCTGCCGGGCCTGCGCGCGGTCGACGTGCGCGTCGCCGAGCACCTCGCGCCGTACCTCCATGCCCCGCTTGGCAGCGCCGCCGAAGTGTGCCCGCAGCGCCGTCAGCACCGCCTCGGGGCACTGCGCGGGTGCCAGATGCGAGGCCCCCGGCAGTTCCACGAGGGTGGCACCGGGCACGGCGTCCGCGATCTCCCGCAGATGGGCCGGCGGGGTCGCGGGGTCCTCGCGCCCGGCGATCAGCAGCGTGGGGGAGGAGATCTCGGGCAGCCGGTCCCGCAGGTCGAAGGCGGCGAGCGCATCGCAGCAGGCGGCGTACGCATCCGGGTCGGCGTCCCGGTGGTCCCGCACCAGCTCCGGCACGGTGAACCCGGGCGTGAACCAGCGGTCGTCCGCGCCCTCGGCGAGCCCCGCCAGCCCCTCGCGCCGCACCAGGGCGGCCCGCTCCTCCCATGGCTTGGAGCCGTTGAAGTGCGCCGACGAACAGATCACGGCCAGTGCGGAGACCCGTTCGGGATGGTGCACGGCCAGGTGCAGCCCCACCGCACCACCCAGCGACACTCCCGCGTACGCGAACCGCTCGATGCCGAGCGAGTCGGCGAGCGCGAGCACCAGACCGGCGAGGTCACCGACGGTCGCGCCCGCGCCGATGAGGCCGGATGCCGAGCCCCCGTGCCCCGGCAGATCCCAGCGGACCACCCGATGGCCGATCGACAGCTCGGGCGCGACCTTGTCCCACAGGGCGTACGAGGTGCCGAGCGAGGGTCCCAGCAGCAGCGGGGGCGCGGAAGTGGGCCCTTCGGCACGGTGGTTGAGGAGTTTGCCGGTCAACGTCGCTCCAGAGCACGGTCGGTGAGGGCTCCGGCGGAGCCGGTGTAATGGGTGGGATCGAGGTCGACGTCCGCCAGCTCCGGCGCCTCACCGAGCGGGCGGCCCTCGGACGCCAGCCGGGTCAGGAGTTCCTTCGCGCGGGCCCGCCCCAGGACGGGAGCCAGCTCGGCGGACAGCCGCTCCGAGACGATCAACCCGTTCGTGAGATCCAGGTGTTCGCGCATGACGTCGGCGGCGACCCGCATTCCCCGGGCCAGCTCGACGGCGTCCCGGGCGGCCCCGCCGACCAGTCGCAGCAGGTCCCTGAGCGGCTCCCACTCGGCGTGCCAGGCCCCGGCAGGCCGCTCGTCCTCCGCCGCCATCGAGCCGTACAGCGTGGCCGCGAGCTGAGGCGCCCGCCGCGCGGCGGACGCGATCAGGGTGGACCGTACGGGATTGGACTTGTGCGGCATGGCGGACGAGCCCCCACCGCTGCCCTCCGCGACCTCGGAGATCTCGGTGCGGGAGAGGGTGATGACATCCGCGGCGAGCTTGCCGAGCGCCCCCGCCGTGAAGGCGAGGCACCCGGCGAGATCGGCGATGGGCGTGCGCAGGGTGTGCCAGGGCAGCTCGGGCGCCCGCAGGCCGAGTTCGCGGGCGTACGCCGCCGGCAGCGCGGCCGGATCGCTCGCGCCGTACGCCCCGAAGGCCGCCAACGTCCCGGCGGCACCGCCGAGTTGCACGGGCAGCGAGTCCCGTACGGCAGTCACCCGGTCCCGTGCGTCCAGCACCAGCGACCGCCATCCGGCCGCCTTGAGCCCGAACGTCGTCGGTACGGCGTGCTGGGTGAGCGTCCGCCCGGGCATCGCGGTGTCACGGTGCTCGGCTGCCAGCCCGGCCAGGGCCTGCTGGGTGCGGTCGAGGTCGGCCAGCACCAGGTCCAGCGTGCGCGCCGAGACCAGCATCGTCGCCGTGTCCAGGATGTCCTGGCTGGTGGCACCCCGGTGGACGTACGGGCCGTACTCCTCACCGACCGCCTTCGTCAGGTCGGCGACCAGCGGGATCACCGGGCTGCCGCCCCCGCGCGCCCGCTCGGCGAGGGACCGTACGTCGAAGCGCGTCGCCTCGGCCGCCTCCGTGACCGCTCGCGCCGCGTCGGCCGGGGCCGGCCCCAGCGCGGCCTGGGCCCGCGTCAGCGCGGCCTCGGCGTCCAGCAGCGCCTGGAGATAGGCGCTGTCGCCGGTCGCGGAGGCGGCGGGGGAGCCTGTCCACCCGGGGGCGAGCAGGCCGGTGTCGGCATCGGGAGAAGTCACTGGTACTCCAGGAAGACCGTCTCGCCTTCGCCCTGAAGGCGGATGTCGAAACGGTATGTCCCCTCGCCCTGCTGCCGTGCGATCAGCGTGTCGCGCCGCTCGTCCGGTACCCGGGACAGCAACGGGTCGGCGGCGAGGGCCGCCTCGTCGCCCGGCAGATAGATGCGGGTGTACAGGTGCACCAGCAGGCCGCGCGCGAAGACGCACACGCTGAGATACGGCGCGCTCCGCCCGCGCGGGCCGGGCCGTAGCGTCCGCGCGGTCCAGTGCCCGTTGGCGTCGGTCTGGATACGGCCCCAGCCGGTGAACTCCATGCCGTTGCGGCCCAGATAGCCGCCGCTCGCAGGGTCGCGCCGGATCGAGCCGTCGACCTGCGGGACGTTCCCGTCCGGGTCGGCGCCCCACAGTTCCACGAACGCGTCCGGCAGCGGATTGCCCTCGCCGTCGCTGATGTAGCCCTGGAGGGCGATCGTGTCCGGGTGGCCGATCGGGGCGATGTCGCCGCCGCCGGGGAAGGGCAGGGCGTGTCCGTAGAAGGGGCCGACGGTGTGCGACGGGGTGGGGAGCACGGTCTCCGGGCGGCTCGTGTCGATCTTCGTCATGGCAGCTCAGCGTCCCTCTTCGATCCAGGTGGCGTTCGGTCCGTCGAGGACGATGTCCCAGTGGTAGCCCATCGAGAACTCCGGCACCGACAGGCCGTGGTCGTAGGTGGCGACCAGCCGCCGGCGGGCCGTGTCGTCCGTCACCGACTGGATGATGGGGTCGTAGGGGAACAGCGGGTCGCTCGGGAAGTACATCTGCGTCACCAGCCGCTGGGTGAACGCCGTGCCGAACAGCGAGAAGTGGATGTGGGCCGGCCGCCAGGCGTTGAGGTGCTGGCGCCACGGGTAGGGGCCCGGCTGGACGGTGGTGAAGCGGTAGAAGCCGCTGTCGTCGGTCAGGGTGCGGCCGACGCCCGTGAAGTTCGGGTCCAGCGGGGCGTCGTGCTGCTCGCGCTGGTGGGCGTAGCGGCCGGCCGAGTTGGCCTGCCAGATCTCGACGAGCTGGCCGCGGATGGGGCGGCCGTCACGGTCGAGGAGCCGGCCCTCGACGGTGATGCGCTCACCGATCGGCTCACCCGTGTGCTGCCGGGTCAGGTCGTTGTCGATCTCGGTGATGTCCCGCTCGCCGAAGGCGGGGGAGTGCAGCTCCACCAGCTCCGGGTCCTTGCTGACGTCGATCGTGACCGGCGGCTGCTTCGGGTGGCGCAGGACGGAGGAGCGGTAGGGGGTGTAGTCACGGCGCGGGTGGTGCTCGACGGGGGCTCCGTCGGCGATCCGCTTCTCGTACGCGGCGTGCTCGGCCGCGATCTCCCGGTCGATGTCGTGCTGGGTGAGAGTCATGGGGATCCTGCGTTTCGTCAACGTTCGAGGACTAGGGCGAGGCCTTGGCCCACGCCGATGCAGAGGGTGGCGACGCCGACTCCGCCGCCCTTGCGGGCGAGCTGGTGGGCGACGGTGCCGGCGAGACGGGCGCCGGACGCGCCGAGCGGGTGGCCGAGGGCGATGGCGCCGCCCTGCGGGTTGAGGATCGCCGGGTCGAACTCGGGCCACTCGGCGACACAGCCCAGCACCTGGGCGGCGAAGGCCTCGTTCAGCTCCAGCACGGACAGGTCGCCGAAACCCTTGCCCGCCTTGGCGAGCGCGCGGTTGACGGCCTCGACGGGGGCGAGCCCGAAGTAGTCCGGATCGAGGGCGTTGACGCCGGTCGCGCAGATCCGGGCGAGCGGCTCACGCCCGGTGGCCCTCAGGCCCTCCTCGTCGACGAGGAGCAGCGCGGCGGCGCCGTCGTTCAGCGGGGAGGCGTTGCCCGCGGTGACGGTCCCTCCCCCAGCCTTCGGCCGGGGGGACCCCCAACTCGCTTCGCTCGCGGTGCGGAAGGACGGCTTGAGCTTCGCCATCGCCGCCAGGGACGCATCCGGCCGTACGCACTCGTCGGCACCGAAGACGACCGGGTCGCCCTTGCGCTGCGGGATGCCCACCGGCGCGAGCTCGGCGTCGAAGAGGCCCTCGGACTGCGCCCGGGCCGCCTTTTGGTGGCTGTGCAGGGCGAACTCGTCCTGCTGCTCTCTGCCGATCTTGTGCTTCTCGGCGATGAGCTCGGCCGACTCGCCCAGCGGGATCGTCCACTGCGGCGCCATCCGCGGGTTGACCATGCGCCAGCCCAGGGTGGTGGAGAACAGCTCGGTGTGGGCTGCCGGGAAAGGCTTGTCGGACTTGGGCAGCACGTAGGGTGCCCGGGTCATCGACTCCACACCACCGGCCACGACGATCGAGGCGTCCCCGGCGGCGATGGCGCGGGCCGCCTGGATGACCGCTTCGAGGCCCGACGCGCACAGCCGGTTGACCGTCACGCCGGGCACGGAGGTGGGCAGGCCCGCCAGGAGCGCGGCCATGCGGCCGACGTTGCGGTTCTCCTCCCCGGCGCCGTTCGCGTTGCCGAAGTACACGTCCTCGATCCGTGACGGGTCCAAGTCGGGCGTACGGACCATGAGTTCACGGATGGCGTGGGCGGCCAGGTCGTCCGGGCGGACGGAGGCGAGGGCGCCGTTGTAGCGGCCGATCGGGGTGCGGACCGCGTCGACGAGGTAGACGGTGTTCACAGCAGACCCTCCGCGACGGCGAGTTCGGCGTCGGTGGCGGCGACGATCTCGTCGACGGCCACACCCGGCGCGGTCTCGACGAGAAGCAGACCGTCCGCCGTCACGTCGAGCACGCCGAGGTCGGTGATGATCCGGTTCACGCAGCCCTTGCCCGTGAGCGGCAGTGCGCACTCGGTGAGGATCTTGGGGCTGCCGTCCTTGGCGGAGTGGGTCATCACCACGATGACGGTGCGGGCCCCGTGCACGAGGTCCATCGCACCGCCGATGCCGGTGATCATCTTGCCCGGGATCGCCCAGTTCGCCAGGTCACCGGTGGCGGATACCTGCATGGCGCCGAGCACGGCGACATCTATGTGTCCGCCGCGGATCATCGAGAACGACAGCGCCGAGTCGAAGAAGGAGGCACCCGGCAGGACCGTCACGGTCTCCTTGCCGGCGTTGATCAGGTCCGGGTCGACCTGCTCCTCGGTCGGGTAGGGCCCGGTGCCCAGGATGCCGTTCTCGGACTCGAGGATCACCTCGACGCCGGGCGGCAGATAGTTCGGGATCAGGGTCGGCAGTCCGATGCCGAGGTTGACGTACTGGCCGTCCCGGAGCTCGCGAGCGGCCCGGGCGGCCATCTGTTCCCGCGTCCACGCCATGGCTAGCTCACCGTCCCGTCTGCCAGGGGCGCGGAAACCGTGCGCCGCTCGATCTGCTTGTCTTCCGCCTGCTCCGGCGCGAGCGCCACGACCCGCTGCACGAAGACGCCCGGCAGATGCACCGCGTCCGGATCGATCTCGCCCGGCTCCACGAGTTCCTCCACCTCGGCGATCGTCACCCGCCCGGCCATCGCGGCCAGCGGGTTGAAGTTCCGGGACGACTTGTTGAACACCAGGTTCCCGTGCCGGTCGCCCTTCCACGCCCGCACCAGGGCGAAGTCGGTGCGGATTCCGCGCTCCAGCACGTACTCGGTGCCGTCGAACTCCCGCACCTCCTTCGGCGGCGAGGCGAGCGCGACCCCGCCGGAGCCGTCGTAGCGCCATGGCAGCCCGCCGTCGGCGACCTGCGTGCCCACCCCGGCCGGTGTGTAGAACGCGGGGATCCCGGCCCCGCCGGCCCGCAGCCGCTCGGCCAGCGTGCCCTGCGGGATCATCTCGACCTCCAGCTCACCGCCCAGGTACTGGCGGGCGAACTCCTTGTTCGCGCCGATGTACGAGCCGGTCACCCGGGCGATCCGGCCCGCTGACAGCAGCACCGCAAGACCCGACTCCATCGCCCCGCAGTTGTTGGAGACCACCGACAGCCTGCCCACCCCGCGCTCGTGCAGCGCCTGGATCAGCACGTTCGGCACACCGCTCAGCCCGAAGCCACCCACCGCGAGCGACGCGCCGTCACCCACATCGGCCACCGCCCCCAGGGCCGTGGCGACCACCTTGTCCATCCGAGAAGCCCCATCTCTTCCGAGCGCTCAGCACCCTAGTTAGTCAGCGCACTGAGTATTTCTGCGAGGTTGCGTCTCACGCTGCCACCGGAGCGCGAAGCCGTCAAGAGCTCGGCAAATGCGAACGTCACGGGGTCGATGGCCCGAGGACAGTCGAGTGGAGCTCCGGTATTGTTCAGTGCACCGACGATTTCGACCAGGGGAGCACGCATGGCCGCCGTGGACCTCACCACCCACCCCGGGCATCTGGCCCGGCGGCTCCAGCAGGCGCACTACCTGCTCTGGAACACCATGGTCTCGGAGGAGATCACCTCGCCCCAGTTCGCCGTCCTCAACACGCTCGTCGCCGAGCCGGGGCTGGACCAGCGGACGGTGGGGGAGCGGGTCGGGCTCGACCGGTCCACGATCGCCGAGGTGATCAGCCGGCTCGGCCGCCGCGGGCTGCTCGACAAGGTCCGCGACCCCCAGGACGGCCGGCGCTTCCTGCTGCGCCTCACGGACGAGGGGCTGCGCACGCACAAGAAGCTGACCGTGCGCACGGCCCGGATGAACCAGGTCTTCCTGGCCCCGCTCTCCGCCGACGAGCAGGCACTCTTCTTCGACCTGATCCGGCGCGTCGCGGACGCGGCCGAGGGGCTCCGCAACCCGGCGGAACCCCTCGTCGCTCACCCCTGATCCCGCACTTCCGGGCCCTCGGACGCTCAGGGCGCCTTCGCGAACACCACCCACACCTGGCCGTCCGGGAAGGTCATCCGCTCGCCGGCACCGGTCGTGAACGTCGTGCCGTCCGTGGCCTTGGGGCGGTTCCAGTTGACGTCGTAGGCGCGCCCGTCCCGCAGCACCCGCGCCTTCCCGGAACCGACCGTCTCGGTGTACGGCGTGTAGTGGCCCAGCGTGTCGTGGAAGTCGGACTTGCGCACCTTCACGTACTGCAGGACGACCGTCGGGGCCCCGAGCCGCTTGCCGTCCGACGCCACGGCGTCCTTGCCGTCCATGGCGACCAGCCAGCGGTTCTGGCCTGCGGACCAGGTGAACGTGTACTGGGCCAACTTGTAGCGCACCGTCTGCGAGGCCGTGGCCTTGCCGCCCGCCGGGGCGGCGCCGAAGCGGAAGCCGGTCGTCAGGGCGTCCCTGCCCGGCGCGGCGGGCATCAGCCGCTCGGGCCGGAGGAAGAGGTTGTGCGGCGCGGGCCGGTCGTCGCCGCGGAAGTAGGCGCCGGCCGCCTTCTCGGGTGGCTCCGCCTGCAGGGGGGCCTTGTCGATCAGCGGCATGAGCTTGCCCTGCGCCCCGGAGAAGGCGAGGGTCGGCTTGTTGAACTGGGCCAGCAGTTCCAGATCGGACTCGCGTGCGCTGCGCACCGGCCCGACGGCTTTCGGCAGCTTCGTCGCGTACACCGCCATGAGGCGGCTCAGTCCGCCCTCGACCGGCTCGACGTACACGATGTCCGCTGCGTTCAGGCCGGTGTGAGGTCGGGCCGCGCGGGCGTTGTCGATCTTCACGGCCAGTACCGAGGGGCCCTTCGCCCGGCTCTCGCCCTCGCTCGGCGTCGACGCATGCGGTCGGCCGCGGCCGTCGTCGCCCGGGTTGCCCGACATCGTGCATCCCGCCGCCAGGGATGCTCCCAGCGCGGCGGCCAGCAGCCCCGCCAGGGTCGTGAGGCGTCTGGAGCGCGCCCCTCGTTGTCTGCCCACCGTTGCCACTCGCACCCAACCCACCCACCCTGCGTCATCAATAGTGCGCTTATCTGTTCATAGGAGACATACCCGATCGGCTGGGCCTGCCCGCGCCAATCCGCCGATCGGCCCTGGCGCGGCCAGCCGGTCGGCGTACACCGCACGGCCGGCTCGCGGACGGATCACCGGCCCGCCCGCACGGTTCGGCGAGGAAGCACAGGGGTACCCGGCGGCCACCGAACGAGCGAACGCGCAGATGTTCCGGAGGGAGCGCGGGCGATGAGGGCAGTGACCTGGCAGGGCAAGCGGGACGTACGCGTGGAGAGCGTGCCCGATCCGACCATCCAGGAGCCGACGGACGCGGTCATCCGCATCACGTCCACCGGGCTGTGCGGCTCCGACCTGCACCTGTACGAGGTGCTCACGCCGTTCATGACACCGGGGGACATCCTCGGCCACGAACCGATGGGCATCGTCCAGGAGGTCGGGGCGGGGGTGCCGGACCTGCAGGCGGGGGACCGCGTCGTGGTGCCGTTCCAGATCGCCTGCGGCGACTGCTGGATGTGCCTGACCGGTCTGCCGACCCAGTGCGAGACCACTCAGGTCAGCGGCGAGGGCATGGGCGCCGCCCTGTTCGGCTACACCCGCCTGTACGGCGCGGTGCCGGGTGCGCAGGCCGAGTATCTGCGGGTCCCGCAGGCGCAGTTCGGTCCGATCAAGATCCCGGAGGGGCCGCCCGACGACCGGTTCGTCTACCTCTCCGACGTGCTGCCCACCGCCTGGCAGGCGGTCCGCTACGCCGAGGTTCCGAAGGGCGGCAGCGTCGCCGTGCTCGGCCTCGGCCCCATCGGCGACATGGCCTGCCGGGTCGCCCAGGTCCAGGGCGCCGGGCGGGTGTTCGGCGTGGACCTGGTGCCCGAGCGGCTGCGCAGGGTGCGCGAGCGCGGGGTCGAGACGTTCGACCTCAGGAGCTTCCACGACGAGAAGGAACTCGTCGCCGCCATCCGCGACGAGACCGACGGCCGTGGCCCCGACGCCGTCATCGACGCGGTCGGCACCGAGGCGCACGGCAGCGCCGCCGCCCGGCTGGCCCAGCAGGCCTCCGCGATGCTGCCCCGCAAGCTGAGCGGCCCGCTCGCCGAACGCTTCAGCATCGACCGGCTCGCCGCCCTCTACACGGCCATCGACCTGGTGCGGCGCGGTGGGACCATCTCCCTGTCCGGCGTCTACGGTGGCACCGCGGACCCGATACCGCTGCTCACCCTGTTCGACAAGCAGGTCCAGATCCGCATGGGCCAGGCCAACGTGCGCCGCTGGAGCGACGACATCCTGCCCTACCTGACGGACGAGGACCCGCTCGGCGTCGACGACTTCGCCACCCACCGCGTGCCGCTGAGCGAGGCCCCGCACGCGTACGAGATGTTCCAGCGCAAGCAGGACGGCGCGGTCAAGGTGCTGATGCAGCCGTGACTCCGGCTCGCGTGGGGCCGTGATGATCCCCGCGCCGCTCGTCAGGCCTGCGGCGCGAAGATCTCCGCCAGGTCGTAGCGGACCGGCTCCTCCAACTGCGCGTAGGTGCAGCTCTCGGGCGTGCGGTCCGGACGCCAGCGGCGGAAGCGGGCCGTGTGCCGGAAGCGGGCACCGTTCTCCATGTGGTCGTACGCCACCTCGGCCACCCACTCCGGCCTGAGCGGCACCCAGGACAGGTCCTTCTTGCCCGACCAGCGGCTCGGCGCGCCCGGCAGCCGCGCCGACTCGTGGGCCGCCTCGTCGGCCCACGCCGCCCAGGGATGCCCTGCGGCATCCGCCATGCGCAGCGGCTCCAGCTCCTCGATCAGCTCGGCACGCCGCTTCATGGAGAACGCGGCGGACACGCCCACGTGCTGGAGGGCGCCCCGGTCGTCGTGGAGGCCGAGCAGCAAAGAGCCCACGACCGGGCCGCTCTTGTGGAGGCGGTAGCCCGCGACGACGACGTCCGCCGTCCGCTCGTGCTTGATCTTGAACATGGCCCGCTCGTTCTGGAGATAGCGCAGCGTGAGGGGCTTCGCGATGACCCCGTCCAGGCCCGCCCCCTCGTACTGCTCGAACCACCCCTGGGCCGTGTCGACGTCGGTCGTGGCCGGTGCCACATGCACGGGCGCCGTCACCCCGGACAACGCCATGGTGAGCGCCGCCCGCCGGTCCGCGAGCGGCACCTCGAGGAGCGACCGGTCCGCCAGCGCCAGCAGGTCGAAGGCCACGAACGAGGCCGGCGTCCGCTCGGCCAGCGTCCGCACCCGGGAGTCGGCCGGGTGGATGCGCTCGGTGAGCGCGTCGAAGTCGAGCCGCCCCTCGCGCGCGATGACGATCTCCCCGTCCAGCACGCACCGCTGGGGCAACCGCTCCTTCAGCGCCGCCACCAGCTCGGGAAAGTACTTGGTCAGAGGCTTCCCGGTACGGCTGCCCAGCTCGACCTCGTCCCCGTCGCGGAACACGATCGCCCGGAACCCGTCCCACTTCGCCTCGTACTGCATGCCCGGCGGAATCTTCGCCACCGACTTGGCGAGCATCGGCTTCACGGGCGGCATCACCGGCAGGTCCATGCTGACGATTCTGCTCGCATCCGGCTGCCGTCGCCCGGTGTGCGCGGCATGCGCCGGGCGCCTACCGTGTCTCGCATGGGCGAAGCGGTGGAACTGGAAGCGGGCGGCCGGACCGTGCGCCTGTCCAACCCGGGCAAGATCTTCTTCCCCGAACGCGGCTTCACCAAGCTGGACCTCGCCCGCTACTACATCGCCGTCGGTCCCGGCATCCTGCGCGCCCTGCGCAACCGGCCCACCACCCTGGAGCGCTACCCGGACGGTGTGACCGGCGAGTGGTTCTACCAGAAGCGGGCGCCCAAGAGCATGCCCGACTGGATCCCCACCGCCCACATCACCTTCCCCAGCGGCCGCAGCGCCGACGAGATGTGCCCCACCGAGGAGGCCGCGGTCCTGTGGGCCGCCCAGTACGGCACGCTCACCTTCCACCCCTGGCCGGTCCGCCGCGACGACGTCGACAGCCCCGACGAACTGCGCATCGACCTCGACCCGCAGCCCGGCACCGACTTCGACGACGCCGCCCGCGCCGCCCATGAACTGCGCTCCGTACTCGACGAGTTCGGCGGCCTGCGCGGCTGGCCCAAGACCTCCGGCGGACGCGGACTGCACGTCTTCGTGCCCATCGAGCCGCGCTGGACCTTCACCCAGGTCCGGCGCGCCGCGATCGCGGTCGGCCGGGAGCTGGAGCGCCGGATGCCGGACCAGGTGACGATCAAGTGGTGGAAGGAGGAGCGCGGCGAGCGCATCTTCATCGACTACAACCAGACGGCCCGTGACCGCACGATCGCCTCCGCCTATTCCGTACGGCCCCGGCCGCACGCCCCGGTCTCCGCGCCGCTGCGCTGGGAGGAGGTCGGCGAGGCACACCCCCAGGACTTCGACCTCGTGACCATGCCCGCGCGCTTCGCCGAACTCGGCGACGTGCACGCGGACATGGACGACCACCGCTTCTCGCTGGACGCGCTGCTGGAGCTGGCCAACCAGGACGAACGCGACCACGGACTCGGCGATCTGCCGTACCCGCCCGAGTATCCGAAGATGCCGGGCGAGCCGAAGAGAGTGCAGCCGAGCCGGGCGAAGAAGGAGGCGCCCCCGTCGGAGGCGCCTCCCTCAGAACCCACGGCTCCTTGATCTCCTGCTCGCCGGTCTACAGCTCCTTGATCCGGATGTCCCGGTACGAGACCACGTCCGTCGTGCCGTGCACCTGGAGCCCGATGTAGCCGGAGGCGAACCTGCGCCCGTCCGTGCCCGGGTCGTCCGAGCGCGGCGGGACGAAGTCCTGACCGCCGGTGTTGTCGAACTCGTTGATCAGCACGCCGTTGCGGTAGACCGAGTAGTGCTGGTCGACCACGCGGATCTCGTAGTCGTTCCACGTGCCCTTCTGGGTGACGCCGGCACCGGCGAGCCCCACCCGGTCGAAGCCGTACACCGAGCCCGTCTTGTACATGTCGCCGTCAGGACGGTCGAGCACCTGCACCTCGTGCCCGTACTTGATGGCGACCCACTCCGGCCGCGACTCCTCGGAGTGGTCGTGGACCCACGGGAAGCGGACGAACACACCGGAGTTGGCGTTGCCGGTGCCCGGAGCGTCGTCGCGCCACTGCAGCTTGAGCGAGAAGTCACCGTACTTCCGCTCGGGGAACCACAGCATGCCCAGGCCCGCCTTGCTGGTGCCGCTGGTGATCGAGCCGTCGGCGTTCTGCGCGAACGAACCACCGCCCACCTGCTGCCACTTGGCGAAGGACGCCGCGCTTCCGTCGAGGATGGTGCGGTAGCCCTCGGTCTGGCCGGGCTTGCCGATCCCGGACTGCCGGGCCGCCTTGCGGACGGCGTTGTACTCGCGCTGGTCGACGACGCCTTCCTTGAGGAGCTTGTCCAGGACCGTCGTCACGTGCTTGAGGAACAGTGCGTGGGACGTCCACTGCTTCTCGTCCTCGATCAACTCGTTGATCCGGCACCGGCTGTTGGTGAGCCGGTTCGGGACGCCCGAGTCGACCGTGCCGACGATCACCGTCAACCGCTCGTCGAACTCGGGGCAGTTGGGCGCGGGGACCTGGCCCGCCACCACGGTGAAGGTCACCGTGCGGGCGGTGGAGGTGTTACCCGCCTTGTCCGTCGCCCGGTAGCCGAGGGTGTGCGTGCCGGCGCGGTCGACGACCACCGGGGCGCCGTACGCGAGGTACGGCCCGCCGTCGATCGAGTATTCGATCCGGTCGACACCCGAGCCGTGGTGCTCGTCGGTCGCCGTGACGGTCACCTTGGCATTGCCGATGTACGCCCCGTCGGAGTTCTTCGTGCCCTCCACGGTCACGCCCGTCACCGGCGCAGTCGTGTCCGGCTGGGGCGCCGCCACGACCGTGAACTGCACATTCTTCTCTGCGGCGACGTTCCCCGCCTTGTCGGTGGCCCGGTAGCGCACCGTATGAGCGCCGACCTCGTGCACCATCACGGGCGCGGTGTACGGCTGCCAGGCTCCGTCGCCGATCGCGTACTCGATGGTGTTGACACCGGAACCGGTGTCGGAGGCGGAGACGGTGACGGTCGCCATGTCGATGTACGTGCCGTCGGGGTTCTGCTCGCCGCTGACGGTCGCCGAGGTCTGAGGCGCCGTCGTGTCGTCGGTCGGCGGCGGGACGACCGTGAACTGGGCGCTCTTCTCCGCCGAGACGTTCCCCGCCTTGTCGAAGGCCCGGTAGCGGATCTTGTGGTCGCCGACCTGGTCGACGACGACCGGCGCGGTGTACGGCTGCCAGGCGCCCGCGTCGCCGACCGCGTACTCGGTGCGGTCGAGCCCGGAGCCGCCCTCCTCGTCGGTGGCGTGGACCGCCACGCTCGCCGAACCGACGTACTGGCCCTGCGCGTTCTGGGTCCCGCTGACGTGCGCCGACGTCTGCGGTGCCGTCGTGTCCTCGCCGCTGCCCTCGGTCACCACGAGGATGCCCTGCATCTGCCCGTGACCGGGGATCGTGCAGTAGTAGCGGTAGCGGCCGGGGGTGAGCGTGACCTCGGCGGTGTGCTTGCCGCCCTGGTCGTCGTTCGGATTGGCGAGGATGTTGAGCTGGACGTCGTTGTTGAACTCGGGGTCGGAGGTGTCGAACGTCAACGTGTGCGGCATCCCGGTGGTGTTGCCGGTCGCCGTGCTGTTCTCGAAGACGATCGTCGTCGTCCCGGCCACCGCCGTGGCCGGCGCCGACGTGTACTTCGTGATGTCGTCGCCGGCCGTCCAGGTGAGCGTCTGGGCGGCGGCAGCGTTCGCGGACGGGGACTCGGGCCGCCCGACGGCGGGGACCGACTGCAGTCCCAGCATCACCAGCAGCACGGCCAACAGGGCCGCCCAGACTCTTCGCCGAGGTGGACTGCTTCGCTTCATCACTGGGCTCCCCTCGCCAGCTGGTCGGCGGCCGGAGTCGCAGCGCCGCCCGTGTAAGTGACCCGCCACAGCGCCGACTTGGTGTCCGACGTGAAGAAGCCGCGGCCGTAGTCGAGCACGTAGAGCACGCCGTCCGGCCCGAACTTCCAGTCCATGAGGTTCTTGATGCCGTCGTTGCCGACCGGCACGATCTTCTTCAGCGACTCCGAGTGGATCGGCAGTCCGCCGTCACCGTGCGTCTTCGGGTCGGTGATCACCGCGTTGCGCGGCTGGTCGGCGTCGTAGAAGTCGCCGACGAACCACTTGCCGTCCCAGTAGGCCGGCCACTTGGTGTCACCGGCGCTCGCCGCGTCGTACCGGTAGACCGGCCCGTTCATCGCGGCCTGGCCACCGCCCTTGAGCCACGGCAGCGCGTAGGTGGACTCCTCCTGCTTGTACGACGGGACGCCGTTCGCGTCACGCGGGAAGTCCGGCGCGCCGCCCTGGGGCGAGTACCAGATGTTGTTGCCGGTGACCGGCGGGAGGTTGACCAGGCCGTCGTTGTTCGGCGACTCGTTCTTCGGGTGGTCGCAGTCGTACCAGCCCAGCGGCTTCGTCGGGTCGGGCAGATTGCGGTCACGGTAGGGCTGCTTGTTGCCCATGCAGTACGGCCAGCCGCGGTTGCTCGCCTTGGTGATGACCGCGAAGGTGTCGTACTTGGCCGGGCCCCAGGTCGTCGAGGGCGCGCCCGCGTCGGGGCCGACCCAGCCCGCGTACAGGACGTCCGTCTGCTTGTCGACGGAGATGCGGGCGGGGTTCCTGACGCCCATCACGTAGATCTCGCCGCGTGTCTTGCCGCCGCCCTCGTCGGTCTCCCTGCCCGTGAAGAGGTTGCCCTCCGGCAGCGTGTACGTGCCGTCCGGCTCCGGGTGGATGCGCAGGATCTTGCCGTTGAGGTTGTTGGTGTTGCCGGCGGTGCGGCGTGCGTCGGCGAAGGAGACACCCTTGTAGTTGGGCTCGGGGTTGTTGCCGGAGTAACCGTCGCTGAAGCGGCTGGAGTTGTTGTCGCCGGTCGCGATGTACAGGTTGCCCTTGGAGTCCCAGGCCATCCCGCCGCCCGAGTGGCAGCAACTGTGGACCTGCACCGGCCACTTGAGCAGGACCTTCTCACTGCCCAGGTCCAGCTTGTCGGTGGCGAGGTCGAGCGTGAAGCGGGAGACGCGCCGCTCGGCCATCCTCGTGTCTCGGTTGAGCCGTGAGTGCGGGGTGTAGTGCAGATACACCCAGCCGTTGTCCTCGAAGCGTGGATCGAGCTCGATGCCGAGGAGCCCCTCCTCGACCTTGATCAGCTCATCGCCGCCGCCCTTGTTGCCGAAGACCGTGAGCGCCCCGGCCAGGGTGACCTTCTTGGTCTTCGGGTCGTAGACGTGGATCTCGCCCTTGCCCTTGCCGATCTCCGGGTTGTTCCAGTCGGTGACGACCGGCTGGGAGGAGTCGGCGCCGCCCCGGCCGATGTAGAGCACGCGGCCGTCGGGAGCGGTGACCAGGCCGTGCGGCTCGCCGATCTGGTCGTTCTGGCCGGGCTGGTTGGGCTGGGTGAGTCGCTCGGCCTTGTAGTTGCCGCTGATCGTGGCCTTGCAGTCGGCCTGGACCAGCCGCGTCGTCCACAGCAGGGCACCGCGCAGATGGGTACGGAAGTCGGTCTCGTCGTACGACGACGCCGTGCCGCCCATACCCGTGTAGAAGGAGCGGCCGCCGTCGTAGTCACGGCACCAACTCACCGGGTGATCCCAGCCGTTGGCGCCCGTGCCCGGCTGGTACGACGACTCCCGGACCCGGGCGACCGTGTGCACCGCGCCCGACGGGTTCTTCGCCCAGTTCAGCCACTTGTCGGGCCGTTTCCACTGCACCGGCAGCTCCTTGGAGGCCGGGTGCTGCCGGTCACCGACCTCAACCACGGCCCGCTGCACGTTCGTCGGGCCGCCGGCGGCCGGGCGGGCGCCGACCAGGCCGGTGAACCAGTCCGAGTACGGCTCGGCGCGGGCCGCGTCATGGATGCCGACGAAACCGCCGCCCGCCTCCATGTAGGCCTCCAGGCCCGCCTCCTGCTCGGGGTCGAGGACGTCACCACCGCCGGTCAGGAAGACGATCGTGTTGAAGCGGCCCAACTTCGTCTCATTGGTGAAGACCGAGGCGTCGTTCGTGGCCTCGGTCTTGAAGCGCCGGTCGGCCGGGCCCGACAGGCCGATCTTCTCGATCGCCCCGATGCCGGCGTTCACCACGGGCGACTCCTCGCCGCCGGCCGCGGACCCATAGAAGATGAGCACTCGTACATTTGCGCCGCCCGGGGGCGACTTGATGGACATCGTTGTCAGGGGTGGCTCCGGGGCCGGGCGTGCGTCGGCCGCCGGGGCGGACATCAGCCCGGCGGCGACGATCCCGGCGGTCACAGTGGCCACCCAGGTCTGTCTTGTCGTGCTCAACCCTCGCAAGCGCATGGGCACCTCCACGGTCACAGCAACAGCGACAAGGAAGCTAGACCCCTTTGAACGACTCGCCAATACCTACGGCCGTACTGGGGCCAACTTTGTCCTGAGTGTGGATAAACGAGGGATCGACCGGTACCGTCTCAGCGGTTCACCCCCGTAATTTCCGTAACGCCGTGGGGAGTTCGGCATGAGCGAAGGCAGCTTCATCAGACGCGGCTTCGACAGGCGCACCTTCAACAGACGCGTCCTGCTCGGTGGCGCGACCGTCGCGACATCGTTGTCGCTCGGGCAGGTGCCCGAGGCCGCGAGCGCCGACGCGCCGGCGAGAACCGCCCCGGCCGGCGGCGAGGTCAGGCACCTCAAGCTGTACGCCGAGAAACTCGCCGACGGGCAGATGGGCTACGGCTTCGAGAAGGGCAAGGCGACCATCCCCGGCCCGCTGATCGAGCTCAACGAGGGCGACACCGCGCACATCGAGTTCGAGAACACGATGGACGTGCCGGTGAGCCTGCACGTCCACGGCCTCGACTACGAGATCACCAGCGACGGCACGAAGCTCAACAAGAGTGACGTGGAGCCCGGCGGCACCCGTACCTACACCTGGCGCACCCACGCCCCCGGCCGCCGCAAGGACGGTACCTGGCGGGCGGGCAGCGCCGGTTACTGGCACTACCACGACCACGTCGTCGGCACGGAGCACGGCACCGGCGGCATCCGCAAGGGCCTGTACGGGCCGGTGATCGTCCGGCGCAAGGGGGACGTCCTGCCCGACGCGACCCACACGGTCGTCTTCAACGACATGCTCATCAACAACAAGCCCGCGCACAGCGGCCCCGACTTCGAGGCCACGGTGGGCGATCGCGTCGAGTTCGTGATGATCACGCACGGCGAGTACTACCACACCTTCCACATGCACGGTCACCGCTGGGCGGACAACCGTACGGGCATGCTCACCGGCCCGGACGACCCCAGCCAGGTCATCGACAACAAGATCGTGGGCCCCGCGGACTCCTTCGGCTTCCAGGTGATCGCGGGGGAGGGCGTCGGTGCGGGCGCGTGGATGTACCACTGCCATGTGCAGAGCCATTCGGACATGGGGATGGTGGGACTGTTCCTGGTGAAGAAGACGGACGGGACGATCCCGGGGTACGACCCGCACGATCACGGTCATGAGCCGGCGTCCGGGTCCGCGCACCAGCACTGACGCATCATGGACGGGTGACACTTGTACTGACACGTGGTGACCTGGAGTCCGTCCTGGAACCGGAGGCCTGTCTGGGCGCCCTGCGGGAGGGGTTCCGGACCGCTGACGCCGTGCCCGTCGCCGGGCAACGGGTGCGGACCGACCTGCCGTTCCCCGGCACCGCCACCGCGCTGATCCCCGGCCTGCTGCCGGGCATCGAGGCGTACACGGTGAAGGTCAACGCCAAGTTCCCTGGCGCGCAACCGGCGTTGCGCGGAGTGATCTGCCTGCACAGCGGGCGGGACGGCGAGTTGCTGGCGCTGCTGGACTCGGCCACGGTGACGGCGTGGCGTACGGGGCTGGCGGCGGCGCTGGGGACGGATCTCCTCGCCGGTCCGGGCGAGACGGTCGGGGTGATCGGGGCCGGGGCCCAGGCCGAGTTGGTGGTACGCGGACTCGCCGCGCTACGGCCTCGCGGCGCCCTGGTCGTCCACGACACCTCCGCCGACCGCGCCGCGGCGTTCGCGGGGCGGCACGGCGGGCGCGTGCTGTCCTCCGCGGCGGAGGTCGCCGCGGCTGCCGACGTCGTCCTGTCGGCCACCTGGTCGCGGGAGCCGCTGCTGCACCTGGCGGACGCCAGAACGGGCCAGCACTTCACGAGCCTGGGAGCCGACGAGCCGGGCAAGGCGGAGCTGGCGGTCGATCTGCTGGAGGCTGCGACGGTCGTGGTCGACGACCGTGAACTCGCGACGACCATGGGCGTCTTGGCGCGGGGCGGGACCGCCGACGCGACCTTGGGCGAGGTGGTGCGGGGTGAACACCCGGGACGCGCGAGCGCCGAGAGCCGTACCGTCTACGCCCCGGTCGGGTTGCCCTGGCAGGACCTGGCGTTGAGCTGGCCGGCGTATCGGGCGGCGCAGCGGGAGGGCATCGGGCGGCGGGTGGATCTGCTGGCGTGAGGGCCTCGTGGATGCCAGGGGGGTTCCACCAGCGGTTTGGATCATCCGAGAGCGCTCTCACCTCTGCCTCCACCACGGCTATCCTGATCCGCAACCGCCGATGAGGAGCCCCGCAGTGACCGAAACCGCACCGCGTCCCACCCTGGAGGCCGTGGCCGCCCGGGCCGGGGTCTCCCGGGCCACCGTGTCCCGCGTCGTCAACGGCGGGGACGGGGTCCGGGAGCCGCTCGTCGAGCGGGTCCGCGCGGCGGTGGAGGAACTCGGGTACGTGCCCAACCAGGCCGCCCGCAGTCTCGTGACCCGGCGCCATGACGCCATCGCCGTCGTCGTCGCCGAACCCGAGACGCGCGTCTTCGCCGACCCCTTCTTCGCGCTGCAACTGCGCGGCATCAGCAAGGAGCTGACGGCCCACGACAACCAGTTGGTGCTGCTCCTCACCGAGGGCCGCGACGACCACGCCCGCGTCGGCCGCTACCTCGCCGGCGGCCATGTCGACGGGGCGCTCGTCTTCTCACTGCACCTCGACGACCCGCTGCCCGCACTGATCCAGCACGCCGGGGTCCCCACCGTGTTCGGCGGACGGCCCGGGTGGAGCGGCGACCGGCGTGGCGTGGTGTACGTCGACACCGACAACCGTGGCGGCGCCCGTGACGCCGTACGGCATCTCGTCGGCCTCGGCCGCACCCGCGTCGCGCACATCACCGGCGCCCTCGACCAGACGTCGGCCGTGGACCGGCTCGACGGATACCGGGATGTCATGGTCGACGCCGATCCACGGCTGATCGTCGAGGGCGACTTCACACCGGCCGGCGGCGAACGGGCGATGCGCGAGCTGCTCGAACGCTGCCCCGACCTGGACGCCGTGTTCGCCGCGAACGACCTCACCGCGGCGGGTGCGCTGCGGGTGCTGCGCGAGGCGGGGCGGCGGGTGCCGGACGACGTCGCCGTGGTCGGGTTCGACGACATGCAGCCGATGGCGGACCAGACCGACCCGCCGCTCACGACGGTCCGTCAGGACATCGAGGAGATGGGCCGGCTGATGGCCCGGCTGCTGCTGCGCGGCCTCGACCGCCGCACCGGCGAGCAGGTGGGAGGCACGCCGTCCAGCGTCGTCCTGCCGACGACGCTGGTCCGGCGCGCATCCGCCTAGCGGTCGGTCGGGCTCAGCCCGGCACCGGTGCGCTCTTGATCACCGCGAAGCGGGCACCGTAAGGGTCGGTGAGCTTGGCGATACGGCCGACGTCCGGGAGGTCCGTGGCGGGCATGCGGACCGTGCCGCCCAGCTCCTGCGCCCTGGCGACCGTGGCGTCCGTGTCGGTGACCTCGAAGTACGGCAGCCAGTACGCCGGTCCGTCCGCCTCCGCCGGGTCGTCGGCCTTGTCGACGACCCCGCCGAACATGGCGTCCTCCCCTTGGCCCGCGGGGCTGAACGTCGTGTAGGTGCCGCCGTAGAAGTCGAGGGCGAAGGTCTCCATGCCGAGCGTGGTGTTGTAGAAGCCCGCCGCGGCCGGTACGTCCGTGGTGTACAGCTCCAGCCAGCACAGCGTCCCGGGCTCGTTCATGACGTCGAGGCCCTTGTTGGTCCCCGGCTGCCAGAGGCCGAAGCCCACGCCCGCCTTGTCGGCGAGGATCGCCATGCGGCCCATGTCCAGCACATCCATGGGCTGTACCAGCACCGCGCCGTGCGCCTGCTCGGCCGCCTTGGCCGTGGCTTCCGCGTCCGGTGTCTGGAAGTACACCGTCCAGGACGGCGGGCCCTGCTCCTCGGTGGTCTGCATGCCGCCGGCCGTCGTCCGGCCGTCGAGCTGGAAGAGCCCGTAGCCGCCGGTCTCGGGCCCGCCCGGCTGGAAACGCCAGCCGAACAGGCCGCCGTAGAAGGTACTGGCGCCCTCGATGTCGGAGGTGCCGACGTCGATCCAGTTCGGCGCGCCGGTGACATAACGGGTGGTGAGCATCATCGCCCTCCTCGGAAGGGTCCCGTTGTCTGCTCTGCCGAGTCTTGCACCGCCCACTGACAATCGCTGCCGGAGGTGCTGCCGTCGTTTCGGGCGGCCCCTGCGGCTACCGCAGGTGACCGGTACGGGTCTCGTGGTTTTCACCCGTTTCCGCGCGCGCCGCCGTGCGTCGCCGCGTGCGGAGGGAGACCATCGAGTCGGCCGGGGGCCTTGCGGCGCGGCGTTGATCCCGCGTTGATCGAACGTTTTTCGCCGCCCGGCACGATCCTGTGCATGCTCATCGACACGATCACAACGATCACCTCGGCCGACCTGGACTGGCAGCAGGAGGCGTTGTGCGCGCAGACCGGGGCGGACTTCTTCTTCCCCGAGCCGGGCAGCTCCGTACGCGAGGCGAAGCGGATCTGCGGCATGTGCCCGATCCGCTCCGCCTGCCTGGAGTGGGCCCTCGACAACGACGAACGCTTCGGCGTCTGGGGCGGCCTCTCGGAGAAGGAACGCCTTGAGCTCAGGCGTACTGCACGCTGAAGGCCCGCTCGGCAGCCCGTGCTGTCGGCCGGCCCCGCCGCGCCGACCGTCGCCGCCCCCGGTTCGGCCGGGCGGCCTCAGCCAGGTTCCGTCAGGCCCCGGCGCGAGCCGCCATGCGGGCCTTGCGGGCCGCCAGCTTCTCGTCGAACTTCAGGGCCTCCGCGTCCAGGCCGCCCATGTAGAGACCGACCTCCTCCTGCGCTTTCTGACCCTCGGGACCGAGGCCGTCGATCTCCATGATCTTCAGGAAGCGGAGGACGGGCTGCAGGACGTCGTCGTGGTGGATGCGCAGGTTGTAGACCTCGCCGATGGCCATCTGGGCCGCTGCGCGCTCGAAGCCGGGGATGCCGTGGCCGGGCATGCGGAAGTTCACGACCACGTCCCGCACCGCCTGCATCGTCAGGTCGGGCGCGAGCTCGAAGGCCGCCTTCAGCAGGTTCCGGTAGAAGATCATGTGCAGGTTCTCGTCGGTCGCGATGCGCGCCAGCATGCGGTCGCAGACCGGGTCACCCGACTGGTGGCCGGTGTTGCGGTGCGAGATGCGGGTCGCGAGCTCCTGGAAGGCGACGTAGGCCACCGAGTGCAGCATCGAGTGCCGGTTGTCCGACTCGAAGCCCTCGCTCATGTGCGACATCCGGAACTGCTCCAGCTTGTCCGGGTCCACCGCGCGCGAGGTGAGCAGGTAGTCGCGCATCACGATGCCGTGCCGCCCCTCCTCGGCGGTCCAGCGGTGCACCCAGGTACCCCAGGCGCCGTCGCGGCCGAAGAGCGAGGCGATCTCGTGGTGGTAGCTGGGGAGGTTGTCCTCGGTCAGGAGGTTCACGACCAGGGCGATGCGGCCGATCTCGGTGACCTGGGACTGCTCCTTGTCCCAGGCCTCGCCGTCCTCGAAGAGGCCGGGGAAGTTGCGGCCGTCGGTCCACGGCACGTACTCGTGCGGCATCCAGTCCTTGGCGACCTTCAGATGCCGGTTGAGTTCGGTCTCGACAACTTCCTCCAACGCATACAGCAGGCGGGCGTCGGTCCAGACGGCAGGGCTGCCAAGGTGAGGGGAAGTGATCGTCACGGGAACTCCAGGGGGACGCACAACACAGGAAAGATGACCGGCGAGCGGTTGCCGGAACCTACGGAATCGTAGGCTACGAAACCGTAGGTTACGTAGCCGTAGGTTAAGGGCGACGTAAAGACCGCAGATCAGCCCCGTTCCGTGGAGAGTTCACGGGTGTGCGAAATGCCCCGGGACCCGCAGGTCCCGGGGCTGAACGAGTGCAGCACTCAGCCGGTCAGGCGTACAGATCCCGCATCCGGACCGAGAGACATGTCACACATCCTTCGAGCTTCTCGAACTCGCCGATATCGACCAGAACGGGCTCGTGGCCGAGGTCGGCGAGCAGTTCCGCCGTCTTCGGCGCACTGGCGGCCATCAGCAGTTTCTCGCCGCCGAGCAGCACCACATGCGCCCCGGACTCCTCGGGCACCGGCAGGAAGCGAGGGAAGAGGGACGGTGCGTCCAACTGGGGGATGCGGCCCAGAATCGTGCCGTCGGGCAGCGCCGTGATCGCCGACTTCAGATGCAGCACCTTGCTCACCGGCACGGCGACGACGCGCGCCCCCAGCGGCTCGAACGCGGCCCGCAGCTGCTGGACGCCGGCCGCGTCGGTACGGCCGCCCCGGCCGACGTAGATCGTGTCGCCGACCTTCAGCACGTCGCCGCCGTCCAGCGTGCCCGGTTCCCAGATCCAGTTCACGGAGCAGCCGAGCGAGGCCACGGCCTCCTCGACGCCGAGGGTCTCGTCGCGCCGGGACTCGGCACCGGGCCGGGTGATGAGCGCGACGTTCTTGTACATGACGACGGTGTCCTCGACGAACACCGAGTCGGGGCAGTCGTCGGCCGGGTCCACCTCGACCGTCTCCCAGCCGTGCGTGTGCAGGGCCTCGACGTACGCCTCCCACTGCTCGACCGCGAGATCGAAGTCGACCTTCTCACGCTCGATGTGCGTGACCAGCCCTTCGGCGAGGCGTGGGCTCGGGCGGCGGACGAGGGCCTTCTTGCTGGGCACGACGGGATCTCCGGATCGATGGCGGGGTCGGCGCCCTGATGCATGGGGCACCGATCCGCCATCATGCAGGGCCTACCCGCCCGTACAAAACCCTCGGGGTCAGGCTGTGGCCCTCCTGAGATGCTCCGCCGTGAAGGAGTCGTGGGCCTTGAGGAGCTGCTGCGGGGTTCCCTCGAAGATCACCCGACCTCCGTCCCGGCCGCCGTCCGGCCCCAGGTCGATGATCCAGTCGGCGTGCGCCACGACGTCCAGGTTGTGCTCGACGACCACCACGGTGTTGCCCGTGTCGACCAGCCGGTCCAGCAGGCCGAGCAGTCCGTCGACGTCCGACATGTGCAGCCCGGTCGTCGGCTCGTCGAGGACGTACACCGCTCCGGTGCTGTTCTTGCTGCGTCGCCTCCGGGGCGCTCCAGCCGGTGTCGAGAGCTCGACCGTGCTCAGCCCTTCGGGCCTCCGCGCGCTCGAGCTCTCGCCTCCGGCGCGCCCCTCCGGCTCCTTGTGCAGCCGCGTCGCCAGCTTGATGCGCTGCCGCTCGCCGCCGGAGAGCGTGGACAGCGGCTGGCCGAGCGTGAGATACGTCAGCCCCACGTCCCGCAGGGCGCGCAGCCTGCGCCGCACGCCCGCGTCCTGGAAGAACTCCAGTGCCTGGTCGGCCGTCATCCCCAGGACGTCCGCGATGGAGTTGCCGTCGACGGTCAGCCGCAGCACCTCGTCCTTGAAGCGCCGCCCCTCGCAGTCGTGGCACGTCGTCGTCACCGGGTCCATGAAGGCGAGGTCGGTGTAGATGATCCCGCGGCCCTCACAGGTGCCGCAGGCGCCGGTCGAGTTGAAGCTGAAGAACCCCGGCTCCGCGCCCGTCTCGCGCGCGAAGATCTTCCGTACCGTGTCCATGATTCCCAGATACGTCGCCGGCGTCGACCGCGCCGAGATCCCGATCGACGACTGGTCCACGATCACGGCGTCGGCGTGCGCGTCGGTGAACTCCGCGACCAGCGTGCTCTTTCCGGACCCGGCGACCCCGGTCACCACGGTGAGCACCCCGCTCGGGAACTCCACCGTCACGTCCCGCAGGTTGTGCCGGCCGGCATCCTTCACCCAGAGCCCGCCGTCCGCCGTGCGTACGTCCGCCTTGATCGAGGTACGGCGGCCCAGGCACCGCCCGGTCACCGTGCCCGACCCGGCCAGCTCGCCCGGCGCCCCCTCGAACACGACCTCTCCGCCTCCCGCGCCGGCCGCCGGCCCCATGTCGACGACGTGGTCTGCGAGCGCGATGACGTCCCGGTCGTGCTCGACGACCAGCACGGTGTTGCCCTTGTCGCGCAGCCGCAGCAGCAGATCGCCGAGCCGGCCGACATCGCGCGGATGCAGGCCGACGCTCGGCTCGTCGAAGATGTAGGTCATGCCGGTGAGGCTGGAGCCCAGGTGCCGTACGGTCTTCAGGCGCTGACCCTCGCCGCCGGAGAGCGTGGATGTCTCGCGGTCGAGGCTGAGGTAGCCGAGGCCGATGGCGTCGATGCGTTCGAGGGCGCTGACGGCGGCCCGGGCGATCGGTCCGGCGACCGGGTCGGCGATGTCCTTCAGTACGGCCGTCAGGTCGCTGACCTGCATACTCGCGCACTCGGCGATGTTCATGCCGTTGATCCGGGTCGCGAGCGCCGCCGCGTTCAGGCGGGCCCCGGCACAGTCCGGGCAGGTCCCCTCGGCCAGGAACTCCCGCACCAGATCGCGCGTCTTCTGGCTCATCGCTGACAGGTCCCGCTTCAGGTACAGCCGCTCGAAGCGGGTGGCCAGCCCCTCGTATTCGGTGGTCCAGGTGCCGCCCGTGCCGTTGACGGTGACCTTGCTGCCGGGGCGGCCGTGCATCAGGAACTCCCGCTCGGCCGCGGTGAAGCGCTTGACGGGCTTGCTCGGGTCGAGGTCGGCGCTGTTGGTGTACGCCTGCCCCTGCCAGGTGCCCGCCGCGAACGGCGGGAAGCGGACCGCCCCGTCGGCCAGCGAGCGGTCCGGGTCGAGAATGCGGTCCCAGTCCGGCCGTACGGTCCGGCCCAGGCCGTCGCACTCGGGGCACATGCCGGAGGGGTCGTTGAACGAGTACGCGGTCGCAGGACCCGCGCTCGGGGTGCCGTGCCGGGAGAACAGCACCCGGATCACCGAGTAGATGTCGGTCATCGTGCCGACCGTGGACCGGGAGTGGCCCCCGATCGGCCGCTGGTCGACGACGATCGCGGGCGAGAGGTCCTCCAGCGCCTCGGCGTGCGGCCGCTCGTACTTGGGCAGCCGGTTGCGCACGAACCACGTGAAGGTCTCGTTCAGCTGGCGCTGCGACTCGACCGCGATCGTGTCGAAGACGATCGACGACTTCCCCGATCCCGAAACGCCGGTGAACACGGTCAGCCGGCCTTTCGGGATACGGAGAGCGACGTCCTTGAGGTTGTTCTCCCTTGCTCCGGTGATGGTGATGAAATCGGGCATGAAGTCGGCCATGCAGTCGAAGCTAGGCGGGATACCCGACAGCTTCTGGCGTGATTTCCTTCAGTTCTCCGTCCTCCACCATCAGCCAGCGAGTGATGCCGATCGACTCCAGGAAGGGCAGGTCGTGACTGGCCACGACCAGCGCCCCCTCGTACGACTCCAGGGCCGAGGTGAGCTGCCGAACGCTCGCCATGTCCAGGTTGTTCGTCGGCTCGTCCAGCATCAGCAGCTGGGGTGCGGGCTCGGCGAGCATCAGCGCGGCCAGCGCCGCCCGGAAGCGTTCGCCGCCGGACAGCGTCGCCGCCTTCTGGTCGGCGCGGGCGCCCCGGAACAGGAAGCGGGCCAGCCGCGCCCGGACCCGGTTGTTGGTGGCGCCCGGCGCGAACCGGGCCACGTTCTCGGCGACGCTCAGCTCCCCGTCCAGCACATCGAGCCGCTGCGGCAGGAACCGCAGGGGCACATGGGCCTTCGCCTCGCCGGCAACCGGCTCCAGCTCCCCGGCGATCGTCCGCAGCAGCGTCGTCTTGCCCGAGCCGTTGCGCCCGATCAGCGCGATCCGCTCCGGTCCGCGCAGATCGAAGCCACCGGCGACGCGCGCGCCGTACACGAGCTCCAGGTCCATCAGCGTGAGCACGGTACGGCCCGGCGGTACGGCCGTGTACGGCAGGTCGACGCGGATCTCGTCGTCGTCCCGCACGGCGTCCACCGCGTCGTCGAGCCGCTCCTTGGCCTCGGCGAGCTTCTCCTCGTGCATGATGCGGTGCTTGCCCGCGGACTCCTGTGCCGCCCGCTTGCGCGCCCCCATGACGATCTTCGGCTCGCGTTTCTGGTCCCACATCTTCTGCCCGTACCGCCTGCGCCGGGCCAGCTTGACCTGAGCGTCCACGAGTTCGCGCTTCTGCTTCTTCAGATCGGCCTCGGCGACGCGCACCATGCGCTCGGCCGCCTCCTGTTCGGTGGCGAGCGCCTCCTCGTACGCCGAGTAGTTGCCGCCGAACCAGGTGACCTCGCCGGAGCGCAGATCGGCGATCTGGTCGACGAGTTCCAGGAGTTCACGGTCGTGGCTGACGACCACCATCACCCCCGGCCAGGACGCGACGGCCGCGTACAGCCGCCTGCGCGCGAACAGGTCGAGGTTGTTGGTGGGCTCGTCCAGCAGCAGGACGTCCGGGCGGCGCAGCAGCAGCGCGGCCAGCCGCAGCAGCACCGACTCGCCGCCCGACACCTCGCCGATCGTGCGGTCCAACTCGACGTGCCCGAGCCCTAGTTCGCCGAGGGTGGCCAGGGCACGCTCCTCGACGTCCCAGTCGTCGCCGACGGTCTCGAAGTGCTTCTCGGCCACGTCGCCCGCCTCGATGGCGTGCAGTGCGGCCCGCCGGTCCGCGATGCCGAGGGCCTCGTCGACCTTCAGGCCGGTGTCGAGGGTGACGTTCTGCGGGAGATAGCCAACCTCGCCCGCGACGCGTACGGCGCCGTCGGCCGGGGTGAGCTCACCGGCGATCAGCTTCAACAGGGTTGATTTTCCTGATCCGTTGATGCCGACGAGCCCGGTCCGGCCGGGGCCGAACGCGACGTCGAGACCCTCGAAGACGGGGCTGCCGTCGGGCCAGGTGAAGGAAAGGGACGTACAGGTGATGGAAGTAGACATGCGGGCCTCCGCGGATGCTCGAAGCGATCAAGGGCAAACGCGTTTCGAGACACCGGCGACCGGCGGGGAGGCCTCGGGAGGGCATGAGGAAAGCCCTGTTTCCGGAGGACGGCTCGAATGCCGAGGTCGCACGCTGCGCACACACCTCAGGTGTGTGACGCGGTGTCTCAGGACCTCAGACGAGCAACGTCCTTCTCCAATCGACGGCAACAGGACCGCTGTAAACGCTAGGAGGGGACGGGGAGGGTGTCAACGCAATTAACGCGCCGCAGGCCTGGCGGCGCGTTCGGAGTGGAACGCCCGGTGGTGCGTACGCTTCAGCAGGCGTCCCGCATCAGCTCCGCCAGGTCGTGGTCCATGTCCAGCTGGAGGTGCTCCAGGCCGAGCGGCACCAGTTCGCTCGTGGACTGCAGGAAGCGGCGGATCTCGCCGGAGCGGATGTGCACGACGGCGGTGCCCTCGGGGGCGTGGAACTCCAGGACCGTACGGTCGTAGCCGTACGGCCGCACGCGGACGTCGCCGTGGCCCTCGGGCGCCTCCAGGCCGGCCAGGAGCAGCTCACGGCTGAAGGTCCAGCAGACCTCCACGCCTTCCAGGGTTGCCGGGGCCGGGAAGGTCATGCGCACGGCGAACGGGTCGCTGCGGTCGTAGTGAAGGGTGGCCGGAATGCTCGGCATCCGCGGCGCGGCGGCGACGAGACGGGCCTCGACGGGCTGCTCGATTACGGTGGACAACGCCTTGCTCCCTTGTGACGGCTGGACGAACATCCGGGCGGACGCGACGGGCACTGGTAGAGACGACGGAATCAGCCAATCCGTGCACACGAATGTCGAGTGACCTCTGTCACCGCCTTCATGCGCGGGAGTGGTGCGTTCGCCCTGCAGTGCCGGGAAAGTCACATGTGGTCTCTGTGGTGGACGTGGCCATCTGGACGGCGCCGTGAGGGTCGGCTAGCTTCGCCCGCCATGAGGCGTTCGGGGAGCACGCGACGGGTTGGGCGTACATTTCGGACAGTGGCCGCTGGGGTGGCCTGCGGGGCCGCGCTTGCCGCACTGACGGCCGTGCCGGCACAGGCGCACGGGCCGCAGAGCCGGGCGCCGCACTGGGAAGTCAAGGACAGCGGCACACCCGAGGTGCGATTCCGGGGCCTGTCCGCCGTCAGCCGGAACACCGCGTGGCTGGCCGGAACCGGGGGCACCGTTCTGCGCACCACCGACGGCGGCGCGAGCTGGCGGAACGTCTCGCCGCCGGGCGCGGCCGAGCTGCAGTTCCGGGACATCGAGGCGTTCGACGCGCGCCGCGCGGTGGTGCTGGCCATCGGGGAGGGGGAGGCGTCCCGCGTGTACCGCACGGACGACGGCGGCGCGACCTGGACCGAGTCCTTCCGCAACACCGACGCCCGGGCCTTCTACGACTGCATGACGTTCTTCGACCGCCGCCACGGCCTGGCGATGAGTGACCCGGTGGAGGGCAGGTTCCGCATCCTGTCGACCAGCGACGGCGGCCGCTCCTGGAAGGTGCTGCCCAGCGCCGGCATGCCCGCGGCGCAGGAGGGCGAGGCCGGCTTCGCGGCGAGCGGGCAGTGCCTGGTGAGCTCCGGGCCGAAGGACGTCTGGCTGGCCACCGGCGGGGCCGCACGCGCGCGCGTGCTGCACTCCCGCGACCGGGGACTGACCTGGACGGCCGCCGACTCGCCGATCCCGGCGGGCGATCCGGCCCGCGGCGTCTTCGCCCTCGCCTTCCGCGACCGCACGCACGGGCTCGCGGTCGGCGGCGACTACCGCCCCGACCAGACCTCCCCGCGGGCCGCCGCCCGTACCGGCGACGGGGGCGCCGGCTGGCAGCCCGCCACGCTGCCGGTGCAGGCCTACCGCTCCGGCGTAGCCTGGCTCCCGCACAGCCGCACGGCCGCCCTCGCCGTCGGCCCCACCGGCACCGACCTGACGACCGACGGCGGGCGCACCTGGCGGACCGTCGACACCGGGTCGTACGACACCGTGGACTGCACGCCGGACCTGGGGTGCTGGGCGGCGGGGGAGAAGGGCCGGGTCGCGCGGCTGGAGAGCTGACGGCGCATGGTGGGTACTCGGGCGCGGACTGCGAGAGGAGCGACCCCATGCCACGCGGTTCGAGCCCCAAGAGGGAACGCAGTACGAGCACATCAAGCAGAGCGCCCAGGACCGGGGCGAGAGCGCCGGGCGAGCCGAGGAGATCGCGGCACGGACGGTGAACAAGGAGCGCGCCCGGTCAGGCGAGTCGAAGACCGCCGGCCGCACGTCCACCCAGGACATGTCCTCCGGCAAGCGGGGCGGCCAACGGTCGGGCAAGGGCTCCCAGGGGCCCACCTACGACCAGCTCTACGAGGAGGCCAGGCAGCGCAACATCCGGGGTCGTTCGGACATGAACAGCTCAAGCAGGCGCTGGGCAACAAGTGAGGCTCAGTCCGGCGTCTCGCGGTCCGCTCGAGTTCCGGCGCCGTCTTGGTCGCGCAGAACTCGGTGATGCGGTAGGCGCAGACCCCGGCCACCACGAACGGATCGGTCGCGGCGATCTCCTCGATCAGGGGCCGGTTCCCCGCGACGGCGAGGATCACCCCGCCGTCGCGGGGGTTCTTGCGCCCGGACGCCAGGAAATGCCCCCTCGCGTACTGCTCGTCGAGCCACGCCACATGAGCCTCCAACACGGCGTCGACGGCCTCGATCGGTGCGGTGTACGTCAGCTCCAGCACGAACATGATCGCGAGCCTACCGTTCCTGATCAGTGAGCAGGAGTGAGTGTTGTACCCACACCTGGTCGCTGCGGACATCCCGAACGGTGTTGAGTGTCCTGGTCGCCCGCGTTCTCTCCGTGCCCGGCGGCACGCATCGTGTGCGTGGTCCGGGACTGCGGGGGCGGGTTCCCTCACGCACAGGGGCCTCCACACCGGCCTGGACGGTCCGATACCCCAGCACATCACTCTGGTGAGCAGGGGGCGGTGCCGTCCGTCGCCGGATCGGATGCCCTTGGGCGCGTCGCCCGATCGCGATGCTGGCGGCATCGTGACGGGTCGTCTTACGGTTCTTCGTGGTGAGCGGCTGTTGCCAGTGCTGGGCGCCCCATTTCGAGGTGTAGGCCGGGTCCACAGCGATGATCGTGATCCCGGTGGTGTCGGCCATGGATGTGAGCCGGGCGCGGAGCCTGCCGGTGGGCATGCCGGAGATCAACTGGCGGAAATGCCTCTCGTGCCCGTGCTTCTCGCGCGTCTTCTCGGCGGCGAAGTCGAGGTCTTCGACGGCGATGGCTTTGACGCCGTACGTCTTGGACCACTTCAGCAGCCGGGACAGGGCATGGCGGACGTGGGCGTCGCGGTGGTCGGCCGAACCGGACAGGTCGAAGAAGAAGCGGCGCGGGTGACCGATGGGGTTGCCGTGGGTGTCCAGGCGCCAGGCGGCCAGGTGATCGGTGTTGGTGTCCACGCCGATCACTCCGTCGGCGAGTGCGGCATCGAGTGGGATCGTCTCGGAGACGGGGAGCGTCCAGGACGCGGTGACGTACCAGCGTCCGCCTTCTACGTCGTAGTGGATGCGGTAGGCGACGGCCCGGTTCGCGGCGACGCGGTCGGCCCACTCCGTGCCCCGGTGGGAAAAACGGAGCTTCGCGGCGAGGACGTACCGGCCGTGCCCCGTGTTCGCGTGCTCGCTGAGAGGGGACGGGAGCTTGATGCTCATTTCGCCCTCAGGCGTGACACGGATCGTCTCGTTCCCGAACCTCTTGCCGGACTCGCCATCGGCCTGGAGGAACCAGCGCTCCGCCTCCCACCGCTCACGCCACTCGGCCTCGGTGAGCCCCGCCTTGCCGAGGTTGTAACGGGTGTTCAACAGGCGTTTCCCGCCTCGTGACACGCGCACGACACCGGTCTCACGGTCGGAACGGACCGAGACGAGCCGGTCTTCGAGTGCATGCAGGCGGCGTGTCTTGTGGAACCACTCGTGCGCCGATCGGTAGCCGCCGGGGGAGTGCCTGGATCCTCTCTCGCCGATCGGCAGGGAAAGACGGCGCTGAAGCATCCCGATGCCTGCTTCCAGGGACTGGATGTACGCCGACTGCCCGCGCCGGGCGAGTGCCCACTGATCGTGCGTGGCCTTCGTGATGCTTCCCGCCCACCGGGACGACGATGCGGCCGTCAGCTCCCGCTTCCGGGCCGCCCACGTCCGGGCGGAGTGCTCCAGACCGTCAGCGCAACGCGCTTTGAGGTCCTTCGAGGCGAGTGAGCCCAGGTGCGCACCCACCAGGGTCAGGACCTGCTCGTCCTGGGGCGTGAGCGCCTTCAGCCGGGCACGGATCGCCACACCGCAGGGCCCGGACGCGACGAATGGCGCCGTCACCTCCCGCAGTCCGCCCATACTCTTCTCCCCGCCCGATGCCGAAGATCCGTCATCCCGCACAACGATCCTCCTTAGGGAAGGTCACGCGTTCGATGCAAGAACTCGCGTTCCACCTAATCCGTCCGCCGTCATCGCAGCACTCACTCCTGCATGCTCAAGACGCCCAGGCACTGTCAATCGGCAGCAGTTCCAACCCCTTGGACCGCCTTGGTCGGCCCCGGACGTACGCTCGTGCCCACCATGACGACCGTAAGCATCCCCGCGGGCTGGCCCGCGACCGAGGAAGAGGCCCGCGCCGTCCAGGACGAGCTGCGGGAGAGGGTGGTGCTCGACGAGCCGGGGCCACCGCCCGGGTCGGGGCAGGTGACCGGCGTCGACGTGGCCTACGACGACGAGCGCGACGTGGTGGCGGCAGCGGCCGTCGTACTGGACGCCGCGACCCTGGAGGTCGTCGCCGAGTCCACGGCCGTCGGCCGGATCTCCTTCCCGTACGTCCCCGGCCTGCTCGCCTTCCGCGAGATCCCGACGGTGCTGGCCGCCCTCGACGCCCTGCCCTGCCCGCCCGGCCTGGTCGTCTGCGACGGCTACGGCCTCGCCCACCCCCGCCGCTTCGGGCTCGCCAGCCATCTCGGCGTCCTCACCGGCCTGCCTACGATCGGCGTCGCCAAGAACCCGTTCACCTTCACCTACGACGACCCCGCCCCCACACGCGGTTCGTCCGCACCCCTCCTGGCAGGCGACGAGGAGGTGGGCCGGGCCCTCCGCACCCGGGACACCGTCAAGCCGGTCTTCGTCTCGGCGGGCCACCGCGTAGCCCTCCCCAACGCCTGCGCCCACACCCTCGCGTTGACCCCCGAGTACCGCTTGCCGGAGACGACGCGCAGGGCGGATGCGCTGTGCCGACGGGTGTTGAAGGAGGCGACCGGTCCGAGGCCCGAACTGGCGGCCCGGGCAGCGGCGGACCCCACCCGGTCCTGGGGGCGGACCCTGTTCGAGCGCCAGGCCGATCCGGTCACCTGGGCCGGCCGTGTGCTCGCGGCGGCAGCGGAGGGCGCGGGCCGCACGCCGGAGGTCGAGGCTGCGCTGGCCCTGGCGGCCGACCGCGACCGATGGAGCACGGGCCGCGAGGTGTTCGATCAGGTCCGTGGGCGCGCGACAGCGGACGAGGGCCGCCTCCCGGCGGAGCAGGAGGCCCTTTTCCGTCTCGCCGAGCTGGTGGGCAAACTGGCCCACAACGCGGCCGGTCCTCCGCCGTTCTTCGACCACCATGCCGGCTGGCAGGTCGGGCCCCTGGCCGTGGGTCTCGCCACGGCCGCGCGCGATAGCGCCGTGCGGGACCGGATCGCCAACGCGTTGGGGGAGTGGCCGCCGCAGGAGCCGACGGCCTGAGCGAGCGGCCTGAGTACCTCGTCTGAGTACCCGTACGGATGTCAGCCCCTTGGGGTGGTCGGCAGGCTGAGCCGCATGACGACGCACCGCTCCCCCAAGCCCCTCGCCGACCCCGACCGCCCCGTCGAGCGTGCCGTGACCGCCGCGCTGGTTCTGGCGACGCTGGCCGGGCTCGGCTGGATCGTCGGGATGATCTACACGATCGCGGGGTGGCCGCTCTAGGGGCTGGGGCTTGGGCGGGAGACGGCTGCAGGATCGGTTCAGCGCGTGGCGGCCACCCGGAAGGTGATCCCCGCCGACCGCAGCCGCTCGATCAGGGCGTCTCCCATCGCGACGGCTGTCGTGACCTGCCCGGCCGTCGACGGCAGGTCGTCCAGGGCGAGGGACATCGCCCCCTCGGCGAACATCTTCGCCGTCTCCCCGTACCCCGGGTCCCCGCCCGACACCTCGGTGAAGACCCGCCGGCCGCCGCCCTCACCCACGAAGCGGACGGAGAACCAGCTCTTCGCGCGCTTCTCCGGGCCGGGCCCCTCACCCGGCTTGAGACGGTCGGACAACCACCGCCGGGCGGGTGGCAGTTGCGCGGCCGTGAAGAGCCCGCCCATCGCCGCGACACCGCCGAGCGCGATCGGCAGATGCCGTACGGCGGCGTAGTGGCGGTAGCGGAAGTCGGGGCCGTAGACATCGAGGGCCCGCGCGGACCGCTTGACGACCTGCGGGTCGATCGTCGGCAGCGGCACCGCCCACGCGCCGACCTCCTTGGCGAACCGGGGCGCGCCCGTCGGCGCCTGGGCCCGACGCCCCATCAGCCGCGGCTCGTGCCGGGCACGGTCACGCGCGGCGGCCAGCATCTGACGCCCGCGCGCGAACTGGTTGAGCGCCGACGCGAACGTGCCGCCCGAGAAGGTGGCATCTACGGTCACGAAACCGTCCACCGTCAGCGGCACGCCCTCCGGCAGCTGCTGGACGGTGAAGTACGCCCCCAGATCGTGCGGGACGGAGTCGAAACCGCAGGCGTGCACCAGCCGCGCACCCGTCTCACGCGCGCGTGCGTCGTGCCGGACGTACGTCCGGTCCACGAACTCCGGCTCACCGGACAGATCCAGATAGTCGGTGCCGGTGTCCGCGCAGGCCGCCACGAGGTCCTCGCCGTACGTCACGTAGGGGCCCACCGTCGTGGCCACCACACGCGCGTGCTCGGCGAGCCGGCGCATCGAGGCCGGATCGGAGACGTCCGCCTCCAGCAGCCCGACCCCCTTGCCGCCGTCCGGCAGCCGGTCGCGCAGCCGCTCCAGCCTCTCCTTGCTCCGACCGGCGATCGCCCAGCGCAACCCCTCGGGCGCATGCGCGGCCAGGTACTCCGCGGTGAGAATCCCGACGAATCCCGTCGCTCCGAAGAGCACGATGTCGTACGGGCGATCCGTCCTGTCCAGCCTGGTCATGACACCCCTCGGTCTCGCAGCACGCGCCGTTGTCGGTGGCCGAGGCTAGCGTGAGGGGTGCGGAGCCCGACGACGAGCCCGGAGGTTAGCGGTGGCCGTTCCCAGGACTGCCCTGAAGAAGTGGGAAAAAGTACGCGAGTTCGCCCTCGGGATGCCGGGCGCCGTCGAGGAGTTCCCGTGGGGCGAGACGGTCGCGAAGGTCAACAAGAAGGTGTTCGTCTTCCTCGGCGTCGCCGACGGCAGCTATCCGATGGGCGTCACCGTGAAGCTCAAGGGCGAGTCGGCCCACGCCCACGCCCTGACCTGCCCGGGCGCCGAGCCCGCCGGATACGGCCTGGGCAAGGCGGGCTGGGTGAGCATCCCGCTGGAGCAGAAGGGTGCCCCGGCGGCGGAGCTGCTGTGCGACTGGGTGGAGGAGAGCTACCGGGTGATCGCGCCGAAACGGCTGATAGCCGACCTGGACGGGCGCGACTGACCCGACAGGACGGTGACCGGCCGGGTGACCGGCCGGTAAATTGGCTAAGCGCTTGCTCGTCAGGTCTTGTGTCCGCTGGAACACGTTCTTAGCATCACTGGTGTTACATCAGTTGTGTCACGCCAATGGGGGCAGGATGACAACGGCACCGACGCCCGGGCACGGCCCGCTCACCGGCGTGCGCGTGGTCGAGCTGGCCGGAATCGGACCCGGCCCCTTCGCCGCCATGCTCCTGGCCGACCTGGGCGCCGACGTCGTCCGCGTGGACCGGCCCGGCGGCTCCGGACTCGCCATCAACACCGAGTACGACATCACCAACCGCAACAAGCGCTCCGTGATCGTCGACCTGAAGTCCCCCGAAGGCGCCGCCCGCGTCCTGGACCTCGCCGCCCGCGCCGACATCCTCATCGAGGGCAACCGCCCCGGCGTCGCCGAGCGCCTCGGCGTCGGCCCCGAGGCCTGCCACGCCCGCAACCCCCGCCTCGTCTACGGCCGCATGACCGGCTGGGGCCAGGAGGGGCCGCTCGCCCAGCGTGCCGGACACGACATCGCGTACATCGCGCTCACCGGCACCCTCGGCATGATCGGCAGCCCCGACGAACCCCCGGCCATCCCCGCCAACCTGGTCGGCGACTACGCCGGCGGCTCCCTCTACCTCGTCGTGGGTGTCCTCGCCGCCCTCCACCACGCGCGCGCGACCGGCACCGGCCAGGTCGTCGACGCCGCCATCGTCGACGGCACCTCCCACCTCGCCGCGATGATCCACGGCATGCTCGCCGCCGGCGGCTGGCAGGACCGGCGTGGCGCGAACCTCCTGGACGGCGGCTGCCCGTACTACGGCACCTACGAGACCGCCGACGGGCGGTACATGGCCGTGGGCGCTCTGGAGCCGCAGTTCTACGACGAGTTCGTGACCCTTCTGGAGATCCCCGAACACGCCGGCGCGCGCAAGGACTGGGCCCGCTGGGGCGAGCTGCGCGAGGCTGTCGCGGCCCGCTTCAAGGCCCGTACCCGGGACGAGTGGACGGCCGTGTTCGAGGGGTCCGACGCGTGCGTGGCGCCCGTACTGTCCCTGCACGAGGCCCCGCGGCACCCGCACCTGGCGGCCCGCGGCACCTTCACCGACCACGGCGGCATCACTCAGCCCGCTCCCGCGCCCCGCTTCTCCGCGACCCCCACCGCCGTACGGACCGGACCCGCCCCGCCGGGTGCCGACACCGCGGGCGTGGCGCGCGACTGGGACGTACCCGACCTGATGAAGGGCCTCGATGTGGAGGACCCCGGTATGAAGGGCCTCGAATGAAGCGGCAGATCTTCGCCCCCGAGCACGACGCGTTCCGCGCGACCGTGCGCAGCTTCCTGGCCAGGGAGGTGCTGCCGTACTACGAGCAGTGGGAGAAGGACGGCATCGTCTCCCGTGACGCCTGGCGCGCGGCCGGAAAGCAGGGCCTGCTCGGCTTCGCCGTGCCCGAGGAGTACGGAGGCGGCGGCACCCCCGACTTCCGCTACAGCGCCGTCCTCGCCGAGGAGTTCACCCGCGCGGGCGCCCCTGGCCTCGCGCTCGGCCTGCACAACGACATCATCGGCCCCTACCTCACCTCGCTCGCCACCGACGAGCAGAAGCGGCGCTGGCTGCCCGGCTTCTGCGACGGCACGCTGATCACGGCCATCGCCATGACCGAACCCGGCGCCGGTTCCGACCTCCAGGGCATCCGCACCCACGCCGAGGACCGCGGCGACCACTGGGTCCTCAACGGCTCCAAGACGTTCATCTCCAACGGCATCCTCGCCGACCTGGTGATCGTGGTAGCGAAGACGACCCCCGAGGGCGGCGCGCGCGGGCTGTCGCTGCTGGTCGTCGAGCGCGGCACGGAGGGCTTCGAGCGCGGCCGCAACCTCGACAAGATCGGCCAGAAGGCGCAGGACACGGCCGAGCTGTTCTTCCACGACGTCCGCGTGCCCAAGGAGAACCTCCTCGGGGACCTCGACGGCGCCTTCGTCCACCTGATGACGAACCTCGCGCAGGAGCGGCTGAGCATCGCGGTCTCCGCGATCGCCGCCGCCGAGCACCTGCTGGAGATCACCACCGAGTACGTCAAGGAACGCGAGGCCTTCGGCCGGCCGCTGGCCACCAAGCAGCACGTCCGGTTCGAGATCGCCGAGATGGCCACCGAGTGTGCCGTCACCCGCACCTTCCTCGACCGCTGCATAGCGGACCACGACAACGGCGAGCTCGACGCCGTGCACGCCTCCATGGCCAAGTGGTGGGCGACCGAGCTGCAAAAGCGCGTCGCCGACCGCTGCCTGCAACTGCACGGCGGCTACGGCTACATGAGCGAATTCCCGGTCGCCCGGGCCTTCACCGACGGCCGTATCCAGACCATCTACGGCGGGACGACCGAGATCATGAAGGAGATCATCGGCCGTTCCCTGCTGGGCTAAGGCTCCTTTTGCTCGGCTGACCCTCATCCCCGAAAGGCTTCCCAGTGAGCACCGAAGCGTACGTGTACGACGCGATCCGCACCCCGCGCGGCCGCGGCAAGGCGAGCGGCGCCCTGCACGGCACCAAGCCGATCGACCTGGTCGTCGGCCTCATCCACGAGCTCCGCGACCGCTTCCCGACGCTGGACCCGGCCGCGATCGACGACATCGTGCTCGGCGTCGTCGGCCCGGTCGGCGACCAGGGCTCCGATATCGCCCGCATCGCCGCGATCGCCGCCGGACTGCCGGACACGGTCGCGGGCGTACAGGAGAACCGCTTCTGCGCGTCGGGCCTGGAGGCCGTGAACATGGCCGCCGCCAAGGTCCGTTCGGGCTTCGAGGACCTCGTCCTCGCGGGCGGCGTCGAGTCCATGTCCCGGGTGCCGATGGCCTCCGACGGCGGCGCCTGGTTCAACGACCCGATGACCAACCTCTCCGTGAACTTCGTGCCGCAGGGCATCGGCGCCGACCTGATCGCCACCATCGAGGGCTTCTCGCGCCGCGACGTCGACGAGTACGCGGCGCTGTCCCAGGAGCGGGCGGCGACGGCCTGGAAGGAGGGGCGCTTCGACCGCTCCGTCGTCCCGGTCAAGGACCGCAGCGGCCTCGTCGTCCTCGACCACGACGAGCACATGCGCCCGGGCACCACCGCCGACTCCCTCGCCAAGCTGAAGGCGTCCTTCGCCGACATCGGCGACCTGGGCGGCTTCGACGCCGTCGCCCTGCAGAAGTACCACTGGGTCGAGAAGATCGACCACGTCCACCACGCGGGCAACTCCTCCGGCATCGTCGACGGCGCCTCACTCGTCGCGATCGGCAACAAGGAGGTCGGCGAGCGCTACGGCCTCACCCCGCGCGCCCGCATCATCTCCGCCGCCGTCTCCGGCTCCGAGCCCACCATCATGCTCACCGGCCCCGCGCCCGCGACCCGCAAGGCGCTCGCCAAGGCCGGGCTGACCATCGACGACATCGACCTCGTCGAGATCAACGAAGCCTTCGCTGCCGTCGTCCTGCGCTTCGTGAAGGACATGGGCCTGTCCCTGGACAAGGTCAACGTCAACGGCGGCGCCATCGCCCTCGGCCACCCGCTCGGCGCGACCGGCGCGATCATCCTCGGCTCGCTCGTCGACGAACTCGAGCGCCAGGACAAGCGGTACGGCCTCGCCACGCTGTGCGTGGGCGGCGGCATGGGCATCGCCACGATCGTCGAGCGCATCTGACCCCCTCCCGACGGATCACACGGAGCACCTCCACATGAGCACTGAGTCCACCACCATCCGCTGGGAACAGGACCGCGCCGGCGTCGTCACGCTCGTCCTCGACGACCCCAACCAGTCCGCGAACACCATGAACCAGGCGTTCCGCGACTCCCTCGCCGTCATCACCGACCGGCTGGAGGCCGAGAAGGACACCATCCGCGGTGTCATCATCACCTCCGCCAAGAAGACCTTCTTCGCCGGTGGCGACCTACGCGACCTGATCCGCGTCACGCCGGACACCGCGCAGGACCTCTTCGAGGGCGGCATGGCGATCAAGCGCCAGCTGCGGCGCATCGAGACCCTCGGCAAGCCGGTCGTCGCCGCGATGAACGGCGCGGCCCTGGGCGGCGGTTACGAGATCGCGCTCGCCTGCCACCACCGCATCGCCCTGGACGCGCCGGGCTCCAAGATCGGCTGCCCCGAGGTCACCCTCGGCCTGCTCCCGGGCGGCGGCGGCGTCGTCCGCACCGTCCGACTCCTCGGCATCGCCGACGCCCTGCTGAAGGTCCTCCTCCAGGGCACCCAGTACAACCCCCAGCGCGCCCTGCAGAACGGCCTGGTCGACGACGTGGCCGGCACCCAGGAGGAACTGCTCGCCAAGGCCCGCGCCTTCATCGAGGCCCACCCCGAGTCGCAGCAGCCCTGGGACCGACCGGGCTACAAGATCCCCGGCGGTACACCGGCCAACCCCAAGTTCGCGGCGAACCTGCCGGCCTTCCCGGCCAACCTGCGCAAGCAGACCAACGGCGCCCCCTACCCGGCGCCGCGCAACATCCTCGCGGCAGCCGTCGAGGGTTCCCAGGTCGACTTCGAGACCGCGCAGGCCATCGAGGCGCGCTACTTCGTGGAGCTGGCGGCGGGCCAGACGTCGAAGAACATGATCCAGGCGTTCTTCTTCGACCTCCAGGCCGTCAACTCCGGCGCCAACCGACCGGGCGGCATCGAGCCCCGCAAGGTCCGCAAGGTCGCCGTGCTGGGCGCCGGGATGATGGGCGCCGGCATCGCCTACTCGTGCGCCCGCGCGGGCATCGACGTGGTCCTGAAGGACGTGGCGCTGGAAGCCGCCGTCAAGGGCAAGGGCTACTCCGAGAAGCTGTGCGCCAAGGCGGTCTCCCGGGGCCGTACGACGCAGGAGAAGGCCGACGCGCTGCTGGCCCGCATCACGCCGACGGCCGATCCGCAGGACGTGGCCGGCTGCGACGCGGTGATCGAGGCCGTCTTCGAGAACCCCGAGCTCAAGCACAAGGTCTTCCAGGAGATCCAGGGCATCGTCGAGCCGGACGCGCTGCTGTGCTCCAACACCTCGACCCTGCCGATCACCGTGCTGGCCGAGGGAGTGGACCGCCAGGCCGACTTCGTCGGACTGCACTTCTTCTCGCCCGTCGACAAGATGCCGCTCGTCGAGATCATCAAGGGCGAGCGGACCGGCGACGAGGCGCTGGCCCGCGCCTTCGACCTGGTCCGGCAGATCAACAAGACCCCGATCGTCGTCAACGACTCCCGCGGCTTCTTCACCTCCCGCGTCATCGGCCACTTCATCAACGAGGGCGTGGCGATGGTCGGCGAGGGCATCGAGCCCGCGTCGGTGGAGCAGGCGGCGGCCCAGGCGGGCTACCCGGCCAAGGTCCTGTCCCTGATGGACGAGCTGACGCTCACCCTCCCGCGCAAGATCCGCAACGAGTCGAAGCGGGCCGTGGAGGAGGCGGGCGGCGTCTGGGCGTCCCACCCCGCCGAGGCCGTCATCGACCGCATGGTCGACGAGTTCGGCCGCGAGGGCCGCAGCGGGGGAGCGGGCTTCTACGACTACGACGAGGGCGGCAAGCGCGCAGGCCTCTGGCCCGGCCTGCGCGAGCACTTCACCCGCGAGGGCACGCAGATCCCCTTCCGGGACATGCAGGAACGCATGCTGTTCTCCGAGGCCCTGGACACGGTCCGGCTCCTGGAGGAAGGCGTCCTGACGTCGGTCGCCGACGCCAACATCGGCTCCATCTTCGGCATCGGCTTCCCCGGCTGGACCGGCGGTGTCCTGCAGTACATCAACGGCTACGAGGGCGGCGTCGCCGGTTTCACGGCCCGCGCGCGTGAGCTGGCGGAGCAGTACGGCGACCGGTTCGCGCCGCCGGCGCTGCTGGTGGAGAAGGCGGAGAAGGGGGAGCGCTTCGGGGACGCGTGACACCAGGGGCGGCGGGGGAGTTCATCGCTCCGCCGCCCCTGCCCGCCCCGCTCCGGAAGCCGATCTGCCCCTTCCGTAAAGCCCGTTGGGGAGCACAGGCCCCCTTGCTCAGTTCCTGACGGCTCATCACACTCGCCTCATGGAGACGCGTACCGCCCTGGTGACCGGAGCGGCACAGGGCCTCGGGCAGGAGTTCGCCGTCGCGCTCGCCGGGCGGGGGTACCGGGTCGCCGGTCTCGACCTCGTCCCGCAGCCGGAGACCGCCGGAAAGATCCTGGACTACGTGGAGTTGACGGCCGACGCCACCGACGAGACCCAGGTGTGCCAGGGGCTGGAGCGCGTCATCGACCGGTTCGGCACGCTGCATGTCGTGGTCAACAGTGCCGACGTCCACCCCGCGCACCCCTTCGAGGAGACGTCGGTCGAGGAGTGGCGCCGGACCATGCGCGTCAACCTGGAGGCGCCGTTCCTGGTGACCCGGGCCGCGCTGCCGTATCTGAAGGCGGCCGGCTGGGGCCGCGTCGTCAACATCGCCTCGGCGGCCGTACTGACCCCACCGCCCACGATGGTCCCGTACGTCGCCTCGAAGATGGGCTTGATCGGCTTCACACGCTCGCTCGCCGCTGCCCTCGCGCCGTACGACATCACGGTCAACGCCATAGCGCCCATCGAGCGCGGCGCCGGCGCGGACGGCGGCTTCGAGCACGGCCGCGACCGGCAGGCGGTGCCGAAGGCGCAGGCCCCCTCCGACCTCGTGTCGACGCTGCTGTACGTCGTGGACGAGGGCAGCGGCTTCCTGACCGGGCAGACGCTCAACGTGTCAGGCGGATCGGCCTTCCTCTGAGACGCCGCCCAGCCAATCCCGCAGCTCCTCGCGCAGGGATCGCTGAAAGGTCGTCAGCAGAGCCTGCACCACCAGGGGTTGCATGTGTGCGGACAGTGACTTCACGTCCTGCGTGGCGCGTTGTGAAACCTCACCACGAAAGAGCTGCGCCAACTCGTGCGCGGCGGACCGCGAGTGTCCGATGAGTACCTTGCGCGCCGCGAGGATCGCCTCCTGCGACAGCGGTACGTCCAGCAGCCCGACACCCAGCCGCAGCAGCCCGAGGTCGACGCGGTAGCCGTCGCCGCCGTCGTCCGGCTTCACCACACCCATCGCGGCCAGCCGCTCCACGTCGTCGTCGCCGAGCGCCCGCCCCGCCCGCCGCTCCAGCTCCGGCCGCGTCACCGTCTCCACGGCGTCCGGCGCCCAGGAGGCCACCACGGCCCGGTGAATGGCGAGGTCATGGGCGTCCAGATCCGGCGGCAGCTGCTGCACGTACCGCTCGATCGCCGCGAGCGTCATGCCCTGCTGCTGCAACTCCTCGATGAGCGCCAGCCGGGCCAGGTGCTCGCGCCCGTAGTGGCCCACTCTGCGCGGACCCAGCACCGGAGGCGGCAGCAGCCCTTTGGTGCCGTAGAACCGCACCGTGCGGACCGTCATGCCCGCCCGCGCGGCCAGCTCGTCGATCGTGAGGGTCGTCTCCTCGGTGCCGGTCGTCATGTGCAGCAGTATCGCTGTCTCACCGGTGCTGTGACACCACCGGCGACTCGTGGGGCGGGGCGGCACCTCCGTGTGAGAAGTAACGCTGTGTGACGTCCGCCACCGCGTGAGCCGGGTTTTCCGGGGGAAGGTGACCCCTTGGTCTGTGCACTTATCGAGCGCACAGGCCATACGTACGTCCGGCCACCCGAGCGCAATCCGCTCGGGCGCACCAGAGAGTGGTACCACCCGTGAGCAAGGACGCCGTGAACACGGCAGTGGCCGCACCTCGCACCGACGCGGCCCAGGTGCCCGCGGATGCGGGCGACGCCGGTTACAGCAAGGACCTCAAGGCCCGCCACGTCAACATGATCGCCATCGGCGGGGCCATCGGCACCGGCCTCTTCCTCGGCGCCGGCGGCCGCCTCCACAACGCGGGCCCGGCGCTGGCAATTGCCTACCTGGTCTGCGGCATCTTCGCCTTCTTCGTGGTGAGGGCCCTCGGCGAGCTCGTGCTCTACCGCCCCTCCTCGGGCTCCTTCGTGTCGTACGCGCGCGAGTTCCTCGGTGAGAAGGGCGCCTACGTCGCCGGCTGGATGTACTTCCTGAACTGGTCGACGACCGGCATCGCCGACATCACCGCGATCGCGCTCTACACGCACTACTGGAGCCTGTTCACCGACATCCCGCAGTGGGTATTGGCCCTGATCGCCCTGGCGGTGGTCCTCGCGGTGAACCTGATCTCGGTGAAGATCTTCGGCGAGATGGAGTTCTGGTTCGCGATCATCAAGGTCGCCACGCTGGTGGCCTTCATGTTCGTCGGCATCTTCCTGCTCGCCACGCAGCAGGAGGTGGGCGGTACGACGCCCGGTCTCAGTGTCATCACCGACAACGGCGGCGTCTTCCCGCACGGCCTGATGCCCGTCGTCCTGGTCATGCAGGGTGTGATCTTCGCGTACGCCGCCCTGGAGCTGGTCGGCGTCGCGGCGGGCGAGACCGCCGAGCCGGAGAAGGTCGTCCCGCGCGCGGTGAACTCGATCATGTGGCGCGTCGGCCTCTTCTACGTCGGCTCGGTCGTCCTGCTGGCCCTCCTCCTGCCCGGCTCGGTCTACTCGGCCGACCAGAGCCCGTTCGTCACGGTCCTGTCGAAGATCGGCGTCCCGGCCGCCGGCGACGTGATGAACCTGGTGGTCCTGACGGCGGCGATGTCCTCCCTCAACTCCGGTCTCTACTCGACGGGCCGCATCCTGCGTTCCATGGCGATGGCGGGCTCGGCCCCGAAGTTCACGGCGCGCATGAACCGCAGCCAGGTGCCCTACGGCGGCATCCTGCTCACCTGCGCGGTGTGCGTGCTCGGCGTCGGCCTGAACTACCTCATGCCCAGCCAGGCCTTCGAGATCGTGCTGAACGTCGCTTCCCTCGGCATCATCTCGACCTGGGTGATCATCATGGTCTGCCACCTGATCTTCGTCCGCCGCGCCAAGGCGGGCCTGGTGGACCGACCGCACTTCCGTCTCCCCGGCAGCCCGGTCACGGAGATCGCCACGATCGTCTTCCTGCTCGCCTGCCTCGCCATGATGTGGAACGACCCCGAGGTCGGCCGCAAGACCCTTCTCCTCATCCCGGTGATCGCCGCGATGCTGGTCGCAGGCTGGTACGCGATCCGCCGCAGGGCGACCCGCGCGGAGGACCAGGAGCTGACCGAGCTCACGAAGTAATTCGAAGGCCGTTGTCAGAGGCGGCCTCTACGGTGGCGTCATGTCGGAGATCACGTATGTCCGGGGTGACGCCACCGTTCCGTCGGTCAGGGGCGTCAAGGTGATCGCCCACGTCTGCAACGACATCGGGGGATGGGGAAAGGGCTTCGTCCTGGCCCTGTCGCGCCGCTGGCCGGAACCGGAGAAGTCCTACCGCGCATGGCACCGCGAGCGCGCCTCGAACGACCTCGGGCTGGGCGCGGTCCAGTTCGTCCAGGTCGAGCCGTACGTCTGGGTGGCCAACATGGTCGGCCAGCGTGGAATCCGCACCGGCAGCAAGGGCGTACCCGTGCGCTACGAGGCGATCGACGCGGCGCTGGAGCGGCTGGCCGACAGGACGACGGAGCTCGGCGCGTCCATACACATGCCGCGGATAGGCTGCGGTCTGGCCGGTGGCAAGTGGTCCCATGTCGAGCCGCTGATCACCGAGCGGCTGGTCCGACGGGGGATCGCCGTCACGGTCTACGACCACGGGGAGGGCCGGAGTTGAGCCGCGACACCGACGTCCTGGTGCTGGGCGGCGCCGGCGTGGACACCATCGTGTACGTCCCCGAGCTGCCGCTCCCGTACGCCGACAGTTACATGATCGACTCGGGGATCCGCACCCGCGCCGGGCAGACCGGGGACTTCGTGGCCGTCGGACTGAGCAGCCTCGGTCTGCGTACCCACCACGTCGACTTCCTCGGCGAGGACCCTGAGGGCGACCTCGTGCGCGCCCTGCACCGCGAGCACGGCATCGCCCTCACCGCGATCCCGCAGCCCGCCGGCACCAAGCGCGCGGTCAACCTGGTCGGGCCGGACGGACGGCGGCTGTCCCTGTACGACACGAGCCGCGGACACTCCGAGGACCGCTTGCCGGAAGAGACGGTCCGGGCTCTCGCCGCCGCGAGCCGACATGCCCACGTCTCCATCACCCAACCGTGCGCCCACGCCCTGCCGATCCTCCTCGAGGCCGGTGTCACGCTCTCCACCGACCTCCACAACTGGGACGGCGAGAATCCGTACCACGAGCCGTTCGCCCACGCGGCGGACGTCGTGTTCCTGTCGACGGCCGCCCTGGACGACCCCGAACGGACGATGCGCCGTATCGCCGAGCGGGGGAGGGCCCAGGTGGTCTTGGCCACGGCCGGAGCCGAGGGCGCCCACCTGCTGGCCGACGGCGAGTTGAGTCACGTCCCGCCGGTCCGGCCCGCGGCCCCCGTGGTCGACTCCAACGGCGCCGGTGACGCCTTCGCGGCCGCCTTCCTCCACGGCATGCTCACCGGCGAGCCACCGCACCGCTGCGCTCTGTACGGCGCGGTGGCCGGCGCCCATGCCTGCACGGTGCCGTCCACGCGGACGGCGCCGATGGGCAGGGACGAACTCATCGAGCGCGCAGCCGCATTCGAGGGGTCATAGGGCGCCGGACGACGTCAGTGCTCGTGCACGCCGTTCGTCGCCGCGATCTTCTTCCAGGACTTCGGCTGCACCGGATCCGTGTCCGACCTGGCGATGGACGCCGCGCGTGCGGCCGGCGCGGCCGGCTTCGACGGCTCGAACAGCCAGGTGTCGAAGAGCGCTGCCAGCGGCTGCCCGGACACCTCCTCGGCGTACCGCCGGAAGTCGGCCACCGACGCGTTGCCGTAGGCGTACTTCTGCGTCCAGCCCTTGAGGATGGCGAAGAACGCCTCGTCCCCGATCTCGTTGCGCAGTGCCTGCAGGGTCAGCGCACCCCGGTCGTAGACCGCGATGTGGAACTGCTTCTCCGGCCCCGGATCCCCGGGCTTGACCGTCCAGAACGCATCGCCGGCCGCACGCGACGCGTACACGTAGTCGGCGATCTCCTGCGCCGTCCCCTCACCCTCGTGCTCCGACCACAGCCACTGTGCGTAGCGGGCGAAGCCCTCGTTGATCCAGATGTCCTTCCAGTCCTTCACGGACACCAGGTCGCCGTACCACTGGTGGGCGATCTCATGGACGACGATGGAAGTGTTCGTCCCGTTCGCGAAGTTCGACGGGCTGTAGAACGGCCGGGTCTGCGTCTCCAGCGCGTACCCGGTCTTCGTGTTCGGCACATAGCCGCCGAGCGCGTTGTAGGGGTACGGCCCGAAGTACCCGCTCAGCCAGTCGGCGATCTCCCCGGTCCGCTCGATACTCGCCCGCGCCGCCCCGGAGTTGGCGCCCAGGTCCTTGCTGTACGCGTTGATGACCGGAATGCCGCTCTCGCTCGTCCCCGTCGTCACGTCGAACCGGCCTACCGCGAGCGTGGCCAGATACGTCGCCTGCGGTCTGTCGGAGCGCCAGTTGTAGCGGGTCCAGCCCAGGCGTGAACTCGTCGACTGCAGCGTGCCGTTGGAGATGGCCTGCGTGCCGTCCGGGACCAGCACCGAGACGTCGTACGTCGCCTTGTCGAGCGGGTGGTCGTTGCTGGGGAACCACCACCAGGCGGCCTCGGGCTCGTTCGCCCCGACTCCGCCGTCCGCAGTGCGGTGCCAGCTGGTGAAGCCGTACGCCTCCTTCGACGACGGCACGCCGCGGTAGCGCACGACCACCGTGACGTCCGTGCCCTTGGCCAGCGGCTTCTTCGGCGTGATCTCCAGCTCGTGCTCGCCCGAGGTCGCGAACGACGCCTTCGCGCCGTTGACCCGGACCTCGCTGACGTCCAGCAGGAAGTCGAGGTTGAACCGGGACAGATCCTGCGTGGTCCTCGCCAGCAGGGTCGCCGTCCCCTCCAGCTCGTCCGTGGCCGGCTGGTACTTCAGCCGGAGGTCGTAGTGGGAGACGTCGTATCCGCCGTTGCCGTAGGCCGGGTAGTAGGGGTCGCCGATGCCCGGAGCGCCGGGGGAGTGGCTCGCGGCCGACGCCGGGATCGCCAGCATCAGCGAGGCGGCCGCCAGTGCGCCCGGCGCCATGAATCTGCGGTGCACGAAAGCTCCAAGTCGTAGGGGCCCGAAGTCTGTCCGGAGCCTATTCACCACCTGTGTCACGGGTGTGTCCATGACCACGGCTGTCACACGATCGCCATTCGGCCGACATGAGTCCACTCGTCCGGCAGACGTTTATCGGCCACACGTGACCTCACACGCCATCAGTCGCCCCCTTCTGCACGAGAGTTGACCGATGTACCGTCCGCGCATGCCGAAACGCATGCGCTTCACGATCTGGAGACCGCTCGCGACGGTGGCCGCAGCCGCGCTGACGGCCACGTTCCTCTCACCCGCGACGGCGCACGCCGCCCCGCGGGAGAGCAAGCCCGTGTACTCGTACGAGAACGCCATCCGCGAGGCCGTATGGGTGGACACCGGACTCGACGACGACCGCGACGGAAAGACCGACCGCGTCGCCGTCGACGTCGTCCGCCCCCGGGAGGCGGCCGCGCAGGGCCGCAGGATCCCCGTCATCATGGACGCCAGCCCGTACTACTCCTGCTGCGGGCGCGGCAACGAGAGCCAGAAGAAGACGTACGACGCCGACGGCGCCGTCGTCCAGATGCCGCTGTTCTACGACAACTACTTCGTGCCCCGCGGCTACGCCTTCGTCGGCGTCGACCTCGCCGGCACCAACCGTTCCGACGGCTGCGTGGACGTCGGCGGCCGCTCCGACATCCTCTCCGCGAAGGCCGTCGTCGACTGGCTGAACGGCCGCGGCAAGGCGTACACGACCCGCACCGGCACGACCAAGGCCAAGGCGACCTGGACCAACGGCCGCACCGGCATGATCGGCAAGAGCTGGGACGGCACCATCGCCAACGGCGTCGCCGCAACCGGCGTCGAGGGCCTGAGGACCATCGTCCCGATCAGCGCCATCTCCTCCTGGTACGACTACTACTTCCAGCAGGGCGCCCCGCTGTACGACTCCGGCCCCGAGTGGCTCTCCGACTACGTCAACAGCCCCGATGCCCGCGCCAAGTGCGGCGCAGTTCAGCAGAAGCTCATCGACGGGGCCCCGCGCACGGGTGACTGGACGCCGCTGTGGACCGAGCGTGACTACGTGAAGGACGCGCGCAAGGTCAGGGCGAGTGTCTTCCTGATCCACGGCATGCAGGACCTCAACGTCCGTATGAAGCACGTCGGCCAGTGGTGGGACGCCCTGGCGAAGCACGGTGTCGAGCGCAAGATCTGGCTCTCCCAGACCGGCCACGTCGACCCCTTCGACTTCCGCCGCGCCGAGTGGGTCGAGACCCTGCACCGCTGGTTCGACCACGAACTCCTCGGCTACGACAACGGCATCGACCGTGAGCCGATGGCCGACATCGAGCGCCACCCCGACCAGTGGAGCACCTCCAAGGTCTGGCCGCCGCGCGGCACCGACGCGACCATCCTGCGCCCCGCCAAGGGTGCCGAGGCCGGCGTCGGCACCCTCGGCCTGCGCAAGGGCAAGGGCACCGAGACCTTCACCGACGACCCGCAGCACAGCGAGACCGACTGGGCCGCGAACATCGACCGGGCCACCCCGGACAAGGCGGGCTTCGTCACCGAGCCGCTCACCCGCGACCTGCGCCTGTCCGGCTCCTCCGAGGTCACCGTCACCGCGACCCCGACCACCTCGACGGCCCACCTCTCCGCCGTCCTCGTGGACCTCGGCCCCGACACCATCCGCGACTACGCGTCGAGCGGCGAAGGCATCACCACCCTCACCGACCGCACCTGCTGGGGCGCGAGCACCACCGGCGACGCCTCCTGTTTCAAGGAGACGCGGGCCAAGACGGCCGACGTGGGCCACACCGTCGTCAGCCGCGGCTGGGCCGACCTGGGCAACCACGCCTCCGACCTGAAGGGCGCACCGCTCACCCCGGGCAAGGCGTACACGATCACCCTCGACCTGGCGGCCACCGACCACGTGGTGCCGGCCGGCCACCGCCTCGCCCTGATCGTCGCGGGCACCGACAGGGACCTGATCGACCCTCCGTCGACCAAGCCGACGCTCACCCTCGATCTCTCCCGGACCAAGGCCCGCGTCCCGCTGGTCGGCGGCGCCCACGCCTTCGCACGCGCCACGTCGGGCTCCGTCCCCGCGGCTCCCGAGGCCGCGCCGCTCGACGGCCTGACCGCACCCCGCACGCCCACTCACCGCATCCCGGAGGGAGGCCAGTGACCCGCACCCGAGCAGTCACCCTGGTCGCCGCGGCCCTCGCCGCATCCATCGTCGCCGTACCGGCCCACGCCGCCGACTCCACGCCCCGCACCGGCTTCGAGAAGTCGAACGGCGCCCGCTGGACCAGCCAGCCCGAGGAGCAGGACTTCCTCGCGACCGTCGACAAGGCGAGCAAGCGGGTCTCCGTCAGCCGTATCGGCACGACGAAGCAGGACCGCCCGCTCCAGCTCGTCCGGATCGGCACCCGCCCCACCTCGAACAAGGTGCTGCTGATCTGCAGCCAGCACGGCGACGAACCCTCCGGCCGCGAGGCCTGCCTGTCCACCGTCCGCGACCTGGCTTACGCGAAGGACCGGCAGACCCGGCGCTTCCTGGAGCGCACCACCCTGCTGGTGGTGCCCACGGCCAACCCCGACGGCCGTGCCGCCGACACCCGCGGCAACAGCGACGGCGTGGACGTCAACCGCGACCACCTCGCGCTGCAGACCGCCGAGGGGCGCGCCATGGCCGCGGTCATCCGCGACCAGCGCCCCGACGTGATCTACGACCTGCACGAGTACGGCGCCACACCCCCGTACTACGACAAGGACCTGTTCGACCTGTGGCCGCGCAACCTCAACACGGACGCCCGCGTCCACGACGAGGCGCAGGCCCTCTCCGGGTCGTACGTGCGCCCTGCCGCGTCCGGCGCCGGTTACTCGACCGGCACGTACGGGATCTGGACCGACCCCGAGACGGGCGAGCCGATCAAGCAGGTCGCCGGTGACGGGCAGGAACGCATCCTGCGGAACATGTCCGGCGTCAAGCACTCGGTGGGCCTGCTGATCGAGAGCCGCGTCGATCCGCTGACCGAGGAGGAGAAGGCCGACGAGTCGCTCAACAACCGGCGCCGGGTGTACTCCCAGGTCGCGGCGCTGGACGGCCTGTTCGACTTCACCGACGCCCGTCGCGGACAGGTCGATGCGGCGACCGGCCTGGCCAGGCTCGCGGGCTTCGCCGACACCGGGCCCGTCTACGTCGGCGGCGCCGACAACGACCCGGCCGAACCCGCCGAGGTGATCGCGGACCCGCCCTGCGGTTACCGGCTCACCACCGACCAGTACGCGCAGATCAAGGATGAGCTCACGCTGCACGGAGTGAAGGCCAAATCGACCGATACTGGTGCTTTTGTGCCGCTTAGGCAGTCTTTGCGTGCCCTTGTTCCGCTCCTCCTGGATGAGCGCGCTCCATATCACCTCGCCGCCGGTGAGCCCGACACCGGCTGCTGAAACGGCTGCGATCGGCGGAATCTGTGGTAGGTCCTGGGAGACGACGTGGAGAGGGCGTATCCACGGTTTCCCGGGGAAGGTGCCGCTGATGACTGACGATCTTAAGAAGAGAGGTGGCCGGGAAGGCCCTGCGGACGACCCCGGCCACCGCAGCACCGACCGAGTGGTGTTCGGCGTCACCGCCGTCATCACCCTGGCCTTCGTGATCTGGGGCTGGACCGCCACGGACTCGCTGGAGAGCGTGTCCACGAAGATGCTCGACGGCCTGATCCACAACGGCGGCTGGGCCTTCATGCTCGCCGCCTCCTGCTTCGTGGTCTTCGCCCTGTGGCTGGCGATCAGCCGCTACGGCCGCATCCACCTCGGCGCCGAGGGTGAGGAACCCGAGTTCAAGACCGTGTCCTGGGTCGCGATGATGTTCAGCGCGGGCATGGGTATCGGACTGATGTTCTACGGCGTGAGCGAGCCGCTCTCGCACTACAACGCCCCACCGCCCGGCACCACCCCCGCCGACTCCGCCGAGCGCATGGAGACGGCGATGGCCACCACCCTCTTCCACTGGACGCTGCACCCCTGGGCGATCTACGCGGTGGTCGGCCTCGCCATCGCCTACAGCACCTTCCGCAAGCGGCGCCGCCAGACCATCAGCGCGGTGTTCACCCCGCTGATCGGTGAGAAGCACGCCAACGGCGCCGGGGGACGGGTGATCGACATCCTCGCGATCATCGCCACCGTCTTCGGCTCCGCGGCCTCCCTCGGCCTCGGTGCGCTCCAGATCGGCTCCGGCTTCCAGGAGCTGGACTGGATGGACGACGTGAGCGAGGGCCTGCTCGTCGCCATCATCGCCGTACTGACCCTGGCCTTCGTCCTCTCGGCCGTCTCCGGCATCGAGCGGGGCATCCAGTGGCTGTCCAACACCAACATGGTGCTCGCCCTGATCCTCGCGGTCTTCGTGTTCATCGCGGGCCCCACGATCATCGTGCTCGACCTGCTGCCCACCTCGATCTTCGCCTACCTGGGCGACCTGCCCCAGCTCGCCGGCCGCACCGAGGCCAGCGGCGGCGAAGGAGTCGCGGACTGGCTCGGCAGCTGGACCGTCTTCTACTGGGCCTGGTGGATCTCCTGGACGCCCTTCGTGGGCATGTTCATCGCCCGCATCAGCCGCGGGCGCACCATCCGGCAGTTCGTCGGCGGCGTCATCCTCGTGCCCAGCACCGTCAGTCTGATCTGGTTCGCGATCTTCGGCGGTACGGCGATGAAGCTGAAGGAGGGCGGCGCACTCGGCGGTGAGGAGACCCCGGAGGGTCAACTCTTCGCCGTCCTGCAGGAGTTCCCTATCGCGACCGTCACCAGCCTGCTGGTGATGATCCTGGTCGGCATCTTCTTCGTCTCGGGAGCCGACGCCGCGTCCATCGTGATGGGCACGCTGTCCCAGAAGGGCGCACTGGAACCCGGCCGGTTCGTCGTCGTGTTCTGGGGTGTGGTGACCGGAGCCGTCGCCGCCATCATGCTGCTCGTCGGAAGCGGTCAGGGCGATGCGCTCACCGGCCTGCAGAACCTCACGATCCTGGCCGCCGCGCCGTTCGTCCTCGTGATGATCGGCATGTGCGTCGCACTCGTGCGCGACCTGCGCCGGGACCCGATCATCGTGCGCACCGAGATGGGCTCGGAGGCCGTCGAACTCGCGGTGATCGAGGGCCACAAGAAGTACGACGGAGACTTCGAGATCAGGGTCGGCCCGGGCGCCGGCACCGAGACGGAGGGCGACCCGCTGGGCCACGACCACGGCTGAGCGGTACGCACGCACGCGGGAGGGGGCGAGCCGCAGAGCCGCCTCCTCCACGTGACTCGGCCCCGGGTGGCCGGCGTGTTCCTTCGGTCAGCCGTTCGCCGTCGGCCGGGGACGTATGCGGAATATGTCATGCCGCGCTCATATCGGTCCCGCTCTGGGGATACTCACAGCATGTCTGCCGAGTACGCGACCTTCGGCCTGGCACCGGCGATGCGTGCCGGTGGCGTCCTCGCCAACGGTGACTACCAGGTGCACCGGGATTTCGTGGACTTCATCGTCGACGGACGCCCGCTGCTGTTCCAGCTCTCCGACCTCGACGCCGTCTCCCCTCTCGCCTCCGACGTCCCGCCAGCCATCTTCACCGCACAGGTCCGCAGCCTGCTGCTGGAGGCGGAGGCCCCGCTTCCAGGCGGCCGCTACGTCATCTACGGCTGCCCCGAATGCGAGGACCTCGCCTGCGGAGCGGTCACCGCGCTCATCGACAAGGTGGGCGACGACTACGTCTGGCGGGACTTCGCCTGGCAGACCGACGAACACGCCGACCTGGAGCTCAACGGCTACCACGGCATCGGGCCCTTCCGCTTCCACGCCGCCGAGTACCGCTCGGCGCTGGGTTCCCTGCTCGACACCGACTCCGAGGCGCCCCGCCGCCGGGTCCTGCTCATCGGCGCCCGCGTCGCCCTCCTGGCCAAGCTCGCCGCCGCCCTGCGCACCATCGGCATCGGCGTCGAGATCACCCATGACGTGAGCGGCGTCGCCGTCGACGAACTGCGCACCTACGGCGCCGTCGCCTTCGGCCGTGGCATCGGCGAGGAAAACCGCGCCGCCGCACGCCGCGCCTTCACGGAGGCCGGAGTCGACGTGGCGTACGTCGACGGCCTCGCGCCGATCGTGCCGTTGCTGGTCGCGCAGATCGAACACGCCCTGGACCGCAGCCCGGTCGAACAGCGGCGCCTGACCCGTCTGGTGGCCGCCGACGGCGAGGCTGGCGTCGAGGTCACCTCGCCGTGCCGCGTCCAGCTCACCGCGTACCGCCTCGACCGCCTCTACCGCACCCACACCCACGAGGTCTTCGACGGCGTCCTGGAAGCGGGCCGCCATCGCATCGCGCTGGACGCGAAGGCAGTGAAGGGGGAATCGTTCGTGGTGGCGCGGACCTCGGGGGGTGTGCTGGTGGAGGCGATGGCGCGGTGAGGGCGCAGGAGTCCTCGGAGACGATGGCGCGCTGAGACGAAGGTGCTCGCGGCCCTGCGCGGCGACTAGGATCGCGCTCTGTGAGTGCCACCCTCGTCGCCAAGAACCTCGCCGCCGGTCACGGCGACCGTTCCCTGTTCAGCGGGCTCGACCTCGTCGTGGCGCCCGGAGACGTGATCGGCCTGGTAGGGGCCAACGGCGCGGGCAAGTCCACGCTGCTGCGCCTGCTCGCCGGGCTGACCGCACCGGAGGAGGGCGAGCTGCGGCTGTCCCCGCCGACCGCGACCGTCGGTCACCTCCCGCAGGAGCCGGAGCGGCGGCCGGGCGAGACCGTGCGCGAGTTCCTGGCCCGGCGCACCGGAGTCGCCGAGGCCCAGCGGACCATGGACGAGGCGACCCAGGCCCTCGTCGACGGGGCACCGGGCGCGGACGACGCGTACGCCACCAGCCTGGAGCGCTGGCTGGACCTGGGCGGCGCCGACCTCGACGAGCGGGCGGAGGAGACCGCCGACTCGCTGGGCCTGGCCGTGGACCTGGACCAGCCGATGACCTCCCTGTCCGGCGGCCAGGCGGCACGAGCCGGCCTCGCCTCGCTGCTCCTGTCGCGCTACGACGTCTTCCTGCTCGACGAGCCGACGAACGACCTGGACCTCGACGGCCTGGAGCGCCTGGAGCGCTTCGTCGGCGGCCTGCGCGCCGGCACCGTGGTCGTCAGCCACGACCGCGAGTTCCTCACCCGCACGGTCACCAAGGTCCTCGAACTCGACCTCGCCCAGCAGCAGATCAACCTCTACGGCGGTGGCTACCAGGCCTACCTGGAGGAGCGGGACGTGGCCCGCCGCCACGCCCGTGACGACTACGAGGAGTACGCCGACAAGAAGGCCGCCCTCCAGGACCGGGCGCAGACCCAGCGCGCCTGGATGGACAAGGGCGTGAAGAACGCGCGGCGCAAGGCGAGCAACGACAACGACAAGATCGGCCGCAAGTTCCGCAGCGAGGCCAGCGAGAAGCAGGCCGCGAAGGCCCGCCAGACCCAGCGCATGATCGAGCGTCTGGAGGTCGTCGACGAGCCGCGCAAGGAGTGGGACCTGCGCATGGAGATCGCCTCGGCACCGCGTTCGGGCGCGGTGGTCGCGACCCTGCGCGACGCCGAGGTACGACGCGGCGGCTTCAGTCTGGGCCCGGTGTCCTTGCAGATCGACTGGGCGGACCGGGTGGCCGTCACGGGCGCCAACGGCGCGGGCAAGTCGACGCTGCTGGGCGCCCTGCTGGGCCGTATCCCTCTCACCGGCGGACAGTCGGCGCTCGGCTCCGGTGTCCTGATCGGCGAGGTAGACCAGGCCCGCAAGCTGTTCCACGGCGAGGAGTCCCTCCTGGACGCCTTCTGCGCCGCGGTGCCGGACACCGAACCGGCGGAAGTGCGCACCCTTCTGGCCAAGTTCGGACTGAAGTCGGACCACGTCCTGCGCTCGGCGGCCACCCTCTCCCCGGGGGAACGCACCCGGGCCGCGCTGGCGCTGCTGCAGGGCCGGGGCGTCAACCTCCTGGTCCTCGACGAGCCGACCAACCACCTCGACCTGCCGGCCATCGAGCAACTGGAATCGGCCCTGGACGCCTATGAGGGCACACTGCTCCTGGTCACCCACGACCGCCGGATGCTCGACGCGGTCCATGTCACGCGCCGCCTGGAGGTCGCCGACGGCAAGGTGACCGAGCGCTAGCGAGGAACTCCGCGGCCGGCTCAGGCGAGCCGGGCGGCCAGCTCCGGGTAGTCGACGACGAACCCGTCGTCGTCGAACTCGATGTCGCTGCGGAAGTCGCCGGAGGCGAAGCGAATCCGGTTGTGCCCCAGGTGCGTGTAGGTCTGGCGGGACGGGAGGACGGCCAGGTCGGGCACCGACACCCATGCCATCAGGAACTCCCGTTCCCCGGGCGCCAGAAGGAGCCCGTGCCGCAGCACCGGCATCGTGTTGGTGAGCGGGCACAGGCCCAGGTCGCAGTCGAGGGCGCCGTCGACTGCGGGCACGTGCTCGCCGTCGGCCGTCCACCGGCCCGCTCCGTCGTGCCGCAGGTCGAGCGTGCGCGTGCCGACCGCGGACTCGGCGGTGACACGCAGCCGACGCGTCACGAAGCCGTCCGCCGTGTCGAGTTCGTACGAGATCCAGTACGGCTCCGGCGTCGTCCCGACCGCTCGGCCGCGGGCTCGCAGGGCATCGTCGCCGAGCTCGGTCCACGCGGTCTCGATGCCCTTGCTCCCCGACACCGCCCAGGTGATGACACGCGACTTCGGCATGCCGTCACCCTAGGGGCGAACGGGCCCGGACCCTCCGTGTCACTTCCGTGTCGCTCGGAGAGTCCGGTCCGCCTGTCGTGTCAGCGCTTGCCCTTCGGGTCGACCAGGCCGGCGCGGCGCAGGGCGTCGGCCATCGCGCTGTTCGCCGGAGGCGGTGCCTGGCGCGAGCCACCTCCGCCTCCGCCTCCGCCTCCGCCGCCGCGGCTCTGGCGCTGCTGGGGCGGCCGGCCACCCCGCTGCCGGCGCTCGCCGCCGCCCCCGCCCTGCTGACGCTCGGGAGCCGCCTCGTCGTCGAGGCGCAGGGTCAGGGAGATCCGCTTGCGCGGGATGTCGACGTCGAGGACCTTCACCTTGACGATGTCACCGGGCTTGACCACGTCCCGCGGGTCCTTGACGAACGTCTTCGACATCGCCGAGACATGCACCAGCCCGTCCTGGTGGACACCGACGTCCACGAACGCCCCGAACGCCGCCACGTTCGTCACGACGCCCTCCAGGACCATCCCGGAGGCCAGGTCGGAGATCTTCTCGACGCCCTCCTTGAAGGTGGCCGTCTTGAAGGCGGGACGCGGGTCGCGCCCGGGCTTCTCCAGCTCCTTGAGGATGTCCGTGACGGTCGGCAGACCGAACGTCTCGTCCACGTAGTCGTTCGCCCTCAGCGACCGCAGCACGCTCGTGTTGCCGACGAGTGCGGCGACCTGCTGGCCCGACGTCTTCACCATCCGCCGGACCACGGGGTACGCCTCGGGGTGCACGCTGGACGCGTCCAGCGGGTCGTCGCCGCCGCGGATGCGCAGGAAGCCCGCGCACTGCTCGTACGCCTTCGGGCCGAGCCGTGCCACGTTCTTCAGCTGCGAGCGGGAATTGAACGGGCCGTTCGCGTCGCGGTGGGACACGATGTTCTCGGCGAGTCCGGAGGTGATGCCGGAGACGCGCGCGAGCAGGGGTGCGGAGGCGGTGTTGACGTCGACGCCTACGCCGTTCACACAGTCCTCCACCACCGCGTCCAGCGAGCGCGACAGCTTCACCTCGGACAGGTCGTGCTGGTACTGGCCGACGCCGATCGACTTCGGGTCGATCTTCACCAGCTCGGCGAGCGGGTCCTGGAGCCGGCGCGCGATGGAGACCGCGCCGCGCAGCGACACGTCCATGTCGGGCAGCTCCTGGGACGCGAACGCGGAGGCCGAGTACACCGAGGCGCCGGCCTCGGACACCATCACCTTGGTGAGCTGCAACTCCGGGTGCTTGGTGATCAGTTCACCGGCGAGCTTGTCCGTCTCGCGCGACGCCGTGCCATTGCCGATCGCGACCAGTTCGACCGCGTGCTCCTTCGCCAGGCGGGCGAGCTTGGCGATCGCCTCGTCCCACTTGTTCGCCGGGACGTGCGGATGGATCACGTCCGTGGCCACCACCTTGCCGGTGGCGTCGACGACGGCGACCTTCACACCCGTACGGAAGCCGGGGTCCAGGCCCAGCGTCGCGCGCGTGCCGGCGGGGGCGGCGAGCAGCAGGTCGCGGAGGTTGGCCGCGAACACGCCCACGGCCTCGTCCTCGGCGGCGGTGCGCAGGCGCAGCCGCAGGTCGATGCCGAGGTGGACGAGGATGCGGGTCCGCCAGGCCCAGCGGACCGTGTCCTTCAGCCACTTGTCGCCGGGGCGGCCGCGGTCGGCGATCGCGAACCTGTGGGCGACGATGCCCTCGTACGACGAGGGCCCCTCGGTGGGCTCCTCCGGCTCCAGGACGAGGTCGAGGACCTCCTCCTTCTCGCCGCGCAGCATCGCCAGGATGCGGTGCGAGGGCAGCTCGGTGAACGGCTCGGCGAAGTCGAAGTAGTCCGCGAACTTCGCGCCGGCCTCCTCCTTACCCTCCCGCACCTTGGCGGCCAGCCGGCCGCGCCCCCACATGCGCTCGCGCAGCTCGCCGATCAGGTCGGCGTCCTCCGAGAACCGCTCCGTGAGGATCGCCCGGGCGCCGTCCAGGGCGGCCTGCGGATCGGCCACGCCCTTGTCGGCGTCCACGAACGCCGCGGCGGCCGCGAGGGGGTCGACCGCCGGGTCGCCGAGCAGACCCTCGGCGAGCGGCTCGAGGCCGGCCTCGCGGGCGATCTGTGCCTTGGTCCTGCGCTTCGGCTTGTACGGCAGGTAGATGTCCTCGAGCCGCGCCTTCGTCTCGGCGGCGCGGATCCGGGCCTCCAACTCCTCGGTCAGCTTGCCCTGCTCACGCACCGACTCGAGGATCGCGGTGCGCCGCTCCTCCAGCTCCCGCAGATAGCGCAGCCGCTCCTCGAGCGTGCGCAGCTGCGCATCGTCGAGCATCTCCGTCGCTTCCTTGCGGTAGCGGGCGATGAAGGGCACCGTCGAACCGCCGTCGAGCAGCTCCACGGCGGCCTTCACCTGCCGCTCTCGTACGCCGAGCTCCGCGGCGATCCTGTCTTCGATGGACCCTACGAGGGGTGTCGTCACGATCCCGTCCCGCCTTCTCACTGAGGTTGCGCGGCAATTGTGGCAGGTGGCACCGACAACCGGGGATCAGGGCGGCGACCCGGCCGGTCGTGGCGGGTCGCGGGCCCATGGCGGGACGAAATCAGACCCTGCGGCTGCGCGTGCTGCTGGAGGCTCCGCCGAAGAGCCTGGCGAGAGCGCGGAACGGCAGCGTGACGACAGTGGCGATGGCGCCACCGATCTGGCGCAGTACATCTGCGATGGCACGGAACACGTGATCACCCTTACTTGTGGTTGGGGACCCCGAGTACCGCGCCCCGGGCCGACTATGCAGCGTGATCCGTATGGCTGTCGCAGCAGGTCGTCCCGGCGCGGCCGGGACAGGGGATCAGGACTTGCCGAGGAGGTCCTGGGGGAAGGCCCCCGCCGCCACCGCCGCGCGCGTGAACCCCGTGGCGAGTTCCGTGAGGCGTGCGACCCGCTCCGCGCCGAGGTGTTCGTACGGTGCCCGGTCGAGGCGGTCCGTTTCGGACTCGATGCGTTCGCGCAGGGCGACGCCGGCCGGGGTGAGGTCACCCGTGTCGTCCAGGAGGCCGCGCTCGCGCAGGCGGTCGGACGCCGCGTCCCAGTCCTCCCGGGTCCAGCCTCGCGTGCTGCACACCCACTTCGGAGTCATGCCCTTGCCGGTCGCGGTGTGGGTCACCACCGCCTCGAGACCGTCGAGCCCCTCGGACATCAGTACGGCGAGGTGCCCGTCGCCCCGGTGCTCGCGCAGCAGCGTCGTGGCGTGGAAGTAGGCCAGGTGGGTCTCCTCGGGGACCGGCAGGTCCGCGTGCGCCGAGTACAGGGGGCGGGCGCTGCGGGAACAGGCCTCGGTGGCCTGGAGCGCCAGGTGCGCGGCCTCCGCCATCTCCGGGGACGTCACCGCCTCCTCGCCCAGCAGCCGCCGTAGGGCCGTGTCGACCGCGCGCGTGCGTGCCGCCAGTACGTCCTGCGGGGACGCGATTGTCCAGACCGCCGGTACGTGCCGGGCCACCAGGTCGTACTTGTAGTTGTAGAACGTCGCCGTCACCGCGCCCGCGCCGACCGGGCCCAGCGCGGCCGCCCTGACCGCGAAGTTGACGGCCCTGGGGTGCGTGATCCCGAGGGCGCCCAGCTCCTTCCCCGTCTCGGGGGCGAAGTAGGACGTGGAGTGCAGGGAGTTGAGCATGTTGTGGCAGCGGCGGGCGGCACGCGGTTCCAGGGCGGAAGTAGTCATGGTCGGCACGTTACCAACCGCTTGGTACGTGGCTCGGGCGGATGCGGATCGTGGCAGGAAAGGTGGGGTCCTCGTCATTGCGGTCATGCGGTCGCTCTCCAAGAATCGATGACATGGCGCAGCGAACCGTTCTCTTCGTCCTTTTCGACGGCGTACAGAGTCTCGACGTGACCGGCCCGCTGGAGGTCTTCGCGGGGGCCGAGAAGCATCGCGCGGGCACCTACCGCATCCGCACGGCATCCCTGGACGGCGCCCCCGTCCGCACGTCCAGCAACCTGACCGTCGTACCGGACGAATCCCTCACCGAGGTCTGCGAGCCGCACACCCTCCTCGTCCCGGGCGGTGAAGGCACGCGTGGTCCGCAGCCCGGGCTGACCGACTGGCTGCGCGAGAACGGACCCCGCGCCGAGCGCCTGGTGTCCGTCTGCACCGGCGCGATCCTGCTCGCGGCGGCCGGCCTGCTGGACGGCCGCCGCGCCACGACCCACTGGGCGTACTGCGACAAGCTCGCCCGTGACCACCCGGCCGTGGAGGTCGACCCGGACCCGATCTACGTAAGGGACGGGCACGTCGCCACCTCCGCCGGCGTCACCTCCGGCATCGACCTCGCTCTCGCCCTGGTCGAGGAGGACCTGGGCCGGGACGTGGCCCTCGGTATCGCCCGCCACCTGGTGGTCTTCCTGCGCCGGCCCGGAAACCAGGCGCAGTTCAGCGCCCAGCTCGCCGCCCAGACCGCCCAGCGCGAACCCCTCCGGGAGGTCCAGCGCTGGATCACCGAGCACCCCGACGCCGACCTGACCGTCGAGACGCTCGCCGCCCGCGCCAGCCTCTCCGCGCGCCACTTCGCACGCGCCTTCCAGACCGAGACCGGCATGACCCCCGGCCGCTATGTGGACCGGGTCCGTCTCGAACACGCCCGGCGCCTCCTGGAGGACACGGGCGACGGCATCGAGGAGATCTCCCGGGCCAGTGGCTACGGCACGCCCGAAGCCATGCGGCGCGCCTTCATCAAGACGCTCGGGGCCGCCCCGATCGAGTACCGCCGCCGGTTCCGCCCGGTTCCGGCCGGCTGACTTTCCTTCCGAAGGGACGAATCATGCAGATCGCGATGATCCTGTACGACCGCTTCACCGCCCTCGACATCGTGGGACCGTACGAGGCGCTGAGCCGTCTCCCGGACGCGCGGGTCGACTTCGTCGCCGAGTCCGCGGGACCGGTGCGTGCCGACACGGGGTTCCTCGCCCTCACCGCCGACAAGGCCCTGGCCGACGTACCGCACCCCGATGTCGTCGTGGTGCCGGGCGGACCCGGGACGTTCGCCGAGATCGAGAACGAGGCCCTGCTGGAGTGGCTCAGGGCCGCCGACGCCACGAGCACCTGGACGACCTCCGTCTGCTCCGGCTCGCTGCTGCTCGGCGCCGCAGGACTCCTTCAGGGCCGCCGCGCGACCTCCCACTGGCTCACCCTGGACTTCCTGCCGCAGTACGGTGCCGAGCCGACGGGCGAGCGTGTCGTACCCGACGGCAAATACATCACCGCGGCCGGTGTCTCCTCCGGCATCGACATGGCCCTGACCCTGGTCGGGAAGATCGCCGGTGACGAACACGCCCAGGCGGTCCAGCTGCTGACCGAGTACGACCCCCAGCCGCCCTACGACGCCGGCTCCCCGCAGAAGGCGCCCGCGCACCTCGTCGAGGAGTTCCGCACGAACAGCCGCTTCAGCCTGGTGTAGGCACGTTCCAGGTGAAGCGGGGCTGCCGCCGCTCCAGGAACGCGGCGACGCCCTCCGCGGTGTCGCCGCTTCCGCGCGCCTGCTCCGCCCAGTGCTCGTCGCGGTCGGTGCGCCCGTCCGCGAACTCCTTCGCCGCGGCCTGCGTCAGCTGTGAGCGGGAGGCGAGGATCCGGGTGAACTCCACCACGCGCTTGCCGAGTTCACCCTCGGGCAGCACCTCGTCCACCAGGCCCGTGCGCAGGGCCCGCTCCGTCTCGATCAACTCGCCCGAGAACAGAAGGTACTTGGTGGTGGCCGGGCCCACCAGCGACGCCAACCGGCGCGTGGAGGACGCCGGATACACGATCCCGAGCTTCGCCGGTGTCACCCCGAACAGCGACCCCTCCTCGGCGAACCGCAGATCGCACGCCGCCGCCAGCTGCGACCCGCCGCCCACACAGTGCCCCCGGACCGCCGCCAGCGTCGGCTTCGGAAAGGCCGCCAGCGCCTCCTCGGCGGCCACCGCCAGCCCCTGCGCCTCCTGCGGCGAGCCCTGGAGCGTGGAGATGTCGGCGCCCGCGCAGAACGTCCCGCCCTCACCGGTGAGCACCAGCGCCCGAACCCCCGGATCGGCGGCCAGCGTGCCGAGCAGCGGCGGCAGCGCCCGCCACATCGCGGCCGTCATGGCGTTGCGCTTGGCCGGATGGTGGATGACGACGGTGGCGACCGAGTCGGTGACGCTGTGCAGTAGCTGGGGCTCCATGCGGCGGATGCTATCCGCTTGCGCCGAACGGCCGATCAGGAAGGGTCGCGCGGCCGATTCCGGCAGAAGGTGCAAGTGAAGTGATCGGAGAGTATCGGCCGAGGAGGCGCGGATGGCCAGGTCCAGCAAACCCACGGGTGAGGCCGCGAAACTTCAGCGCGGCTTCGGCCTGCTCGCCGCCCTCGGTGTGCTGCTGGTCCTCGGGGGAGTGGTCGGCCTGCTCTACACCGCCTTCGCCACGCTGACCTCGATGCTGCTGTTCGGCTGGCTGCTGCTGATCGGCGGCATCGTCGGCCTGTTGCACTCGGTCCAGGCGCGCGGTACCAACTTCTTCTGGCTCGGTGTGGTCGTCGCCGCGCTGAACATCGCGGCCGGCGTGGTGGTGATCCGCAGACCGGAGGCGGCGGCCGAGGCACTGGCCATGTTCGCCGCCCTGCTGTTCCTCACGGGCGGGCTGTTCCGGCTGGTCGGGAGCCTGGTGGTACGCGGTCCCCAGTTCGGCTGGACCCTGCTGCAGGGCGCGTTCGACCTGTTCCTCGGCATCCTGGTGCTCAGCACCTGGCCCAGCAGCAGGTACGTCATCGGTACCCTCTTCTCCCTCGCCCTGCTCTTCGACGGGCTCGGCCTGATCGCCACGGGCTACGGCGGCCGCCGGATCGTCGGCATGGTCACGGAGAAGGACGCCGCCAAACCCGTACAACCCGAATAGTTCGTGAAGTCGGCACCAAGCGGCGCCGGAGCGGTCCCACAACTGACCGTGTCATACGCCAACGATCAGAAACGCTCGATACCTGCTGACTTCTGTTCAGTTCTACGGCGCGGACCTGTGCGTTATCAACACTCGACGTGTGGTGACAATCGAGCGCGAGGGTGGCGACCGGACGATGGAGAACCACGGGCGCGGGTCCGGCCCACGCCCAGCAGGCGGCGCGGACGAGCACCTCGTCCAGCGGCCGCCGAGTCCGCTGCCGTACGAGGGCGTCTGGCGGTTCACCGCCCCCGCCGTCGACGCCTCGGTCCCGCAGGCGCGGCACGCCGTACGGGACCTGCTGTACCGCCAGGGCGTGCCGGTCCCCGACGATCTGGTCCAGGGGGTGTTGCTGATCGTGTCGGAGCTGGTCACGAACGCCGTCCGGCATGCGGCGTTGCTGTCGCCGACGCTCGCCGTGGAGGTCGCCGTCGGTGCCGAGTGGCTGCGGGTGTCGGTGGAGGACAACCACCCCTACCGCCCGACCGCCCTGGAGGCCGACCACGGCCAGACAGGTGGCCGCGGGCTGCTGCTGGTGCGCGAGGTGACCCGGGAGGCGGGCGGAGTGTGCGACGTCGAGCACACGGCGAGCGGGGGCAAGGTGATCTGGGCCGCCGTGCCGCTCAAGCCCGCGCGCGTGCCCTAGGGGCTGCCGGACCGGCCCCGATCCTCGTCACCAGCCGGCCGACGGACCCGTCAGCTCCTTGACCGCGGGGCGGGCCGCGTCGAGCACGGTCATGAACCAGGACGAGAAGGTGTCCTTCGCGTGGCGCTCAGCCAGCTCGGCCGGCGTCACGAAGGCCGTCTCGCCGACCTCCTCCGGGTCCGGCCGCAGCGGGGACTGCACAAGTCCGACGAAGAGGTGGTTGTACTCCTGCTCCACCAGGCCCGAGTCCGGGTCCGGGTGGTTGTAGCGGACCGTGCCCGCCTCGGCGAGCAGCGATGGGGAGACGCCGAGTTCCTCGTGGGTGCGCCGGGCCGCGGCGGCGAAGGGCGCCTCGCCGGGGTAGGGATGGCCGCAGCAGGTGTTGGACCAGACACCGGGGGAGTGGTACTTGCCGAGTGCGCGCTGCTGGAGCAGCAGCCGGCCGTGCTCGTCGAAGAGGAACACGGAGAAGGCGCGGTGCAGCTGCCCGGGAGGCTGATGGGCGGCGAGCTTCTCCGCGGTGCCGATCGCCACACCGTTCTCGTCGACCAGTTCCAGCAAAATCGCGTCTGCGGCGCCGTTCGACGGACTGTGCGTCGCGGTGGCAGGTGTGATCGGCATACCCATCCTTCACTTCGGTCTTGCGCCCCAAGTGTGCCGTACGAATCCGGCACTCCCGGCAGTTGATCGTGCCCGGCGCGGCGGGCACGGAACCGCCGCCGGGGGCGCTGTGAGCATGAGGACGCGGCCTACCACCGGATCGCTGCATTCCGTCCGTACTGACGTCTTATCGGACCGTACGGTTGTTTCAGTGACAGAGTCGGGCCTCGTGCTCCGCGTGCCCGACCGGCTCCAGCTGGAAGGTGCAGTGCTCCACGTCGAAGTGGTCGCCGAGGCAGCCCTGGAGCTCGTGCAGCATCTTCTCGTGGCCGATCGCGTTCAGTGCGTCGGAGCGGACCACCACATGCGCCGACAGCACCGGCATGCCGGACGTGATCGTCCAGGCGTGCAGGTCGTGGATGTCCTCGACACCGTCCAGGGCGAGTATGTGGGCCCGCACCTCGGCCATGTCGACGTCCTTGGGCGCCGACTCCAGCAGGACGTCGAGGGTCTCGCGCAGCAGCTTCACGGTGCGCGGCACGATCATCAGGCCGATGACGAGCGAGGCGATCGGGTCGGCGGCCTGCCAGCCGGTGGTCAGGATCACCGCCGCGGAGAGCAGCACCGCGAGCGAGCCCAGCGCGTCCGCGGCCACCTCCAGGAACGCGCCGCGCACGTTCAGGCTCTCCTTCTGGCCCTGCATCAGCAGGGTGAGCGAGATCATGTTCGCGACCAGGCCGATCGCGCCGAACACGATCATCAGGCCGCCGTCGGTCTCGGCCGGCGTGAGGAACCGCTCGATCGCCTCGTACAGGACATAGCCGCCGACGCCCAGCAGGAGCAGACAGTTGGCGAGGGCTGCGAGGATCTCCGCGCGGGCGAGGCCGAAGGTGCGCTTCTCGCTCGGCGGGCGGTTCGCGAAGTGGATGGCGAGCAGGGCCATGGCCAGGCCCACCGCGTCCGTCGCCATGTGGGCCGCGTCCGCGATCAGGGCGAGCGAGTCCGCGGCCACACCGCCGACGATCTGGACCACCATGACGCCGAGGGTGATCGACAGCGCGACGCGCAGTCTGCCGCGGTACGCGGCCGCCGCTGTGCCGGTCGTCGGCGCGTGCGCATGCCCGTGCCCGTGATCGTGCCCAGCCCCCATGAGAAAGCCGCCCTTCTGCGGTCCGTCGACGATCGGAATGTCCGATCGGAATTCCGTCCGGGATCACAGTGAACTACGGGTGGGGGGTATCCGGCAACGCGGCACTGAACACCGTTGTCATGTGCCCTGACCTGCGGAAACGATCCGCAGGTCAGGGAGCTTCACATGATCAGTCGGCTGCTCGGTCGCCGTGGTGCAGCAGCCACCCCTGCCACGCGGACTCGACCATCTCGGGTACCCCGCGCCGAGCCGTCCAGCCGAGCTCCTCGGCGGCCAGCGTGGCCGACGCGACGGCGCGCGGGGCGTCTCCGGGGCGCCGGGCCTCGACGAGGGCGGGGCGTGCGTCGCCGGTGACTTCGCCGATGACGGTGATCAGTTCGCGGACGGAGACTCCCTCGCCGCGACCGATGTTGACCGTCAGATCGCCGTCCGTGTCCGTTTCGGTGAGACGCCGGGCCGCCGCCAGGTGGGCCTCGGCGAGGTCGGCGACATGGATGTAGTCGCGCACGCAGGTGCCGTCCGGCGTCGGATAGTCGTCGCCGAAGATCCGCGGGGCCTCGTCACGGGTGAGCCGGTCGAAGACCATGGGGACGATGTTGAAGACGCCCGTGTCGGCCAGTTCGGGCGACGCGGCCCCGGCGACGTTGAAGTAGCGCAGGCACACGGTCGAGATGCCGTGCGCCCGGCCCGCCGCCCGCACCAGCCATTCCCCGGTGAGCTTGGTCTCGCCGTACGGGTTCACCGGCGCGCACGCGGTGTCCTCCGTGATGAGGTCCACATCCGGGTTGCCGTAGACCGCCGCGGACGATGAGAACAGGAACCGCTTGATCCCCGCCTCGGCGACCGCCTCCAGGAGCGTGGCGAGGCCGCCCACGTTCTCCCTGTAGTAGCGGGTCGGCTGCGCCACGGACTCGCCGACCTGCTTACGTGCGGCGAGATGCACCACACCCGTCACCGCGTGCTCCGCGAACACCCTCTTCAGCAGGTCACCGTCCAGCGACGAGCCCTCGACGAGCGGGATGTCGGCTGGGAGCCGTGCGGGATACCCGGCCGAGAGGTCGTCCAGTACGAGGACCCGCTCCCCGGCGTCGGTCATGGCCCGCGCCACATGTGCTCCGATGTAGCCGGCTCCGCCTGTGATCAGCCATGTCATGGTCGCCCACCCTATGACGGGTCCCCGGCGGGGAATGCAATGTCCCCGATGCCCCGGTATGCGAGCGTGAGTTTGTGGGCGGACCCCGCGATCCGTGATGATGATCGCGGCAAAGCTCAGGGCAAACCACGTTGATCGCTCCGCCAAACGGCCGGTGAACGCTGGCTTCCAATCATCCGATAGCCTCTGCCGACACGCCGCCCGGCCGACACCGGCGGGGGCGCCGCCACCATGTACATGACCGGCGCGAATGCCGGTATCCAGGGAGTGAGTTCGGTTGTCGACCGCCATCCTCACCGGTCAGCCGGTGCCCGGATCGTCGATCGAGGGCGATCTGCGGTCCCTCGGCTATGACGTGCGGGTCGCCGCCGACACCGCCGACGCCGAGACCCTGCTCGCCCAGGTGCCCGGCGACCAGCGGGTCGCCGTGGTCGACGCCGGCTTCGTCGGCCACCTGCACGCGCTGCGCCTCGGCCTGACCGACCCCCGCTTCCCGCTCGCCGCGATCCCGGGCGCCGTCACGGCCCAGCCGGCCGGACGCCAGGCGCTGACCCGGGTGATGGCTCGCGAGAACTCCGCGGGCGGCGGTACGGCCGTCGCCGTCGACAGCCTCGCCGACCGCATCGTCACCGCTCTCGACCACGACGGCACCGACGTGCACCGCCCCGAGCTCGGCAGCCTGGTCGCCGCCGTACCGGCCGACCCGCAGGCCCGCAACGAGGCACGGCAGGCCGTCGCCGCCGTCGACGACGAGGCCGTACGTCTGAAGTCGGCCGTGAAGTCCCGCGACGGCTTCTTCACGACCTTCTGCATCAGCCCGTACTCCCGCTACATCGCCCGCTGGTGCGCCCGCCGGGGTCTGACCCCCAACCAGGTCACCACCGCCTCCCTCATCACCGCGCTCATCGCGGCGGGCTGCGCGGCCACCGGCACCCGGGGCGGGTTCATCGCGGCCGGCGTCCTGCTGATCGCGTCGTTCGTCCTGGACTGCACCGACGGCCAGCTCGCCCGCTACTCCCTGCAGTACTCCACGCTCGGCGCCTGGCTCGACGCCACCTTCGACCGGGCCAAGGAATACGCCTACTACGCCGGCCTCGCGCTGGGAGCCGCCCGCGGCGGGGACGACGTATGGGCCCTCGCCCTCGGCGCGATGGTCCTCCAGACCTGCCGACACGTCGTCGACTTCTCCTTCAACGAGGCCAACCACGACGCCACCGCCAACACCAGCCCCACCGCCGCCCTCTCCGACAAGCTCGACAGCGTCGGCTGGACGGTGTGGGTGCGCCGGATGATCGTCCTGCCGATCGGCGAGCGCTGGGCGATGATCGCGGTGCTCACGGCCGTCACGACGCCCCGGATCACCTTCTACGTCCTGCTCGTGGGCTGTGCCTTCGCGGCGACGTACACCACGGCGGGTCGGGTGCTGCGGTCGCTGACGCGGAAGGCGCACCGCACCGACCGGGCCGCGCAGGCGCTGGCCGACCTCGCGGACTCGGGGCCGCTCGCGCAGGGCCTGGCCGGGGTCCTCAAGAACGCCGCGGGCCGACTGCCCGGCATCGCCGCCCCCGCCGTGGCCCTCCTCGGCGGTCTCGTCCTTCTCGGGCTGGCCGCACAGCCCGGCTTCGGCGGTCCGTGGGCGGTCATCGGTGCCGTCGTCTACGCCGGCACCTCCGCCCTGGCTGTCGCCCGCCCCCTCAAGGGCGCGCTCGACTGGCTGGTCCCGCCGTTCTTCCGGGCCGCCGAATACAGCCTCGTGCTGCTGCTCGCAGCCAAAGCCGAGGTGAACGGAGCCCTTCCTGCGGCTTTCGGCCTGGTGGCCGCCGTCGCCTACCATCACTACGACACGGTGTACCGCATCCGCGGCAACGCCGGAGCGCCCCCGGCCTGGCTGGTGCGCGCCATCGGGGGGCACGAAGGACGGACGCTGCTCGTCACCGTCCTCGCCGCGGTGCTCTCCGCCTCGCAGTTCAGTGTCGCGCTCACGGTGCTCGCCGTGGCCGTGGCCCTCGTGGTGCTCGTCGAGAGCATCCGCTTCTGGGTGTCCTCCGGGGCACCCGCCGTACACGATGAAGGAGAACCCGCATGATCGGCCTCGTGCTGGCGGCCGGCGCCGGACGGCGTCTGCGCCCCTACACCGACAGCCTTCCCAAGGCTCTGGTGCCGGTGGGGCCCGCGGGCATAGAGGGCGAACCCACGGTTCTCGACCTGACACTCGGCAACTTCGCCGAGATCGGTCTGACCGAGGTCGCGATCATCGTCGGCTACCGCAAGGAAGCCGTGTACGCGCGCAAGGAAGCCCTTGAGCAGAAGTACGGCCTCAAGCTCACCCTCATCGACAACGACAAGGCCGAGGAGTGGAACAACGCCTACTCCCTGTGGTGCGGCCGTGACGCCCTCAAGGACGGCGTGATCCTCGCCAACGGCGACACCGTGCACCCGGTCTCCGTCGAGAAGACGCTGCTCGCCGCCCGCGGCGACGGCAAGAAGATCATCCTCGCCCTGGACACGGTGAAGAGCCTGGCCGACGAGGAGATGAAGGTCGTCGTCGACCCCGAGAAGGGCATGACGAAGATCACCAAGCTGATGGACCCCGCCGAGGCGACCGGTGAGTACATCGGCGTGACCCTCATCGAGGGCGACGCCGCCCCCGAGCTGGCCGACGCCCTCAAGGCGGTGTGGGAGACCGACCCGCAGCAGTTCTACGAGCACGGCTACCAGGAGCTCGTGAACCGCGGCTTCCGCATCGATGTGGCGCCGATCGGCGACGTCAAGTGGGTGGAGATCGACAACCACGACGATCTCGCCCGCGGACGGGAGATCGCGTGCCAGTACTGACCCGGCTGATTCCCTCGCCGGTGGTCGTGGACATCCGCCCGGGTGCCCTCGACGACCTGGCCTGTGTGCTCGCCGACGAGCGCATCTCGCACTCCGGCAAGCTGGCCGTCGCGGTCAGCGGCGGTTCCGGTGCCCGGCTGAAGGAGCGGCTCGCTCCCGCGCTGCCCGGCGCCACCTGGTACGAGGTCGGCGGCGGCACCCTCGACGACGCGGTCCAGCTGGCCGGTGCCATAAGGGCCGGCCACTTCGACGCGGTCGTCGGGCTCGGCGGCGGCAAGATCATCGACTGTGCCAAGTTCGCCGCGGCGCGCGTCGGTCTGCCGCTGGTCGCCGTACCGACGAACCTGGCGCACGACGGGCTGTGCTCGCCGGTCGCCACCCTCGACAACGACGCCGGGCGCGGCTCCTACGGTGTGCCGAACCCGATCGCGGTCGTCATCGACCTGGACGTCATCCGCGACGCCCCGGTGCGCTTCGTGCGGGCCGGCATCGGCGACGCCGTCTCCAACATCTCCGCGATCGCGGACTGGGAGCTGGCGAACCGCGTCAAGGGCGAGAAGATCGACGGCCTCGCGGCGGCGATCGCCCGGCAGGCCGGCGAGGCGGTGCTGCGCCACCCCGGCGGCATCGGGGACACCGACTTCCTCCAGGTGCTGGCCGAGGCGCTGGTGCTCAGCGGTATCGCCATGTCGGTGTCGGGTGACTCCCGGCCGTCGTCCGGCGCGTGCCACGAGATCAACCATGCCTTCGACCTGCTGTTCCCGAAGCGTGCCGCCGCCCACGGCGAGCAGTGCGGACTGGGCGCGGCCTTCGCGATGTACCTGCGCGGAGCTCACGAGGAGTCGGCCTACATGGCCGAGGTGCTGCGTCGGCACGGGCTGCCGGTACTGCCGGAGGAGATCGGCTTCACGGACGACGAATTCGTCCGCGCCGTGGAGTTCGCCCCGCAGACCAGGCCCGGCCGCTACACGATCCTCGAACACCTCGACCTGACAACCGACCAGATCAAGGACATCTACGCCGACTATGTCAAGGCCATCGGTAGCTGAACTCCGCCCCGTCGTTCACCCCGCGGGGGTGAAGGACAGGCGCAGCGGTGAGCACTGGATGGGACGCCTCTACATGCGCGAGGTGTCCCTGCGGGTCGACCGCTACCTGGTGAACACCAGGGTCACGCCCAACCAGCTCACGTACCTGATGACCGTATGCGGCGTACTCGCGGCCCCGGCACTTCTCGTGCCGGGGATCCCGGGGGCCGTGCTCGGCGTGGTCATGGTCCAGCTCTACCTGCTGCTGGACTGTGTCGACGGCGAGATCGCGCGCTGGAAGAAGCAGTACTCGCTGGGCGGGGTCTACCTCGACCGCGTCGGCGCCTACCTCACCGATGCCGCGGTGCTCGTCGGCTTCGGCCTGCGCGCGGCCGACCTGTGGGGCAGCGGCCGTATCGACTGGCTGTGGGCCTTCCTCGGCACCCTGGCCGCCCTCGGCGCCATCCTGATCAAGGCCGAGACCGACCTCGTCGGGGTCGCCCGGCACCAGGCCGGGAAGCCTCCGGTCCAGGAGGCCGCGTCCGAGATGCGCTCCTCCGGCATGGCGCTGGCCCGCAAGGCCGCCGGTGCCCTCAAGTTCCACCGCCTCGTCCTCGGCATCGAGGCGTCCCTGCTGATCCTGGTCCTGGCGATCGCCGACCAGATCCGCGGCGACCTGTTCTTCTCCCGGCTCGGCGTCGCGGTGCTGGCCGGCATCGCGCTGCTGCAGACCGTGCTGCACCTGGTGTCCATCCTCGCGTCGAGCAGGCTGAAGTGAGCGCGCCGATGAAGGTCGGCGCGGTGATCATCACGATGGGCAACCGCCCCGACGAACTGCGCGCCCTCCTCGACTCCGTCGCCAAGCAGGACGGCGACCGGGTCGAGGTCGTCGTGGTCGGCAACGGCTCCCCGGTCCCGGACGTCCCCGAAGGCGTCCGGACGGTCGAGCTGCCGGAGAACCTCGGCATCCCCGGCGGCCGCAACGTCGGCATCGAGGCCTTCGGCCCCAGCGGTCACGATGTCGACATACTGCTCTTCCTCGACGACGACGGTCTCCTCGCCCACCACGACACCGCCGAGCTGTGCCGCGCAGCCTTCGCCGCCGACCCGCAGCTCGGCATCATCAGCTTCCGCATCGCCGACCCGGACAACGGCGTCACCCAGCGCCGGCACGTCCCCCGGCTGCGCGCCTCCGACCCGATGCGCTCCTCCCGGGTCACCACCTTCCTCGGCGGCGCCAACGCCGTCCGTACCCAGGTCTTCGCCGAAGTCGGCGGGCTGCCGGACGAATTTTTCTACGCGCACGAGGAAACTGACCTGGCATGGCGGGCCCTCGACGCGGGCTGGATGATCGACTACCGGTCCGACATGGTGCTGTACCACCCCACGACCGCGCCCTCGCGGCACGCGGTCTACCACCGCATGGTCGCCCGCAACCGCGTCTGGCTCGCCCGCCGCAACCTTCCCGCCCCCCTCGTCCCGGTCTATCTGGGCGTCTGGATGCTGCTCACCCTCGCCCGCCGTCCCTCCCGCTCCGCCCTGCGGGCATGGTTCGGCGGATTCCGGGAAGGCTGGACCACTTCATGCGGTCCCCGCAGGCCCATGAAGTGGCGTACGGTGTGGCGGCTGACCCGACTGGGCCGACCTCCCGTCATCTGACAAGCTCGACCCTGAGAGCAGCCACCGGACCGTACCCCGGCCCCAGGTTCATGCCATGCCCGCACAGGCTGCGCATCTCGAAGACGAAAGTTTCAACTGGTGAGTGAGACAACGCACGACGGCTCAGTCGCGGTGAGCGCGCCTCCGTCGCCCGACGAGGGACTCACGGCGGCCGAGCTGGCCGCCAAGTACGGGCTGTCCGTGAGCGGCGCCCGCCCCTCGCTGTTCGAGTACGTCCGTCAGCTCTGGGACCGGCGGCACTTCATCCTCGCCTTCTCGCGGGCGAAGCTGACCGCCCAGTACAGCCAGGCGAAGCTCGGCCAGCTCTGGCAGGTGGCCACCCCGCTGCTGAACGCGGCCGTGTACTTCTTCATCTTCGGCCTGATCCTCCAGGCCGACCGCGGCATGTCCCGCGAGGTGTACATCCCGTTCCTGGTCACCGGCGTCTTCGTCTTCACCTTCACACAGAGCTCGGTGATGGCGGGCGTACGCGCGATCTCCGGCAACCTCGGCCTGGTCCGCGCCCTGCACTTCCCGCGCGCCTCACTGCCGATCTCCTTCGCGCTCCAGCAGCTCCAGCAGCTGCTGTTCTCGATGATCGTGCTGTTCGCCGTGGCCCTGGCCTTCGGCAGCTACCCGGCGATGTCCTGGCTGCTGATCGTTCCGGTGCTCGTCCTGCAGTTCCTCTTCAACACCGGCCTGGCGATGATCATGGCCCGGGCGGGTTCCAAGACGCCGGACCTGGCGCAGCTCATGCCGTTCGTGATGCGTACCTGGATGTACGCGTCCGGTGTGATGTTCTCCATCCCGATCATGCTCGAGGGCAAGCCGGAGTGGATCGCGACCGTCCTGCAGTGGAACCCGGCCGCCGTCTACATGGACCTGATGCGCTTCGCCCTCATCGACGGCTACGGCTCCTCGAACCTGCCCGACCACGTCTGGGCGGTCGCGCTCGGCTGGTCCCTGCTGGTGGCCGTCGGCGGCTTCGTGTACTTCTGGAAGGCGGAGGAGAGGTACGGCCGTGGCTGAGCAGAGGACGGATTCCCACATCCCCACCGTCATCGCGGACGAGCTGCACATCGTCTATCGCGTCAACGGCGCCAAGACGGGCAAGGGCAGCGCCACCGCCGCGCTGAGCCGCATTCTCAAGCGTGGCGAGGAGCGGGGCGTGCGCAAGGTGCACGCGGTCCGTGGCGTCTCCTTCGTCGCCTACCGCGGTGAGGCCATCGGCCTGATCGGCTCCAACGGCTCCGGCAAGTCCACCCTGCTGCGCGCCATCGCCGGCCTGCTCCCGCCGGAGAAGGGCAAGGTCTACACCGACGGCCAGCCCTCGCTGCTGGGCGTGAACGCGGCGCTGATGAACGACCTCACCGGCGAGCGCAACGTCATATTGGGCGGGCTCGCCATGGGCATGTCCCGCGAGCAGATCAAGGAGCGCTACCAGGAGATCGTCGACTTCTCGGGCATCAACGAGAAGGGCGACTTCATCACCCTGCCGATGCGCACCTACTCCTCCGGCATGGCGGCCCGGCTGCGGTTCTCCATCGCCGCGGCCAAGGACCACGACGTCCTCATGATCGACGAGGCGCTGGCCACCGGCGACCGCAAGTTCCAGAAGCGCTCCGAGGAACGTATCCGCGAGCTGCGCAAGGAAGCCGGCACCGTGTTCCTCGTCAGTCACAACAACAAGTCGATCCGCGACACCTGCAACCGCGTCCTGTGGCTGGAACGTGGCGAGCTGCGCATGGACGGACCGACGGACGAGGTCCTCAAGGAGTACGAGAAGTTCACGGGCAAGTAGTCCACCCCGACATGGGCCGAGCGGCCCAGCAGGCTTGACCGGGCCCCGCCGGAACTGCCCCGGCGGGGCCCCGCGTCTGCAAAGGAAACGTCAACTTCGCCTGGCCCTGGGAAGCTTGACGCCAATCGGTGTGTTGTTGTGATGTGCAGGACACCCCCACGGGCCCCGCATCGTTGTACAACGTAAGCTGTACCGGTACCGAAACGCGGCAAGTAGGGCGATAAGGCACGACACCCCTCTCTCCGGGCTGCGGCGCGGACGTCCGGGCGGCGTGTCCGAAATAGTGTGCATTGGGTCTGCGGTGTAGAACGGGAGATGTGACGGCAATGGCTACGGAAACTCCCCAGCTCCACGCAGCATGTGCCGTCCTTGCGCCGGGCAGTCCACGGTGACGGGAAAATCCGCGCGCCCAGGTGAACCGGAGCGCGTCACACTCGACAAGGCCGCCGCGGAGAACTTCCCCGTGGCGCCGTTCTTCCTGCCCAGGGCCTGGCGGACCGACCTCATGGCCGTCTACGGCTTCGCCCGCCTGGTGGACGACATCGGCGACGGCGATCTCGCCCCCGGCGGTGCCGACGCCCGTCTGCTCGGCGTGTCGCCCGAGGAGGCCGAGGACCGCCTCGCGCTCCTCGACGCCTTCGAAGCCGACCTGCACCGGGTCTTCGACGGCACCCCCGGCCACCCTTTGCTGCGCCGCCTGCAGTACACCGTCCGCCGCTGCTCACTGAGCCCCGAGCCGTTCCTCGGCCTGATCGCCGCCAATCGCCAGGACCAGCTCGTCGGGCGGTACGAGACCTACGACGATCTCCTTGCCTACTGCGAACTGTCCGCCAACCCCGTCGGCCGGCTCGTCCTCGCCGTCACCGGCACCGGGACGCCCGAGCGGATCCGCCGTTCCGACGCGGTGTGCACGGCGCTGCAGATCGTCGAGCACCTCCAGGACGTCGCCGAGGACCTCGGCCGTGACCGGATTTATCTGCCCGCGCAGGACATGAAGCGTTTTCACATCCAGGAAACCGATCTGGCGGCAAAAACAGCGGGCGCATCGGTGCGCGCACTGGTTGCATACGAAGCCGAACGTGCTCTGGACCTCCTGAATGAAGGCACCCCCCTGGTGGGTAGCGTCCACGGCAGACTCAAGCTGCTGCTGGCGGGTTTCGTGGCTGGGGGAAGGGCGGCGATCCGTGCGATCGCCGCCGCCGAATACGACGTACTTCCCGGCCCGCCCAAGGCCAGCAAGCTCCAGCTGCTGCGCGAGGTGGGCGTGACTCTGCGAGGAGAGGGGTGATCCGGACCGTGGAGTCTGCACCACACGCGTCCGCACCGGTACTCGCCGCCTACAGCTACTGCGAGGCCGTCACGGGGCAGCAGGCCCGGAACTTCGCCTATGGCATCAGGCTGCTGCCCACGTCCAAGCGCCGCGCGATGTCGGCGCTGTACGCGTTCTCGCGCCGCGTCGACGACATCGGCGACGGCGCCCTGAGCGGCGACGTCAAGATCGCCAGGCTCGAGGACACCCGGAAGCTGCTGACCCGGATCCGCGACGGAGCGGTCGCCGAGGACGACACCGACCCCGTGGCCGTCGCCCTCGCCCACGCCGCCGGGGCCTTCCCGATCCCGCTCGGCGGCCTGGACGAGCTCATCGACGGCGTCCTGATGGACGTACGCGGCGAGACCTACGAGACCTGGGACGACCTGAAGGTCTACTGCCGCTGCGTGGCCGGCGCCATCGGACGGCTCTCGCTCGGCGTGTTCGGCACCGGGCCCGGTGTGCGCGGCGCCGAGCGCGCCCCCGAGTACGCCGACACGCTCGGGCTGGCCCTCCAGCTCACCAACATCCTGCGGGACGTCCGCGAGGACGCCGTGGGCGGACGCACCTATCTGCCCTCCGACGACCTGGCGAAGTTCGGCTGCTCGGCCGGCTTCAGCGGGCCGACCCCACCGGAGGGCTCCGACTTCGCGGGCCTCGTGCACTTCGAGGTGCGTCGGGCCCGCGCCCTGTTCGCCGAGGGCTACCGGCTGCTCCCCATGCTGGACCGGCGCAGCGGCGCCTGTGTCGCCGCGATGGCCGGCATCTACCTGCGCCTCCTCGACCGCATCGAGCGCGACCCGGAGGCCGTGCTGCGCGGCCGGGTCTCGCTGCCCGGCCGCGAGAAGGCCTACGTCGCCGTGCGGGGTCTGTCCGGTCTGGACGCCCGGCATGCGACCCGCCGAACCGTCACCCGTGCCGTCAGGAGGCGCGCCTGATGGACATTCCGGTCCAAGGTGATGCCACCGGCGAAAAGTGGCGGGCAACCCTCCGCTGCCGAGGCGCGTCCCTGACTGAGACGACCGGCCGTGCACCGTTCAAGCACCTGCACGGCGGTCGGTCAGGGGAGGGTGCACGATGACCGACGGCACGCCGCCACAAGGGTCGCTCGCCGACGTCCCGTCAGGCTCGGGGAAGGACGCCGTCGTGATCGGCGGCGGGCTCGCCGGTATCACCGCCGCGCTCGCCCTCGCCGACGCCGGAGTGCGCGTCACCTTGATCGAGGGCAGGCCGAGACTCGGTGGCCTGGCCTTCTCCTTCCAGCGCGGCGACCTGGTCGTCGACAACGGACAGCACGTCTATCTGCGCTGCTGCACCGCCTACCGCTGGTTCCTCGACCGGATCGAGGGCACGGCGCTGGCACCGCTGCAGGACCGCCTCGACGTGCCCGTGGTCGACGTCGCGCGGCCCGAGGGGCGGCGCCTGGGCAGGCTGCGGCGCGACGCGCTGCCCGTACCCCTGCACCTGGGCCGGAGCCTGGCGACGTATCCGCATCTGTCGCTCGCCGATCGTGCCAAGGTCGGGCGTGCCGCGCTCGCGCTCAAGGGGCTCGACCTCGCCGATCCGACCCTGGACACCCAGGACTTCGGCAGCTGGCTGACCTCGCACGGTCAGTCGGCGCGTGCCGTCGAGGCCCTGTGGGACCTGGTCGGGGTCGCCACGCTCAACGCGGTCGCGGGCGACGCCTCGCTGGGGCTCGCCGCGATGGTGTTCAAGACCGGTCTGCTGTCCGACCCGGGCGCGGCCGACATCGGGTGGGCGCATGTCCCGCTGGGCGAACTGCACGACCGGCTGGCCCGCAAGGCGCTCGACTCCGCGGGCGTTCGTACCGAGGTCCGAACACGAGTCACCTCCATCTCCACTGACGAGAACGGACGTTGGAGCGTTCAGGTTCCCGGCGAGACGCTGCGGGCGGACACCGTCGTGCTCGCCGTTGCCCAGCGTGAGGCCTACGACCTGCTGCCCGAGGGTGCCCTCGACGCGCCCGAACGGCTGCTGGAGATCGGCACCGCGCCGATCCTGAACGTGCATGTCGTGTACGACCGCCAGGTGCTCAGCCGGCCGTTCTTCGCGGCGCTCGGCACCCCGGTGCAATGGGTGTTCGACCGCACCGCCGCCTCCGGGCTGCGCGGCGGCCAGTACCTCGCCCTGTCCCAGTCGGCCGCGCAGGACGAGATCGACGCACCCGTCGCCGCGCTGCGCGAGCGGTATCTGCCCGAGCTGGAGCGGCTGTTGCCCAAGGCACGAGGCGCGCAGGTGAAGGACTTCTTCGTGACCAGGGAGCGCACGGCGACGTTCGCTCCCGCTCCAGGCGTCGGGCGGCTGCGGCCCGGCGCTCGTACCAAGGCACCCGGTCTGTATCTGGCCGGAGCGTGGACCGCCACAGGGTGGCCCGCGACCATGGAGAGTGCGGTCCGCAGTGGCGTGAGTGCGGCCGGCGCCGCGCTGAGCGCCCTGGGCCGGCCCCGCCCCAGCCACCTCTTCGACGTAGAGGAGGCGGCGTGATGCTGAACCAGCACACGGCGGCAGGCCCCCGCACCCCCGGTACCGCAACAAGAGGAGAGAACGTGCCCACTGTGCCCCCGGCCTCGAAGGCCGCTCGAGAGACCGCGGTCGACGTGACCGCGCTCCTGGAGCGCGGTAGGACCCTGGCCACGCCGGTACTGCGGGCGGCGATCGACCGCCTGGCCCCTCCCATGGACACCGTCTCCGCCTACCACTTCGGCTGGATCGACGCCGACGGCAACCCCACGGCCGGCGACGGCGGCAAGGCCGTGCGCCCGGCCCTCGCGGTGCTCTCCGCCGAGGTCACGGGCGCCGCGCCCGAGGCCGGCATCCCCGGCGCCGTCGCAGTCGAACTGGTCCACAACTTCTCGCTGCTGCACGACGACCTGATGGACGGCGACGAACAGCGCCGCCACCGAGACACCGTCTGGAAGGTGCACGGGCCCGCGCAGGCCATCCTCGTCGGCGACGCCATGTTCGCGCTCGCCAACGAGGTCCTGCTGGAGCTCGGCACCGTCGAGGCCGGCCGCGCCACCCGCCGCCTGACCACCGCCACCCGCGCCCTCATCGACGGCCAGGCGCAGGACATCTCCTACGAGCACCGTGACCGCGTCAGCGTCGAGGAGTGCCTGGAGATGGAGGGCAACAAGACCGGTGCCCTGCTCGCCTGCGCCAGCTCCATCGGCGCCGTGCTCGGCGGCGCGGACGACCGCACCGCCGACATCCTGGAGAAGTACGGCTACCACCTGGGCCTCGCCTTCCAGGCCGTAGACGACCTCCTCGGCATCTGGGGCGACCCCGTCTCCACCGGCAAGCAGACCTGGAGCGACCTGCGCCAGCGCAAGAAGTCCCTGCCGGTCGTGGCCGCGCTCGCGGCGGGCGGTTCCGCCTCCGAGGAGCTCGGCGAGATCCTCGCCGCCGACGCCAAGAGCAGCGACTTCGAGAACTTCTCCGAGGAGGAGTTCGCCGCCCGCGCCGCCCTCATCGAGGAGGCGGGCGGCCGCGAGTGGACCGCCGACGAGGCACGCCGTCAGCACGCCATCGCCGTCGAGGCCCTCGACGCCGTCGACATGCCCGACCGGGTGCGGGAGCAGTTCACGGCACTCGCCGACTTCGTCGTCGTACGAAAGAGATGAGCACCACCGGGCGAAAAGAGATGATCAGTATCGGTCGAATAACCCTCGCTTAGTCGCCGGCCGGTGCAGCGTGAACCAGCGCACCGGCCGACGGCGGACCCACAGCAGACGCACTTCCAGTAGCACTGCACGAAGGGGAAGCCATGACAGCGACGACCGACGGAAGCACCGGGGCACTGCCACCCCGGGCAGCCGCGGCCAGCGACACCGACAGCGAAACCCCCGTGGCGGCCGGGGTCCACGAAGCCGCCGTACGCGCCGCCCGGCGCGCCACCGACTTCCTGCTGGCGAAGCAGGACGCCCAGGGCTGGTGGAAGGGCGACCTCGAGACGAACGTCACCATGGACGCCGAGGACCTGCTGCTCCGTCAGTTCCTGGGCATCCGCGACGAGAAGACCACGCAGGCCGCCGCGCTCTTCATCCGGGGCGAGCAGCGTGAGGACGGCACCTGGGGCACCTTCTACGGCGCTCCCGGCGAACTCTCCGCCACCATCGAGGCCTACGTCGCCCTCCGCCTGGCCGGCGACGCGCCCGACGCCCCGCACATGGCGACAGCCTCCGCCTGGATCCGCGAGCAGGGCGGCATCGCCGCCTCCCGTGTGTTCACCCGGATCTGGCTGGCCCTGTTCGGCTGGTGGAAGTGGGAGGACCTGCCCGAACTCCCGCCGGAGCTCATCTACTTCCCCAAGTGGGTACCGCTCAACATCTACGACTTCGGCTGCTGGGCCCGGCAGACCATCGTCCCGCTGACCGTCGTCTCCGCGAAGCGCCCGGTACGGCCCGCGCCCTTCCCGCTCGACGAACTGCACACCGACCCGGACCGCCCCAACCCGCCCAAGCCCCTTGCTCCGGCGGCCAGTTGGGACGGCGCCTTCCAGCGGCTCGACAAAGCGCTGCACCAGCTGCGGAAGGTCGCCCCGCGCAGGCTGCGCAGAGCCGCCATGAACAGCGCCGCCCGCTGGATCATCGAGCGGCAGGAGAACGACGGCTGCTGGGGAGGCATCCAGCCGCCGGCGGTGTACTCGATCATCGCCCTGTCCCTGCTCGGCTACGACCTCCAACACCCCGTGATGCGGGAGGGGCTGGCGTCGCTGGACCGTTTCGCCGTCTGGCGCGAGGACGGGGCCCGGATGATCGAGGCCTGCCAGTCGCCGGTCTGGGACACCTGCCTCGCGACCATCGCGCTGGCCGACGCGGGTGTGCCCGCCGACCATCCGCAGCTCGTCAAGGCCGCCGACTGGATGCTGGGCGAGGAGATCGTCCGGCCCGGTGACTGGGCGGTCAAGCGGCCCCAACTGCCGCCGGGTGGCTGGGCGTTCGAGTTCCACAACGACAACTACCCCGACATCGACGACACGGCGGAAGTAGTCCTCGCGCTGCGCCGGGTCAGGCACCACGACCCGGAGCGGATGGAGCGGGCGATCGGCCGCGGCGTGCGCTGGAACCTCGGGATGCAGTCGAGGAACGGGGCGTGGGGCGCCTTCGACGTCGACAACACCAGCCCGTTCCCCAACCGGCTGCCGTTCTGCGACTTCGGCGAGGTCATCGACCCACCGTCGGCGGACGTCACGGCCCACGTGGTGGAGATGCTGGCCGTCGAGGGCCTCGCCCACGACCCGCGCACCCGGCGCGGCATCCAGTGGCTGCTCGCCGAGCAGGAGCCGGACGGCTCGTGGTTCGGGCGCTGGGGCGTGAACTACGTCTACGGCACCGGATCCGTCGTACCCGCCCTGGTGGCGGCCGGCTTCCCGGGCTCGCACCCGGCGATCCGCCGCGCGGTGAGCTGGCTGGAGTCCGTCCAGAACGACGACGGCGGCTGGGGCGAGGACCTGCGCTCCTACAGGGACGTCAAGGAGTGGAGCGGCAAGGGCGCCTCCACGGCCTCGCAGACCGCATGGGCGCTGATGGCGCTGCTGGCGGCGGGGGAGAAGGACTCCAAGGCCGTCGAGCGCGGCGTCGAGTGGCTCGCGGCGACCCAGCGCGAGGACGGCTCCTGGGACGAGCCCTACTTCACCGGAACCGGCTTCCCCTGGGACTTCTCGATCAACTACCACCTCTACCGGCAGGTCTTCCCGCTCACCGCACTCGGCCGGTACGTCCACGGGGAGCCCTTCGCCGACAAGCCCGAGCCTTCCCTCGCCGAGGCCAAGGTGAGCTGATGAGCCCACAGCCCGCCCCGGCCCCGCTACTGATCGCCTGCGCGCTCGGCATCGAGCACTTCGCCCTGCGCACGAGCGATCGCGGCGGAGCCGGCGGGCCGGTCACCGTACTGCGGACCGGCATGGGCCCCCGGGCGGCGGAGCGCTCCGTCACCCGGATCCTGGGTGACCCGGCCCTCAGCGGCGCCGCCGTGCTCGCCACCGGGTTCTGTGCGGGACTCGCGCCCGGAATGCATCCCGGCGATCTGGTCGTCGCCGAGGAGACCCGGGATCCGGGTGGAACCATTCCGTGCGTCGGGACCGACCTACTCGTCAAAGAGCTCGCGCGGACCATTCCCGGCCGCACCGTCCACACCGGACCCCTCACCGGCTCCGATCACATCATCCGTGGTCAGGAACGGTCCGATCTGCTCTCGACCGGCGCAATCGCGGTCGACATGGAATCGGCGGCCACGCTCCTGAGCGCGGTGCGCGCGGGCGAGCGCCCGGTTGCGGCCGTCCGGGTGGTCGTGGACGCTCCAGAACATGAACTCGTCCGGATCGGCACGTTGCGCGGTGGAATATCGGCTTTCCGCGTCCTTCGTTCCGTTCTACCCGCATTCTTTGAATGGCACCGTTCTTTGCTGCTCCCCAGGAGGTGAGCCAGATGGCCATGCCGCTGCGTCAGTCCATCAAGGTCGCTACTTACTTGGCCGAACAGAAGCTCCGCAGGCGGGACAAGTTTCCGCTGATCGTCGAGCTTGAACCGCTCTTCGCCTGCAACCTCAAGTGCGAGGGCTGCGGCAAGATCCAGCACCCGGCCGGGGTGCTCAAGCAGCGCATGCCGGTGGCCCAGGCCGTGGGCGCGGTGCTCGAGTCCGGTGCGCCGATGGTGTCCATCGCGGGCGGTGAGCCCCTGATGCATCCGCAGATCGACGAGATCGTGCGGCAGCTGGTGGCCAAGCGGAAGTACGTCTTCCTGTGCACCAACGCCCTGCTGATGCGCAAGAAGATGGAAAAGTTCAAGCCCTCGCCCTACTTCGCCTTCGCCGTGCACATCGACGGCCTGCGCGAGCGCCACGACGAGTCCGTGGCGAAGGAGGGTGTGTTCGACGAGGCGGTGGAGGCGATCAAGGAGGCCAAGCGGCGCGGCTTCCGGGTCACCACCAACTCGACCTTCTTCAACACCGACACCCCGCAGACCATCATCGAGGTGCTCAACTTCCTCAACGACGACCTCAAGGTCGACGAAATGATGATCTCGCCCGCCTACGCCTACGAGAAGGCCCCCGACCAGGAACACTTCCTGGGCGTCGAGCAGACCCGCGAGCTGTTCAAGAAGGCCTTCGCGGGCGGCAACCGCCGCAAGTGGCGGCTGAACCATTCGCCGCTGTTCCTCGACTTCCTCGAGGGCAAGGTCGACTTCCCGTGCACCGCCTGGGCGATCCCGAACTACTCGCTGTTCGGCTGGCAGCGCCCCTGCTACCTGATGAGCGACGGGTACGTCCCGACGTACCGCGAGCTGATCGAGGAGACCGACTGGGACAAGTACGGCCGTGGCAAGGACCCGCGCTGCGCCAACTGCATGGCGCACTGCGGCTACGAGCCCACCGCCGTCCTCGCCACCATGGGCTCGCTCAAGGAGTCGCTGCGCGCCATGCGCGAGACGGTCTCCGGAAACCGGGAGTGACGCCATGACCGCCATCTCCTTGGGCGTCCCCGAGGTACCCCTCCGGCCGATCGCCGAGCGGCGAGTGTCGCGGCAGATCCAGGTCGGTCCGGTGGCGGTCGGGGGCGGTGCCCCTGTGTCGGTGCAGTCGATGACGACGACGCGTACGTCGGACATCGGCGCCACTCTCCAGCAGATCGCGGAGCTCACTGCCTCCGGCTGTCAGATCGTGCGCGTGGCGTGTCCGACGCAGGACGACGCGGACGCGCTCGCGACGATCGCCCGTAAGTCCCAGATCCCGGTGATCGCGGACATCCACTTCCAGCCGAAGTACGTGTTCGCCGCGATCGAGGCCGGCTGCGCGGCCGTACGGGTCAATCCCGGCAACATCAAGCAGTTCGACGACAAGATCAAGGAGATCGCGCGGGCGGCCAAGGACCACGGCACGCCGATCCGCATCGGCGTGAACGCCGGGTCGCTCGACAAGCGGCTGCTGCAGAAGTACGGCAAGGCGACGCCGGAGGCCCTGGTCGAGTCGGCGCTGTGGGAGGCGTCGCTCTTCGAGGAGCACGATTTCCGGGACATCAAGATCTCGGTCAAGCACAACGACCCGGTCGTGATGGTCGAGGCCTACAAGCAGCTCGCGGCCCAGTGCGACTACCCCCTCCACCTCGGTGTGACGGAGGCGGGCCCGGCCTTCCAGGGCACGATCAAGTCGGCCGTCGCCTTCGGCGCCCTGCTCTCCCAGGGCATCGGGGACACCATCCGGGTCTCCTTGTCGGCCCCGCCGGCCGAGGAGGTCAAGGTGGGCATCCAGATCCTGGAGTCCCTGAATCTCCGGCAGCGGCGCCTGGAGATCGTCTCCTGCCCGTCCTGCGGCCGCGCCCAGGTCGACGTCTACAAGCTGGCCGACGAGGTCACGGCGGGCCTGGAGGGCATGGAGGTGCCGTTGCGTGTCGCCGTCATGGGATGTGTGGTGAACGGCCCCGGTGAGGCGCGGGAGGCGGACCTGGGGGTTGCCTCCGGCAACGGCAAGGGCCAGATCTTCGTCAAGGGCGAGGTCATCAAGACCGTCCCCGAGTCCAGGATCGTCGAGACCCTGATCGAAGAGGCGATGAAGATCGCCGAGCAGATGGAACAGGACGGGGACGCCACGGGCGCCTCCATCGTCACGGGGAAACCAGAAGTGACTGTGAGCTGAAGCCAGGCACGGACCGAGAGGGGGCCCGAGCGTGACGATTTTGGAGAGCATCCGGGGACCACGCGACCTGAAGGCGCTGTCCGAGGCGGAACTCGGTGAACTGTCCGACGAGATCAGGGAGTTCCTGGTGCACGCGGTCGCCAGGACCGGTGGACATCTCGGACCCAATCTGGGGGTGGTGGAACTCTCCATCGCGCTCCACCGGGTCTTCGAGTCGCCGGTCGACCGCATCGTCTGGGACACCGGTCATCAGAGCTACGTGCACAAGCTTTTGACGGGGCGCCAGGACTTCTCCAAGCTGCGCGGCAAGGGCGGCCTGTCCGGCTACCCGTCGCGGGAGGAGTCCGAGCACGACATCGTCGAGAACAGCCACGCCTCCACCGCGCTCGGCTGGGCCGACGGGCTCGCCAAGGCGCGCCAGGTCCAGGGCGAGAAGGGGCACGTCGTCGCGGTGATCGGCGACGGCGCGCTGACCGGCGGCATGGCCTGGGAGGCGCTCAACAACATCGCGGCCGCCAAGGACCGGCCCCTGATCATCGTCGTCAACGACAACGAGCGCTCGTACGCGCCCACCATCGGGGGCCTGGCCAACCACCTGGCCACCCTGCGCACGACCGACAGCTACGAGAGGGTCCTGGCCTGGGGCAAGGACGTACTGCTGCGGACACCGCTGGTGGGCAACACGGTCTACGAGTCGCTGCACGGCGCGAAGAAGGGCTTCAAGGACGCCTTTGCGCCGCAGGGCATGTTCGAGGACCTGGGTCTGAAGTACGTCGGACCGATCGACGGGCACGACATCGGCGCCGTCGAGTCCGCGCTGCGGCGGGCCAAGCGCTTCCACGGGCCGGTGCTGATCCACTGCCTCACGGAGAAGGGGCGTGGCTATGAACCAGCCGTCGCCCACGAGGAGGACCACTTCCACACCGTCGGCGTGATGGACCCGCTGACCTGCGAGCCGCTCGCGCCGTCCAACGGCCCGTCCTGGACGTCGGTGTTCGGCGACGAGATCGTGCGGATCGGGGAGGAACGCGAGGACGTCGTGGCGATCACGGCGGCCATGCTGCATCCCGTCGGGCTCGGCAGGTTCGCGGAGCGGTTCCCGGACCGGGTCTGGGACGTCGGGATCGCCGAGCAGCACGCGGCCGTGTCGGCGGCGGGGCTCGCGACGGGCGGGGTGCATCCGGTCGTCGCCATCTACGCCACCTTCCTGAACCGTGCCTTCGACCAGTTGCTGATGGACGTCGCGCTGCACGGGTGCGGGGTGACCTTCGTGCTGGACCGGGCCGGCGTCACGGGTGCCGACGGGCCCTCCCACAACGGCATGTGGGACCTGTCGATCCTCCAGGTCGTGCCCGGCCTCAGGATCGCCGCGCCGCGCGACGCCGACCAGCTGCGGGCGCAGTTGCGGGAGGCGGTGGCCGTCGACGACGCGCCCACGCTGGTGCGGTTCCCCAAGGAGTCGGTCGGACCGTCGATCCCGGCGGTGGACCGGGTGGGCGGCCTGGACGTGCTGCACCAGGACGCGGGTGAGCCGGAGGTCCTCCTGGTCGCCGTCGGCGTGATGGCGCCGGTGTGCCTCCAGGCCGCCGAACTGCTCCAGGCGCGCGGGATCAACTGCACCGTCGTCGACCCACGGTGGGTCAAGCCGGTCGACCCCGCACTCCCGCCGCTCGCCGCCGAACACCGGTTGGTGGCCGTCGTCGAGGACAACAGCCGCTCGTCCGGGGTCGGCTCCGCGGTGGCGCTCGCGCTGGGCGACGCCGAAGTCGACGTACCCGTACGGCGGTTCGGCATCCCGGAGCAGTTCCTCGCGCACGCCAAGCGGAGCGAGGTGCTCGCCGACATCGGGCTCACGCCCGTGGAGGTCGCCGGACGGATCAGCGCGAGCCTCGCCCTGAAGGAGGCCGAGGGCGGCCACGACGGTCGTAACGGCCGCGATCAGGGTCGTGCCGGCGGCCATGAAGGCCGTGCCGTCGTGCCGGTCAAGAAGAAGGCCGTCAAGGAGAAAGCCCTCAAGGAGAAAGCCGAATGACCACCGAGTTCGACCTCGGCAGACTCCTCGCCGAGCGCGGAGCCGAGCGCTACGAGCTGCACACCAGGCACCTCAACCACCAGCTGCCGCGCATGCTGCACACCATCGGCTTCGACAAGGTCTACGAGCGGGCCGAGGGCGCCTACTTCTGGGACGCGGACGGTGACGACCACCTGGACATGCTCGCCGGGTTCGGAGTGATGGGCCTGGGGCGCCACCACCCCGTCGTCCGCAAGGCGCTGCACGACGTCCTCGACGCCCAGCTCGCCGACCTCACCCGCTTCGACTGCCAGCCGCTGCCGGGTCTGCTGGCCGAGAAGCTGCTCGCACACAGCCCGCACCTGGACCGCGTCTTCTTCGGCAACAGCGGTACGGAGGCGGTGGAGACCGCGCTGAAGTTCGCGCGGTTCGTCACCGGCAGGCCGCGGATCCTGTACTGCGACCACGCCTTCCACGGGCTGACCACCGGCTCGCTGTCGGTCAACGGCGAGTCCGGCTTCCGGGACGGCTTCGCCCCGCTGCTGCCCGACACGGCCGTACCGCTCGGTGATCTCGACGCCCTGGCGAGGGAGTTGAAGAAGGGCGACGTAGCCGCCCTGATCGTCGAGCCGATCCAGGGCAAGGGCGTGCACGAGGCCCCGAGCGGCTATCTGCGGGCCGCCCAGGAACTGCTGCACAAGCACAAGGCGCTGCTCATCGCCGACGAGGTGCAGACGGGACTGGGCCGCACCGGGGACTTCTACGCCTACCAGCACGAGGACGGTGTGGAGCCGGACCTGGTGTGTGTGGCCAAGGCGCTCTCCGGCGGATATGTGCCGGTGGGCGCCACCCTCGGCAAGGACTGGATCTTCAAGAAGGTCTACTCGTCCATGGACCGCGTGCTGGTCCACTCGGCGAGCTTCGGTTCGAACGCACAGGCCATGGCCGCGGGGCTCGCCGTGCTGTCCGTCATCGAGGACGAGCAGATCGTCGCGAACGCGCGGGCGACGGGGGAGCAGCTGAGGTCCCGGCTCGCGGCACTGACCGACAAGTACGAACTGCTCGCCGACGTCCGCGGCCGGGGCCTGATGATCGGCATCGAGTTCGGCAGGCCCGACTCGCTGAAGCTGCGCAGCCGTTGGACCATGCTGCAGGCCGCGCGCAAGGGCCTGTTCGCGCAGATGGTCGTCGTACCGCTGCTGCGGCGGCACCGGATCCTCACCCAGGTCTCCGGGGACCACCTGGAGGTGATCAAGCTGATCCCGCCGCTCATCATCGGCGAGCGCGAGGTGGACCGGTTCGTCGACGCCTTCACGGACGTGATGGATGATGCCCACAGTGGGGGCGGGCTGATGTGGGACTTCGGCAAGACGCTGATCAAGCAGGCGGTCGCCAACCGCTGACATCCGGGGCCGCGAGCGCTTTTGCCTCTGAGGCAAGAAGTTTGCCGCAGAGGCAAATGTCCGGCTGAATGGAGAGCATGAGCTCTCCCGAGACCGAGCCAGAACCCGAGACCGGCCCCGAGCCGGGACTCGGGGCCGAGGCTGACGCGGCCGGGCCGGTCGATGCCCTGCCGGCCGTCGCGCCCCAGCTCCGCGCGCTGCGCCGCCGTGCCTCCCTCACCCTGGAGGCCGCGGCCCGCGCCGCCGGGCTGTCGCCCGCGCATCTGTCCCGTCTGGAGACCGGGCGGCGCCAGCCCTCGCTGCCGATGCTGCTCGCGCTCGCCCGCATCTACGGTACGACCGTCTCCGAGTTGCTCGGCGAGACGGTCGCCGACCGGGACGCCGTGGTGCGTGCCGCCGACATGGAGCCGACCGCGGCCGGCGGCTGGACGTACTGGCAGGCGGGCGCGTCCGGGCGTGGCATGCAGGCCCTGCGCGTGCACGTGCCGTACGGCTCGCAGGGCGACATCGTGCGCGTGCATCCCGGCGAGGAGTGGCTCCACGTCCTCAAGGGGCGGCTGCGGCTGCGCCTCGGGGATGCCACGCACCGGCTCGCGCCCGGTGACAGCGCGCACTTCGACTCGCTCACCCCGCACCGGATCGCCGCCCTGGACCAGGACGGGGTCGAGCTCCTGTTCGTCCACACCCTGCTGCAGAGCCCCACGGCCACACTGTGTCTGGGCCCCACCCCTGGAGAGACGCCATGAGCAACATGGAGGAGAAGTTCCCGCGCGCCCTGTGGGTACGGCTCATCATCTACATCGCGGTGGGGCACGTCTTCGCGGCGTTCATCTACCTGCTGTTCGAGATGGGCGCACAGAAGTAGCCGGGAGGGGGCCGCTCGGCGTCAGTCGAGCAGCCGCTCCCGCAGCCGCTCCCGGGTCTCCGGGGTGAGCCGCAGGCCCTGCTCCAGGTAGGTGTCGACGCCGCCCCAAGCCTCGTCGATCGTGTCGAGGGCCGCCGTCAGATACTCGGCCCGCGCGTCGAACAGGGGGCTGAGCAGCTCCATGACCTCGGGCGAGTAGGCCGAGGCGTCGCTGCCGCTGCGGCGCACCTTGTAGCGGCGGTGCTTGGCGTTCGACTCCAGGTAGTCGGCGACGATCGCCTCGCGCTCGACGCCGAGGGCGAGCAGCGTCACGGCGATGGACAGGCCGGCGCGGTCCTTGCCGGCCGCGCAGTGCATCAGGGCCGGGACGCTGTCCTGCGCGAGGGAGTGCAGCACCTGGGAGTGCTCGGCGGTGCGCTCCTTGATGATCATGCGGTAGGAGGCGATCATCCGGCCGGCGCCCTTGCCGTCGGCCAGGATCTCGCGAAGCTGGTCGAGGTTGCCGTCCCGGACCATCTTCCAGAACTCGGCACCGTCCGCGGGGTCGGACAGCGGCAGGTTCACATTGCGTACGCCCCGCAGCTCCACGTCGGCGCCTTCGAGCTTCTGGTCGGCCGCGTTGCGGAAGTCGAAGATCGTGTGCAGCCCAAGGGTGTCGAGGAAGGCCGCGTCGTCCTCGGTCGCGTGCGCGAGGTGGCCGCTGCGGAACAGAACCCCGTGTCGCACCCGCCGTCCGTCCACGGTCGGCAGTCCGCCCACATCACGAAAGTTGCGAACTCCGGCCAGCTCGGGCTCGGTCGACGGGATCTGCTGCGTCACGGGGGCTCCTCCCAGTCGGCCCCGTCGACGCGGCTCGGCGATGCGGCCGACGGGGTGCGCACTCGACGATACGACATGGCTTCCTGGGCCAAGGAGTTGTCCACAGGCGTTGCCTCGGGATGGCCGGACTCTTGATTATGTTGATATTTGGCGGTATCTGTTCGTGTATGTTTTAGATCTGTGAGGGCTTGATGCTGGAGATCTCCGGCAACGGCCGTATGTGGCTCCTCTGCGGGCCGACCAGCAGTTATGCCGTCCACCTGACGGACGCCCACGAGCTCCGCATCTCCACTGGAGGCCGCGCATCGCCCTCGCCCTACGCCCGCTGCCCGAGTACCGGCCCTTCGAGTCCCCGATCGAGGGCCGCGAGGAGTACCTGGTCGAGGGCGGCCCCGCTTCGTACGACCCGCCCTGTCCGTGCGCACCGACGAGCGGCGTGGTACCGAGTGGGCGTTCGAGCGGTACGAGACCGAGGGCGACGAGCTGCGGTTGCGCTTTCGTGACGGCGGGCTGAACGTCACCCTGCACTACCGGATGCGCGCGGGCGTCGTGGAGCGCTGGGTGACCCTGGACGACCAGGGACCCGTCCTGGAGCTGCTGCGCGCTGACTCGGTCACCTGGGCGTTGCCCAACCCGGAGGGCCGGCAGTTGTCCCAGTTGCACGGACCCCTCACCTATGGGGAGAAGGTCATCGGCAGCCGTCGCGGACACACCGGGCATCAGCATTTGCCCTGGGTTGGTTGCGCTCGACACGACGCCACCGAGGAGCGCGGCGAGGTCTACCTCCGTCCTGCTGCGCCTCGCGACGGGGGAGTCCTTCACGACGCCCGTCTTCGCCGGCCTGTGGAGCGACGGCGGCTTCGGCGGGGCCAGCCGCGCCTGGCATGCGTACCAGCGCGCGTACGTGATCCCGAACGCGGACCGGGGCCGGCCGGTGCTTTTCAACTCCTGGGCGGCAACGGAGTTCGACATCTCCGAGGAGCAGTAGAGCCTGCTCGCGCGGCGTGCCGCGGCCGTCGGCGTGGAGCTGCTCGTCGTCGACGACGGCTGGTTCGGGAAGCGCATCAGCGACCGCGCCGGGCTCGGCGACTGGACCCCCAACCCCGACCGCTTCCCGTCCGGGCTCGAGCCGCTTGCCGAGTACGCGCACGCGCTCGGCATGCAGTTCGGCATCTGGGCCGAACCAGAAATGGTCAATGCGGACAGTGAGTTGTATCGCGCCCATCTGGAATGGATTCGATATTAAACGGAGCGGAATCGGACAGAACTTCGCAATCAGCTCGTACTGAATCCCGCGCGCGACGACGTCCAAGAGTACCTCTGGGTCGACCATGTGCGTGCTCCGTACGGCCTGCTGGACCGGCTCGCGCCGCTCACCCCGGCGTCGCCTTCGAGTCCTGCTCGGGCGGCGGCGGACGGATCGACATCGGCGCGCGCCGCCGTACCGACCAGGTGTGGACCTCGGACAACGCCGACCCTCTCGACCGGCTCGCGATCCAGCACGGCTTCAGCCAGATCCACCCGGCAAGGGCCATGGCCGCCTGGGTCACCGACAGCCCGAACGCCATGCTCAACCACCGGGCCGCCTCCCTGCGCTCGCCGAGGCGCGGGAGTGGGTGACGCTCCACAAGCAGATCCGGCCCGTGGTGCAACGCGGCGACCTCTATCGGCTGCGGCCTCCGGCGGGCGGCCTCGGTGCGGTGCAGTACGTGCTCGGTGACGAGACGGTCGCCCTGGCCTGGCTCCGGGCCCAGAGTTTTGGCGAACCCGCCCCGGTGCTGCGACTGCGCGCCTTCGGCCCGACAGCATCGGACGAATGCCTTGGAACGGGCGAAATTCGCCGAGGTTCTGTATTGGTGCATCACGGACTTCGCACCGGCCTACGCGGCGACCTTGATGCGACGGATATCCGACTGCGTCGCATCTAGGAGTTCTGTCCGAATTGGCGCCTTCATTCCAACTCGCTCTGGAGTAAAGGGAGCTGGAGAAGTGTCACGTGAGGAGCGTCATATTCGTGACCGTGCGTCGCTCGTCATGTCCACGTAATTCACGTGCTTTTCGAGGGGTTTTGAGTCGGACGACGTCCCGACAATTCACGGAGTGTGACCGGTAATTCCCACAAGGGATCAACAGGAACGCATTCGGACGGAACCCCTCACTTGTTCCCGTGCGTCTTTCTCGCTTACGTTCCACACCAATCCGGACGGACGCCTAATCCTGCCGCCGACCGGATCCCGCGCTAACTCACCCGTACCCGGCAGGAGCGGGGGACCCACAGGTACAACCGCCTGTTCCGGTCTCCGGAACGGCTTGGGGTCAAGTCGCGTCCCGACGCGGCCGGGCATCTCCAGCCCGCACCCGACAGCTCACCTCGCAGGCGCCGGAGAGGAATTCGCCATGCCCGCGAAGGGTAAGCATCGCCGCCCGAAGTCCCTGCGCTTCACCCGCTCCATCGCCGTCGCCGGAACCGGTGGCGCCGCTCTCGCTCTCCCGCTCATCGGAGCCACCGGCGCCCACGCCGCTCCTTCTCAGTCCGTTTCGAAAAAGGCCGTTCAGTCCGCTCCGGTCGCCGCGAAGAAGGCAGAGAAGAAGGCCACCGACAAGAAGGCGGATGCGCGGACCTATTCGGTCAAGGTCGGCGACTACCTTGCGAAGATCGCCGACGACCAGAACGTCAGCGGTGGCTGGAAGAAGCTCTACGCCGACAACCGTGAGGCCGTCGGCACGGACCCGGCGCTGATCCACCCGGGTCTGAAGCTCACCATCGGCGGCAAGAAGGCCGAGACGAGCGCCCCCAAGTCCTCGTCCGCGCCCTCCTCCTCCGCGCCTTCGAAGTCGTCCTCGGACGCGACCGCCTCGAAGTCCTCGGCGTCCAAGCCCGCCGCGTCGAAGACCACCACCACCGCGCAGAGCGCCGAGAACACCAGCGCCTCCAGCGGCTTCTCCGCCCCCCTCGACGGCGCCACCCTCGGCACCGCCTACAAGGTGGCGGGCAGCATGTGGTCCAGCGGCTACCACACCGGCGTCGACTTCTCCGCCCCGACCGGCACCCCGCTGAAGGCAGTTGGCGCGGGCACCGTCGTCTCGGCCGGCTGGGGCGGCGCGTACGGCAACCAGGTCGTCATCCAGCTCGCCGACGGCCACTACGCCCAGTACGCCCACCTGTCCTCGCTGTCCGTCTCCAGCGGCCAGTCCGTGACGGCGGGCCAGCAGATCGGCCTCTCCGGCGCGACCGGCAACGTCACCGGCCCGCACCTCCACTTCGAGATCCGCACCACCCCGGACTACGGCTCGGACCTGGACCCGGTCTCCTACCTCCGCTCGAAGGGCGTCTCCATCGGCTGACGCCTGCCGCGCAACAACCTGCCTGACACGCTGCCGAAGGCCGGACCCCGATCCCCGGGTCCGGCCTTCGGTCTGCGTACAGAGGGCTGTGTGGCGGTTGCGCCCACAACACCCCTGATCAGAGGGTTATTCCACGTTTGGTGAACACTTTAGGAGTGGCTTATCTCACCGATCGTCAACCCCGTCCTACGGTCGCGTAGGTCACATTCGAAGGTGAATCATGGGCCGATGTGGCAGACGATTCGAAGAGTGACAGCAGATCAGTGATCGGGTCGTACGTTGCGGTGGGGGACAGCTTCACCGAGGGCGTCGGCGACCCCGGCCCCGACGGGGCGTTCGTCGGCTGGGCCGACCGGTTCGCGGTCCTGCTCGCGGACCGACGACCCGAGGGCGACTTCAACTACACGAACCTCGCCGTGCGCGGCAAACTGCTCGACCAGATCGTCGAGGACCAGCTTCCGAAGGCCGCCGAACTGGCCCCGGACCTGGTCTCGTTCTGTGCGGGCGGCAACGACATCATCCGGCCCGGCACCGATCCCGACGAGGTCGCCGAGCGCTTCGAGCGGGCGATCGCCCGGCTCACCTGCGAGGTCGGCACCGTCATGGTGACGACCGGTTTCGACACCCGTGGCGTGCCCGTGCTGAGACATCTGCGCGGCAAGATCGCCACGTACAACGGTCATGTGCGGGCCATCGCCGACCGGTACGGGTGCCCGGTCCTCGACCTGTGGTCCCTGAAGACCGTTCAGGACCGCCGGGCCTGGGACCACGACCGGCTCCACCTGTCTCCCGAGGGGCACACGCGCGTGGCGCTGCGCGCGGGCCAGGTGCTCGGCCTGGAGGTCCCGGCCGACCCGGACCAGCCCTGGCCGCCGCTCCCGCCCCGCGGCACCCTCGACATCCGCCGCGACGACGTCCAATGGGCCCGCGAGTACCTGGTGCCCTGGATCGGGCGGCGCCTGCGGGGCGAGTCGTCGGGGGACCACGTCACGGCCAAGGGCGCGTTGTCCCCGGACGACATCAAGATGCGGATCGAATCGGTGGCTTGAGAGCGGTTCGCCATCGGGTTCGCGGTGACGTGCAGGTGTGGGCCGTGCCGACGTGTGATCGGTACGGCCCACACATGCGCCGGCGTCAGCGCGACAACGCCGTCAACGCCTCCCGCTCCAGCCCCAGTTCCCGGGCGAGCGCCTCGTCCACCCACTCCTGGGCACGCGCGCGTGAGACCGCGCCGCGGTACGACGTCATCTGCACGGCGAGCCCGTCCAGGAGGGCCGTCAGGCGCAGGGCCGCACCCATGGGATCCGGGCAGCGGAACTCGTCCGCGGCCACGCCCTCCGCGATGACCTCGGCGATGGCGGCCTTCCACTGCCGGTCCAGGTCCCGCGTGACCTCCTGCAGCGCGGGTTCGCGCAGCGCCGCCGCCCAGCCCTCGATCCACAGCCGCCAGCCCTTGGCCTGGCCGGTCGGCGCGTACCAGCGCACGGCCGCCCGCAGTCGGCGCAGCGCCGTCGTACGACGCCCGAGGACCCGTCGCAGACGGGCCAGGTCGCCCTGGGCCGCGTACGTGAACGCGGCGGCGACCAGCTTCTCCTTCGTGGCGAAGTGATAGAGCACCAGCGCGTTGCTCACCCCGAGCGCCGCGGCCACGTCGGCGATCCTGACCGCCGCCACGCCCCGCGCCTCTATCTGCTCCACGGCGGCACGCAGCAACTCCTCACGCCGCTCCGCCACGCTCAACCGCACTCTTGCCACTCGGCCACCCTAAGGCTTGCAGCGGCCGTTCCCGGGCCGAGGCCGAGTCGGGGCCCGGGGCCCTTGCGGTCACCGGAGTTGACCGAACCGCTCGGCGATCACCGGCAACCGGTCCTCCGCGATCGCGTGCGCGGCGGCCCGGGGCGTCGTCCCGTCGGTCTCGGCCCGGGCCAGGGTGAGGTCGGTCAGGGCGCGCATCGAGCGCCGTGTGTGGGCGAAGGCATCGTCCGCGTCCGGACCGACGTCGCCGAACAGCGTCCACCACCACCAGGCGTTCGTGGCCGAGTTGACCACGACGTCCGGCAGCACGGTGACGCCCCGCGCGGCCAGCAGCTCCTCCGCCTCCGGCCGTACCGGCATGTTGGCCGCCTCGGCGATCCAGCGGGCGGTGATCCGCCCCTGGTTGGCGGCGTCGATCACGTACGAGACGGCTGCCGGAACCAGCACCTCCGTCTCGGCCGACAGCCAGGCGTCACCCGGCAGTTCGCGGTCGCCGGGCCGCAGCGCCGCCCGGTCGACCGTGCCGTGCGCGTCCCGTGCCGCCAGCAGGGTCTCGATGTCGAGGCCCGCCGGGTTGGCGATCGTGCCCTTGATGTCGGCGACGGCCACGACGGTGAGCCCCGCGCGCGTGAGGAAGCGTGCCGTGGCCCCGCCCATGGTCCCGAGCCCCTGCACGGCGGCGCGCGTCCTCCAGTACGGCACACCGGCCCTGTCCAGGGCGGTGAGCACCGACTCGGCGACCCCGCAGCCGCCGACCAGCTCGTCGAGCCCGATGCCGTCCACCTCGACCGCGAACGCGTCCGCGAGCCGGGTGCGGGCGCCGGCCTCGTCGTCGAGCAGCGGATACACGGCCTGGACGGACGAGACGAGCCCCGCCTCGGCGGCGGCCCGGTCGACCACGTCCTGGGAGAGCCCGAGGTCCTCGCCCGTGGTCCAGAGGTTCTCGATGTAGGGCCGCATGGTCCGCAGGTAGCGCACGAGGACCCCGTACGCCTCCGGATCGCGTGGATCGCAGTCGATGCCGCCCTTGGCGCCGCCCAGGGGGATGTACCTGGCCTCGGGGTCGTAGTGCAGGGCTTCTTTCATGCTCATGCCGCGGGCGAGCCCGGTGACCTCGTCGAGCGTGCAGCCCGGCCGCATGCGCAGCCCGCCGCTGGACACACCCCGTACCAGCCGGTCGACGACCAGGAAGCCCTGGCGGCCGGTGACGTGGTCGGTCCAGGTGAGCGACAGCAGGGGCGTGGTCATGGGGTCTCCGGGGTGGGGAGGGGAGAGGAGAGGGTGAGCGAGGGCCGCGTGCCGCGCGCGGCTACTGAACGATGGGTCAGTATCGGAGGGAGGGCGGGGACATGTCAATGATGGGGCCTGGATCTCCAGGGGCGGGGTGACGTGCCGAGGCGATTCAGGACCACCGGCCGGGGGCTAGGGGTTGTGGGACCGGGGGGCGTCCGGGGTTGTCGGAGGGGCCGACCATAATGGAATGCCTCACCGACTCCACCTGGAGGTACCGTGGCCGGTTTCCGTCTTCCGAGCTCCGGGCTGCGTGCCCTGCGGCCCGAGGCCTTCGGCGTGGACCCGAGCGGTGAGCGCATGGCGCGCATCCGCAGATCACCGCACTTCCGGGACGGGGTCTTCCAGAACCCCGGGGGTACCGCACGGACCAGACCTTCCGGATCGATGCTGGAGTTCGCCAAGGTCTTCTTCGACCGGGACACCCGGCCCCATCGAGTCCCGAAGGGCACCGTGCCGGTGCACCCCACCACCTACGCCGACCTGGCGAAACCGCCCGTCAGCGGGCTGCGCCTGACCTGGATGGGGCACTCCAGCGTCCTCGCGGAGATCGACGGCCACCGTGTGCTCTTCGACCCCGTCTGGGGCGAGCGCTGCTCCCCCTTCCCCTTCGCCGGGCCCAAGCGACTGCACCCCGCGCCCCTGCCGCTCGCCCAGCTCGGCCCTGTCGACGTCGTGGTCATCTCCCACGACCACTACGACCACCTCGACCTGCCCACGATCAAGGCACTGGTCGGCACGGACACGCTCTTCGCCGTACCGCTCGGCGTCGGCGCCCACCTGGAACACTGGGGCGTCTCGGCCGACCGGGTGCGCGAGCTGGACTGGCACGAGACGACGAAGGTCGGCGGCCTCAGTCTTACGGCCACCCCCGCCCGTCACTTCTGCGGCCGCGGGCTGCGCAACACCCAGCACACGCTCTGGGCGTCCTGGGTCGTCGCCTCCGACGAGCACCGGATCTACCACAGCGGGGACACCGGCTACTTCGACGGCTTCACGGACATCGGCGCCGACCACGGCCCCTTCGACGCGACGATGATCCAGATCGGCGCCTACTCGGACTTCTGGCCCGACATCCACATGACGCCGGACGAGGGCGTCCGCGCCCACCTCGACCTTCAGGGCGGGGACCCGACTGCGGGCGTCATGCTGCCGATCCACTGGGGCACCTTCAACCTGGCGCCGCATGCGTGGGCGGAGCCGGGGGAGTGGACGATGCGCGCCACGCACAAGGCCGGGGCCACGATGGCGGCTCCGCGCTGCGGCGAGCCCTTCGAACCTGCCTCGATGCCGCCCCTGACGCCGTGGTGGCGTGAAGTGGCCGAGACGCCCGCCGGGGGATGGCCGACGTGGCCGCCGGTCGCGTCGGGGCCGGACGGGGCGGCGGTCGTCTAGCGCGGGTTCTGTACGGAGCCGGTCGCGTCATTGGGCGCCTGCCCCAGTGCAGCGGCCGCCCCACTTACCGCGCCTGCCCGACTGCAGCGCCCGCCCAGTGCGGCGGCCGTCCCATCTACGGCGCCTGCCCCAGTGGGCGGCCGCCCCATGTACAGGGCCCGCCTCCGTGCGGCCACTGCCCCAGTGGAGCGGTCGCCCCATCTACAGCGCCCCCCATGCTGCGCCCGCGCAAGGCTGCGGCCGGCGCAGGGCCGGGTGCCGGGGTGGCGTCCGGCGAGACGATGGGGCCGGTCAATGGTTCCGTGCGCCCTTGCGAGACCGTTCGCGCGGGGCGTGCGTGAGTGTGGCGGGGCGCCCACGGGGCCGTGCGCGCCGTTACGGCCTGTGACGCTTTGGGGGGTGGACGGGTGGGCGTGCGGATGCTGAATCGTCCCGGCCAGGGCGGGCAAGGGCATGGGAGCCAGGAGTCGGCGCGGCGTGCGGCGTACGAAGTGCCCCGTAGTCCGACCTTTGATCATGACTGCTTCTGACCAGGTCTGATCGTTCGATTTCCGCTTGTGGGCGAACGGTGGGGCGGGTTATCGGTCTGTCGTACGAGACCTCATACCAGAGCGGGACGCTGCCTGCGGGACTTTGTCAACTGCCCACCGCACTTGATGCGGAGGCGACTACTGTCAGTGTCCGTCGGGCGACGCGGAGCCGAATTCGTCGGTTCTGCCGACCGACATCGCTATGGCGCACGCCCCGGGCCGCGCAGACCGCGCGCATCCCAGGCCCCGACCGACGGACCAGTACGAGGACCCCGATGTCTCATCTCCGCGCCCCGGCCGCACGCGCTGACCGCCGTGAGGGCGGGCGGCACGGGCGCCCGGCCGCCCGCACCGCTACCGCGCTGCCCGAGACCCACATACGGCCCCAACTGCTGCGTCTGGCCGTGCTGCCGCCGGTCGCGGTGACCCTCAGTGCCTTCGCGGCCGTGCTGTTCGTCGTGCGGTCCACCGGAGTACGGCCGAGCCTCACCCTGTGGGGCGTGCTCGCCGGCGCGGTCTCGGTGACCCTGGCGGGCATCCTGATCGCCGCGGTGGCCGCCAACCGCACCGCCAGGTCCGTGAGCGACCGCATCGGCGCACTGCGCCGCAGGAGCGCGCGCGGCGAGGCCGATCTGCGGGCCCTGGTCGAGACCCTGCGGCGTGGCGAGGCGCCGCCGAAGCGCAGGCAGCGCAGCGGTCCGCCCGACGGCGCCGACGACTTCGAACTGCTCGCCGCCGATCTGGCCCGTGCGCAGGACGGGGCCGTCACCGCCGTCGTCCAGGCCTCCCAGCTCTCCAGCCAGGCGGGCAGCGAACAGAAGCTCGAGGTCTTCGTCAACCTCGCCCGGCGCCTTCAGTCGCTCGTGCACCGCGAGATCTCCATCCTCGACGAGCTGGAGAACGAGATGGAGGACCCCGATCTGCTCAAGGGCCTCTTCCACGTGGACCACCTCGCCACCCGCATCCGCCGTCACGCCGAGAACCTCGCCGTGCTCGGCGGCGCCGTCTCCCGTCGGCAGTGGAGCAACCCGGTCTCCATGACCGAGGTGCTGCGCTCCGCCATCGCCGAGGTGGAGCAGTACTCGCGGGTCAAGCTCGTGCCTCCGATCGACGGCACCCTGCGCGGGCACGCCGTCGCCGACGTCATCCATCTGCTGGCCGAACTGGTCGAGAACGCCACGGTGTTCTCGGCTCCGCACACCCAAGTGCTGCTCCGCGCCAACCTCGTGACCTCGGGGCTGGCCGTCGAGGTCGAGGACCGCGGCCTCGGCATGCCGGTCGGCGAGCAGAACCGCATGAACGCCCTGCTCGCCGACCCCGACCAGGTCAACGTCGCCAGCCTGCTGGCGGACGGGCGCATCGGGCTGTTCGTCGTCTCGCAGCTCGCCAAGCGGCACGGCATCCATGTGCGTCTGCAGACCAACATCTACGGCGGAGTCCAGGCCGTACTCGTCGTGCCGCAAGGGTTGTTGGGGACGGAACCGGGGGCTCGCGCCGGCGTGGAGGGCGCGCAGGAGCCGCACGGGGCGGCGGGCACGCCCGTACCGCCGCACGTCCCGTCGCCGGCACGCCCGCAGCAGCCGCGGCCGCCGCAGACGCCGGTGTCACCGCAGCAGTACGGGCGGCATGCGTCGACCGCGTCGGAGGGCGGGCAGCGAGGTGCGGCCGAGGCGTCCAGGGGCGTGCCGCGTCGGCAGCAGCCGCCGGCCGGCGGGATGGGCGCGGCCCCCGGAGCGAACGGCACCGGACCGGCACCGCTGCCCGTGCGCGGCGCCCACGACGAGCGGGCCAACCCCGCGGAGGCCCTGCCCGGCATCAGGCCCGACGAACGTGGCCGCGTCGAGGAGAACACCGCCGCACCGCTGGCCCCGCGCACCGGCACCGTCCGCGGCACCATGGGCAAGCCCCAACTGCCCCGACGCCGGGCCCAGGAACACATCGCCCCGCAACTGCGTGACGGCCCCACACCGCGTCAGGAGTCCGACCAGCTTGCCGGGCACGACCCGGGGCTGATGGCGGCATTCCAACGAGGTGTCGGGCTCGCGGAGACACAGCAGCACATGGAGTCGGCAGACGTGGAGTCGCCGCACATGGAGTCGCCGCACACCGTCACCCCGCAGGGGACCACTTCCGCCTACACCTCCTCCCCGCACCAGGCCTCCGACACGACGTCGGCCGACCCGGACCCCACGGGCCTGGGCCACACGTCCCCCGAGCCCACCCGCCTGGAGTCCGTCCGCCCGGTGCAGACCCACCTGGAGTCGACGAGCCTCGACACGCGGCACCCGCAGCCCCCACACCTGCGCCCGACGGCCCTGGATGGACTGCACACAGACGTGACCCCCATGACCCCCCGTCCCTCCATGGACGTATCGCCCATGGACCCGGTCCACACCACCGAGAGGCAGCCCGGGTCCGCGCCCGGCGCCGACCACACCCCCTGGCACGACGGGAGCGCACCAGCCGGATGACCACGTTCATGACCAGTTCGACATCCGCCTGGAAGTCCACCCCCACCCCCAGCGCTCCCGCTGACCTTCGTACCTCAAGGAGTCGATCCATCATGGCGAGCGAAGCGCAGACCGCCCATGTGTCCGATCTCGACTGGCTGATGAGCGGCCTCGTGCAGCGCGTACCGCACACCACCAGTGCGGTTCTCCTCTCCTGCGACGGGCTCGTGAAGTCCGTCCACGGCCTCGACCCGGACAGCGCGGACCACATGGCCGCCCTCGCGTCCGGCCTGTACTCCCTCGGCCGGAGCGCCGGCGTCCGCTTCGGTGAGGGCGGAGAGGTGCGCCAGGTCGTCGTCGAACTCGACTCCACCCTGCTCTTCGTGACCACGGCCGGCTCCGGCACCTGTCTCGCCGTCCTGGCCGGCCGCGAGGCCGACGCGGCCGTGCTCGGCTACGAGATGGCGATGCTCGTCAAGAGCGTCCGCCCCTACCTGGTCACCGCTCCCCGGCAGCACTCCGTCGACCCCTCGGCGCTGAGGCCTTGAACGTGACGGCGGCCGGCGACGGGCCCTGGCTCGACGACGCGGCCGGACGGCTGGTGCGCCCTTTCACGGTCAGCAACGGCCGTACCCGGCCCACCATCGCGCTCGACCTCATGTCGCAGGTCATGGCCACCGGGGCGACCCCCCTCGGCTATCTCGGCCCCGAGCACGAGCAGGCGCTCGACCTGTGCCGCGGCCCGGTGTCGGTCGCCGAGGTCGCCGCCCATCTCAAGCTGCCGGCGGTGGTCACCAAGGTGCTGCTGTCGGACCTCGTCGACTGCGGGGCGGTCACCACCAAGCCCCCCGAGTTCCACCACAACCCGACTGACCGGGCCCTTCTGGAGGCAGTGCTCGATGGACTACGACGACAGCTCTGATCCCTTCCCCACCGCGCTGAAGATCTTGGTGGCGGGAGGGTTCGGGGTAGGCAAGACGACCTTCGTCGGCGCGGTGAGCGAGATCGCGCCGCTCAGTACGGAGGAGCTGCTCACCACGGTCAGCGCCGCGACCGACAGCCTCGAAGGGATCGAGAACAAGGTCGAGACGACGGTGGCCATGGACTTCGGCCGCATCACGCTCGATCCGGAACACGTCCTGTATCTGTTCGGCACGCCCGGACAGGAGCGGTTCTGGTTCATGTGGGACGAACTCTCCGAGGGTGCGCTCGGCGCGGTCATCCTCGCCGACACCCGGCGACTGGAGGAATGCTTTGCCGCCGTCGACTTCTTCGAACAGCGGGGCCTCGGATTCATCGTGGCGATCAACGAGTTCGACGGGGGCTTCCGGTACGACCCGGAGGAGGTCCGAGCCGCGATCGACCTCGACCCGCAGGTCCCCGTCGTCCGTTGCGACGCCCGGATCTCCAGCTCAGGAGTTCAGACCCTGCTGACCCTGGTCCGGCACCTCATCGCTCACGCGCCGGCACCCGCGCCGAGCCACGGCGCCCACATGTGACATCAGCACACACCAGCACGGAGCCGCATATGACGTACGCCCACAGCGACGGAATCCGCCCATGAGCCACGGCCCACCCCACCCGGTCGCTCGCCTGCTGCTCACCCCCGAGGACAAGGAGGCCCCTGCCCGTGCGCAGCGGTTGCTTCGGATGGGCCTGGGGGAACACCCCGATCCGGCCCTTGACGTCTTCGCGGACCATCTGGCCGAGCACACCGGGGCGCCGTACGCCATGGTCAACTTCATCGGCGAGAACCGTCAGTTCTTCGCCGGCCTGCATGTGCGGCCGGCCGTGAACCTGGCCCGCGCCGACGACAGCAAGCCCCAGCTGGGCCGTCATATGGAGCGCGACCATGGGTTCTGCCCCCATGTGGTCGTCCGACGCAAGGCGCTGGTCCTGGAGGACGTCCGCGACTATCCGCGGTTCGCCGGGAATCCGATCGTGGACGAGTTCGGAATCCGCTCCTATCTGGGCGCACCGCTCATCGACAGCAAGGGGATGGTGATCGGCACTGTGTGCGTCGTAGACGTGGAGCCGCGGCCGTGGGGGAAGGCGGGACTGGAGACCATCAAGGCGTCGGCGGCGGACCTGGTCGCCCGGCTGGAGCGTCGGGAGGCCGACGGGCTCCCCCTGCTGTGACTGCTCCGGGTCCGGGAGCGGCGACTAGAAACCGCGCCACACGTTGTCGAACGCGGCGTCCTCGATCGCCCGCCGTTGCCGTACGGCCTCCAGCTCCACGACCGCGTTGCCGACGGCGGCGAGGACGGTCGTGACCGTGTCGTCGGTGAGGTCGTCAGGGGAGTCGTCGGTCATGTCGCGCAACCCGGCGGCGGCAGCCAGGGCCGCGAGGACGGGCTCGCCCGACGCCCAGCGCTCCTCGGCCTGCTGCCGGGCCGCCGAGTCGACCGGCACCGACCGCCCGGCCCGCAGCGAGATCCGGTGGGCCCGCGGCCGGGCCGTGAGCCCCATGCTCTCCAGATCCGCGCCATAGGCCGAGGACAGTCCGCGCCCCCGGCGCCACAGCCAGTCCTCGACCGACTCGTAGGGCTCCTGCCGTACGAGTGACGAGGCGGCCTCGTCCAGCAGCCGGTCGCCCGTCGGAGCCTGCGCGCTCGGCGTGATGCGTTCGTCGTCGAGGACGAGGGACCCGGCCTCGATGAGGTCGAAAACCTCGGCCGCCGCGAGCGCGAGCGACAGTTCGCCCTGGCCCACGGGGCGGTCGGGTGCCATGTCCAGCGCGACGATCGCGAGGTCACGTGCGGTGTTCATGAGCGACTCCAGGTCAGTCGGCCGAGTACGGGACGGGAGCACCGGGACCGGCCGCGACGGCCGTCCCGGGGGCCCCTACCTCGATTGTCGCCGCCCAGAGGGCGTGAGGGGGCGCGAGTGGAGGGCGTGAAGGAAAGCTGTGGCGCTGCTTAAGAAATCCTCGATGGACCGCAGAGCCGCCGTACGGCAGATTGCTAGGCGATTCCACCCCCCTCCCCGGCCGCGGGCGCCTTCGGCATGCCCGTGGCCGGGACTCACCGTCAGGAGCCGTTCCGTGAAGGCGCTGGTCAAGGAGAAGGCGGAGCCCGGGCTGTGGCTCGCGGACGTCCCGGAGCCGGCCGTCGGACCGGGCGACGTACTGATCAAGGTGCTGCGCACCGGCATCTGCGGCACCGACCTGCACATCCGGTCCTGGGACGGCTGGGCGCAGCAGGCGATCCGCACCCCGCTCGTGCTCGGGCACGAGTTCGTCGGCGAGGTCGTCGAGACCGGGCGTGACGTCACCGACATCGCCGCCGGCGACCGGGTCAGCGGTGAGGGCCATCTGGTGTGCGGCAAGTGCCGCAACTGCCTGGCCGGCCGCCGTCATCTGTGCCGGGCCACCGTCGGCCTCGGCGTCGGACGCGACGGCGCCTTCGCCGAGTACGTCGCCCTGCCCGCCGCCAACGTGTGGGTGCACCGTGCGCCCGTCGACCTCGACGTGGCCGCGATCTTCGACCCGTTCGGCAACGCGGTGCACACCGCGCTGTCGTTCCCGCTGGTCGGCGAGGACGTCCTGATCACCGGCGCGGGCCCCATCGGCCTGATGGCGGCGGCCGTCGCCCGGCACGCGGGTGCCCGCAACGTCGTGATCACCGACGTGAGCGAGGAACGGCTGGAGCTGGCCCGCAAGGTGGGCGTGAGCCTGGCGCTGAACGTGTCCGAGGCGAGCATCGCCGACGGCCAGCGCGAACTCGGGCTGCGCGAAGGCTTCGACATCGGCCTGGAGATGTCCGGCCGCCCCGAGGCCATGCGCGACATGATCGCCAACATGACGCACGGCGGCCGGATCGCCATGCTCGGCCTGCCGGCGCAGGAGTTCCCGGTCGACTGGGCCCGGATCGTCACCTCGATGATCACCATCAAGGGCATCTACGGCCGTGAGATGTTCGAGACCTGGTACGCGATGTCGGTGCTCCTGGAGGGCGGCCTCGACCTCGCCCCCGTGATCACCGGCCGGTACGGCTACCGCGACTTCGAGGCGGCGTTCGCCGACGCGGCCAGCGGCCGTGGCGGCAAGGTCATCCTCGACTGGACCGCGTAAGTCACCCGCGTAAGTCACCTGCCTTTCTAGGAGCTTTGAGATGTTCGACTCCGTGCGCGACGACCTGCGCGCCACCCTCGACGAGATCCGCGCCGCCGGACTGCACAAGCCCGAGCGCGTCATCGACACCCCGCAGTCCGCGACCGTGAACGTCGCCGCGGGCGGCCGTCCCGGCGAGGTCCTCAACTTCTGCGCCAACAACTACCTCGGCCTCGCCGACCACCCCGAAGTGATCGCCGCCGCCCACGAGGCCCTCGACCGCTGGGGCTACGGCATGGCGTCGGTGCGCTTCATCTGCGGCACGCAGGAGGTGCACAAGGAACTGGAGGCCAGGCTCTCCGCGTTCCTCGGCCAGGAGGACACGATCCTGTACTCCTCCTGCTTCGACGCCAACGGCGGCGTCTTCGAGACGATCCTCGGCCCGGAGGACGCGGTGATCTCCGACGCCCTCAACCACGCGTCGATCATCGACGGGATCCGGCTGTCCAAGGCCCGCCGCTTCCGGTACGCCAACCGTGACCTGGCCGACCTCGAGCGGCAGTTGAAGGACGCGTCGGACGCACGGCGCCGGCTGATCGTCACCGACGGCGTCTTCTCCATGGACGGCTACGTGGCCCCCCTGCGCGAGATCTGCGACCTCGCCGACCGCTACGACGCCATGGTCATGGTCGACGACTCCCATGCCGTCGGCTTCGTCGGCCCCGGCGGCCGCGGCACCCCCGAGCTGCACGGCGTCATGGACCGCGTCGACATCATCACCGGCACCCTCGGCAAGGCCCTCGGCGGGGCGTCAGGCGGCTACGTCGCGGCCCGTGCCGAGATCGTCGCCCTGCTGCGCCAGCGCTCCCGGCCGTACCTCTTCTCCAACACCCTGGCCCCGGTGATCGCGGCCGCCTCCCTGAAGGTCCTCGACCTGCTGGAGTCCGCGGACGACCTGCGCGTTCGGCTCACCGAGAACACGGAGCTGTTCCGCCGCCGGATGACGGAGGAGGGTTTCGAGATCCTCCCCGGCGACCACGCCATCGCGCCCGTGATGATCGGCGACGCGTCCAAGGCAGGCCGGCTGGCGGAACAGCTGCTGGCGCGCGGCGTGTACGTGATCGGCTTCTCGTACCCGGTCGTGCCCCAGGGCCAGGCCCGCATCCGCGTCCAGCTGTCCGCCGCGCACTCGACGGACGACGTCAACCGTGCCGTGGACGCCTTCGTCTCGGCCCGCGCCGAACTGGAAGGCTGACGTCCGGCTCACGCCCGGACCTTGCGATAATCGATCTCATGATCGAAGCGCGGCGGCTCCACATCCTCCGTGCGGTGGCCGACCACCGCACCGTGACGGCGGCTGCCGCCGCGCTGTATCTCACGCCCTCCGCGGTCTCCCAGCAGCTCGCGGCCCTGGAGCAGGAGACGGGGCACCGTCTGGTGGAGCGCGGCGCGAAGGGCGTACGGCTGACCCCGGCCGGTGAGATCCTGCTCAGCCACACCAACGCCGTCCTCGCCCAGCTGGAGCGCGCGGAGGCCGAGCTCGCGGCGTACAGCTCGGGCGCGGCCGGCACGGTCACGGTCGCCTCCTTCGCGACCGGCATCGCCCTGGTCGTCGCGCCCGCGGTGGCCCGTCTCGCCGGGACCGCCCCCGGCATCCGCATCCGCGTCCAGGACGCCGAGGGCGACGCCAGCCTGCCGATGGTGCTGGACCGGCAGGTCGACATCGCGGTGGCCGTCGAGTACCGGGGGGCGCCGCCCGCCGACGACCCCCGCCTCGCGCACGTGCCGCTGTACGCCGAGCCCTTCGACGCGGTCGTCCCGGTGAGCCACCGGCTGGCGGACGCGGCCGAGGTCCCGCTCGCGGAACTGGCGAAGGACTCCTGGATCGGTCAGTACCCCGGCAACCCCTGCCACGACGTGGTCGTCCTGGCCTGTGAGAACGCCGGCTTCCAGCCCCGCCTCGAACACTCCTCGGACGACTTCCGCGCGGTCGTCGCCCTCGCGTCGGCCGACGCGGGCGTGGCGCTCGTACCGCGCTCGGCACTGCGCGGCATGGACCTCGCGGGGGTCGTCGTACGGCCCGTGGACGGGGTGGCCCCCACGCGCCGGGTGTTCGCGGCAGTGCGCCGGGGCGCGGAGGAGCATCCGTTGATCCGGCCGGTGCTGGACGCGCTGGGGGACGTGGCGGGGGAGTGAGGCTCCCGTAACACCGGTGTTTCATATCTGGGATAGCGTCCCGGATATGAAACATGTCGAAGGTGATGCCGATACCCCGGACACGGTCGACGCCCGCCTGGGCGCCCGCCTCGCCGAGCTGCGGGCCGAACGTGGCTGGTCCCTCGGCGAGTTGGCGGAGCGCAGCGGCATCAGCCGCTCGACCCTGTCCCGCGCCGAGCGGGCGGAGATCAGCCCCACCGCCTCGCTGCTGAACCGCCTGTGCCACGTCCACGGCCGGACCATGTCCCAGCTGCTCAGCGAGGTCGAGTCCGAGCCCGCGCTGCTGGTGCGGGCGACCGAGCAGCCGGTGTGGGAGGACCGTTCCTCCGGGTTCGTACGACGGTCCGTGTCACCGCCGCACGCCGGGCTGCGCGCGGAACTCGTCGAGGGGCGGCTCACCGAGGGCGCCGACATCGCGTACGACCGGCCACCCGTGCCGGGACTGGAGCAGCACATCTGGGTGCTGGAGGGGGCGCTCGACGTGACGGTTCAGGAGGCCGAGCACCATCTCGGCGCGGGGGACTGTCTGCGGATGCGGGTGTGGGGGCCCACTCGGTTCCGGTGCGCGGGGCCCGGAGCGGTGCGGTACGTGCTGGCGGTGGTGCTGCCGTGATCGTGACGCGCCTGGACGAAGGCCAACTGCTGGGCCAGGCGGAGGACTTGGCCGCCCTGCTGGTGGACACCGTGGAGGACGGGGCATCCGTCGGGTTCCTGGCCCCTCTTGACCGTACGGCGGCCATGGCCTGGTGGAAGGAGCGCGCGGCGGCCGTGGCCACCGGGCAGTGGGCGGTGTGGGTGGCGCGCGAGAGCGAGCGAACCGTAGGCACGGTCAGCCTGGCCTTCCCCGACAAGCCGAACAGCCGCCACCGGGCGGAACTGGTCAAGCTGATGGTGCACCGGGACACGCGGGGACAGGGCCTCGGCCGCAGACTCCTGACGACTGCGGAAGAGGCGGCGATCCGGGCCGGAGTCACGCTCCTCCACCTCGACACCGAGACAGACAGCCGCGCCGAGCGGCTGTACGGGGCGGCCGGCTGGACCCGGGCCGGGGTGATCCCGGACTACGCGGCGAACCCGGACGGAGCGCTGCGGCCGACGACGATCTACTTCAAGCGCCTGTGACCGATCGGCCCGTTGTCAGTGCCCCGTGGAACACTCTCCGACGTTGATCGAGCGTTGATCGACCAAGACATCGACAGCGGTCGAAGAGGCAGTACACACAGGGGGATTGGCAGTCATGGGCGTGACCATTTCGTTCGTCGGTGCGACCACGGAGGAGCTGGACAGGGCGGAGAAGGACCCGAGTTGGGCCGATGACCACCTCTCCGAGCTGTACGGCAAGGACTACCCGCTGCCGGACCGTCCCTACGGCGGCCCGGACAAGGCGTTCGGCGGCCTTCAGTTCCTGTTCGACGAGGCCGAGATATCACTCGAGTTCGTCCTGGACGGGTTCCAGATCCGGGACGACGGCACTCTCTTCGGATGGACCGCGGAGCAGATCGACAGCGTGGCCCGGGAGCTGCGGGCGACCCCGTGGGAGCGGCTTGCGGCCCACTACGACGCGGAGCGCATGGGGAAGAAGGATGTGTACCCCAACATGTGGCGGTTCGACCCCGAGGGGCAGCTGGAGTGGCTGGAGGGGGCGTACGAGGAGCTTGTCGAGTTCTTCGGTGGGGCAGCCGACCGCGGCCTCGGAGCGTTCATGACCTTCAGCTTCTAGAGGGCCCCATGCGCCGGGCCGACCCCGCTCACCAGGTGGTTGTCAGTGGCAGCCGCTACCGTGCCTGTCATGCCGGATGCCGAAGACGTACGCCGTATCGCCCTGTCCCTGCCGGATACGACGGAGAAGATCGCCTGGAGCATGCCCACGTTCCGGGTCGCGGGCAAGATGTTCGCCACGCTGCCCGAGGACGAGACCTCCATCGCCGTGCGCTGCCCCAAGGAGGAGCGCGACGAACTGGTGCTGGCCGAGCCGGACAAGTTCTGGATCGCCGACCACGAGGCGCAGTTCGCCTGGGTGAGGGCTTGGCTCTCCGCCCTGGAAGACGAGGACGAACTGCGCGACATCCTCGCCGACTCCTGGCGCCAGGCAGCACCGTCGAGCCTGCTGGAGGCGCATCCGGAGTTGGGGCTGCCGACGCGTGAGTGAGACCGGATCACACCCGGTGTGGTCGCGTGACTTCGGCCTGTTCTTCGTGGCCCGGGCCGTCGCCCAACTCGGCGACACCATGCTGCCGGTGGCCCTCGCCGCGGGCCTGCTGCAGCACGAGTACGGCGCCGGAGCCGTCGGTCTCGCCCTGGCCGCGACGTCCGCCGCCTTCGCCGGGCTCATCGTCTTCGGCGGGGTCATCGCGGACCGCTTCAGCACGCGCAAGCTGATGATCGGCGCCGACCTGGTCCGCCTCGGCACCCAGTCCGTGGCCGCCGTGCTCTTCTTCTCCGGGCATGTCGTGCTGTGGCAGATCTGCGCGATCGGCTTCGTCAACGGCGCGGCGGGCGCCGTGTTCCAGCCCGGCGTCGCCGGCACGGTGCCCCGGCTCGCCGCCGATGTCCAGGGCGCGAACGGCGCCATACGCGTCGCCGAGGCCGTGGCCCAACTCGCCGGCCCGGCCCTCGCCGGTGTGCTCGTCGGATTCGCTTCACCCGGCGGCGTGTTCGCGGCGCACGCGTCCACCTACGCGGTGAGCGCCCTGTGCCTCCTGTTGCTCCGCCTGCCCCCACGGGTCCGCCCGCCCGGCGACCGCGCAGTCCGCGGGACCAGGGTCTTCCGGGCCGATCTGGCGGAAGGCTGGCGGGAGTTCAGGGCTCGCACCTGGCTCTGGGGCGTCATAGCCATCTGGTGCGTCTACATGATCGCCGTGTGGGGCCCGACCGTCCCGCTCGTGGCTACGGAGGTGGTTCAGCAGCACGGACCGCGCGCCTACGGCCTGATCAACTCCGCGCTCGGCGCGGGTACCGTCGTGGGCGGTCTGCTGGCGCTGCGGCTGCGCCCGCGCCGCATGCTCCGCGCCGGCGCGATCGCGCTCGTCGCCTTCGCCGGCTTCCCCATGACGGTCGGCGCCGGCCTCGACGTTCCGGCCATGGCTGCCGGAGCCGCTGTCGCCGGGGCGGGCATGGCCTTCTGGAGCGTGATGTGGGCGACCAGTGTCCAGACGCAGGTCCCGGCCGATGTCCTCAACCGCATCCACGCGTACGACGTGGCGGGCTCCCTGGCGATGATGCCGGTCGGCCAGGCCCTCGCCGGCCCGGCCGCGGCGACCATGGGCACGGACCACGTGCTCCTGGTCGCCGCAGGCATGAGCCTCGTCGTCGTGGCGGCGCTGCTCTCGGTGCGTCCGATCCGGGACCTGGTGCGGGCCGACACCCCGACGACACGGGGACCGGCCCCCTCTCCGGCCCCGGCCCCGTCTCCGGACCCGGCAGGCGAGGGCGTGTGCCCCGAGCGGACCTGAAGCGGCCGGGCACGCGGAAACGAGTGCGCGACCACCGACCCGAGTGCGGTATTGTTTCCATGCGCGTTCGGCCGGGGGAAACCCCAGGTCAGACGGCACCGGGACGTGGCGCAGCTTGGTAGCGCACTTGACTGGGGGTCAAGGGGTCGCAGGTTCAAATCCTGTCGTCCCGACGGTGCGAAGGGTCTTCGCAGGCTAGAGCCTGTGAGGGCCCTTTTTCGCATGGGTCCCGGTACCGACCCGATACTCAACCGGCGGCGGCCCCGAACCACCGCGGCAGATGGCCGAGCAGCTCCTGCTGATCCTCGCCGGCCCAGGCCACATGGCCGTCCGGCCGCAGCAGCACCGCGGGTACGTCCAGTTCCTCGCTCACGTCGACGACATGGTCGACCCGATCCGACCAGCCCGCCGCCGAGAGCCGGCCCGTCCCGTCGAGCAGCAGCCCGCGGCCGCCGCGCATCAGCTCGTAGAGGCGACCCTGCTTCAGCTTCACGTCCCGCAGCCGTCGGCCGAGCAGTTCGTGGCCCTCGCCGAAGTCGTAGTGGACCCCGATGGCGGTGATCTTCTCGATCAGGTAGCGGTTCACGTCCTCGAAGTCCATCAGCTGCGACACCAGCCGACGCACCGACTGCGGACCCGGTTCGGTGGCCATCAGGTACATCTGCGCGCGGGTGTTGTCCAGCACGTCGGCCGCCACCGGGTGCCGTTCGCTCTCGTAGCTGTCCAGCAGCCCGTCCGGTGCCCGGCCGCCCAGCTCGGCGGCCAGTTTCCAGCCGAGGTTGAACGCGTCCTGGATGCCGAGGTTGAGGCCCTGGCCGCCGGTCGGCGGGTGGATGTGCGCCGCGTCGCCGGCCAGCAGCACCCGGCCGGACCGGTAGCGCTCGGCCTGCCGGGTGGCGTCGCCGAAGCGGGACAGCCAGCGAGGTGAGTGAACACCGAAGTCGGTGCCGGCGACCGCCCGCAGCTGTTGCCGGACCTCCTCGAAGGCCGGCGGGACGGCGCGGTCCTCGGTCAGCCCCTCGGCAGGCACGACGACGCGGTACACCCCGTCTCCGAGAGGCATGAAGCCGAACCGCTTCTGGGTCTTGCGGACTTCGGTCATCACGGAGATCAGCGTTTCCTGGGGCACGGCCACCTCCATCTCGCCCAGCAGCGTCTCGACCGTGGCGGGCTCGCCGGGGAAGCCGACGCCGAGCAGCTTGCGCACCGTGCTGCGGCCGCCGTCGCAGCCGACGAGGTAGCGCGAGCGCAGCCGTGTGCCGTCGGCCAGCTCGGCTGTCACCGCGTCGTCGTCCTGGCTCAGACCGACCAGCTCGCAGCCGCGCCGGATCTCGGCGCCGACCTCGGTGGCGTGCTCGGCGAGCAGGCGGTCGGTGATGGTCTGGGGGATGCCGAGGGTGTAGGGATGTGCGGTGTCCAGCCGGTCGGGCCAGGGCTTGTCGATGCCGGCGAAGAAGCCGCCGACCTGGTACTGCCTACCGTGTGCGAGGAACCGCTCCAGCAGACCCCGCTGGTCCATCACCTCGATGCTGCGCATGTGCAGACCGAGCGAGCGCACCACCTTGGTCGGCTCCGGCTCCTTCTCCAGCACGAGCACATGCACGCCGTGCAGCCGCAGCTCGCCGGCCAGCATCATGCCGGTCGGTCCGCCGCCCACAATGATCACGTCGATCATCACAACACTCATTTCCGCAGGTACTGGCTTCGGCCGGAGATTCTGCGGTACGAAGGGGGCCTTGCCGCAAGACCCCCGGTGCGCTATACGTTGAGAGTGGCAAGGAGTGAGTGACCTCCTTGCCCTTCGTCTGTGGCCCGGTCCTTGCAGCCCGGTTCTCGTCGCCCGCCGGCCGTCAGATCACGCAGCCCACGTGCGCCAGCGCCTGCTTCAGCAGCACCCCGTGGCCGCCCGGCATCTCGCTCTGCACCGCCGGGGACAGGGCCTCCTGCGGGCTGAACCAGACCAGGTCGAGGGCGTCCTGGCGGGGCCGGCAGTCGCCGGTGACCGGGACGACGTAGGCGAGTGAGACCGCGTGCTGGCGCGGGTCGTGGTACGGCGTGACGCCCTGCGTCGGGAAGTACTCCGCGACGGTGAAGGGCTGGAGGGACGTCGGGACCCGGGGCAGCGCCACCGGACCGAGGTCCTTCTCCAGGTGCCGCAAGAGGGCGTCGCGGACGCGCTCGTGGTGCAGCACGCGGCCGGAGACGAGGGTCCGGCTGACCGTTCCGTCCGGTCCGATGCGCAGCAGCAGGCCGATGCTGGTGACCTCGCCGCTGTCGTCGACCTGCACCGGCACGGCCTCGACGTACAGGATCGGCATGCGCGCGCGTGCCATCTCCAGCTCGTCGGAGGACAGCCAGCCGGGCGTGGTCTCGGTCATGTCAGACATTGCTTGATCATACTTTCCGGGAATTGCGAACGCTCAGTCGCGAGGCGGGCGGGGCTCGAGGGCGGGGTCGGGTTCGGGGGCGGGAAGTCCGTAGAGACGGCGGGCGTTGTCGCCGGCCGCCCACGCCGCGATCCGCAGCGCGTCAGGCAGGCCCAGCTCGTCGGCGTCCACCCGGTCCTGGAGCAGTTCGCCCAGGCCGCGGCGGAACGCCAGTGCGCCGAGCTGGTAGAACTCCGCCAGACCATACGCGTCGGAGGCGTACAGCAGCTTGCGGAACGGAGTGATCTCCATCGCCTCCGCCAGGATCGCCCGGGACCGGGCGGGGCCGACGTGGTGCAGGGTGAGGCCGACGTCGAGATACACCTCCTCGAAGACCGCCGCCAGATAGGCGGCCTGGCGCTGGTAGGGCCAGCAGTGCAGGAGCAGCACCGGAATCGTGCCCTTGATGAGGTGCAGCCAGTCCGTCAGACGGGTCGGGTCCACGCGGTGCAGTCGGATGTCGCTGTCGCCGAACCCGGTGTGGAGTTGGAGGGGAAGCCCCAGGTCGACCGCCGTCCACAGGAGATGACGTACCAGGACCGGGTCGGTCAGGCGGCCGCCGTTCGCCAGCCACTGCCGGGCCGCCGCGGTGACCAGCGCGTCCGAGGGGCGCGCCGGGTTCAGGTCGAAGCCGGTCCGGTAGGCGGCCACCGACTTCACGGCCACCACGCCCGCCCGCCGTACGGCCGCCTCGGCGGCCGTACGGAAGGCGGAGGCGTAGGCATCCGGTTCGACCCCCTGTGCCGCCAGCGCCTCGGCGACCGCCTCCAGCCGTACGACCTCGTACGCGGTCGCGTCGGCGGTCTCCGCCAGCTCCTGGGGTGTGGTGAGGCGCTGTGGGGTGTAGCCGGTGTCGACGCAGAACACCTCCGTTCCGGCGGCGGCGAGCAGCCGGCGGTCCACCTCGCCCCGGCCCAGCTCCGCACGCCGGGCCAGATACGCGTCGGCGGGGGCGTGCCGCGGCAGATCGAGCAGGGGTGCGCAGTGGCGGCGTACGGCCACGCCGACCGGGGTGTCGAAGGACGAGACGCCGGTCCAGTGCTCGCCCTCGGTGAGCAGGGCCTCGAAGCCGTCCCTGCCCAGGTCGGAGGTGACGATCCCGTGGCAGTGGTGGTCCACCAGCGGCAGCGCCGCGAGCGCCTCGTGGACCGGCCCGGTGGCGCCCACGTCAGTACTTCCAGCGGTACGCCGCCGCGACCTGATCGTCGTCCAGCCCGGCGACGGCGTCGACCTCGCCCTGCCGTACGGCGATCACGGCGTCGGCGAGGACGGGGCCCAGCGCGGCACGCAGCGGCTCGTTCGTACGGAACTCCTCCACGGCCTCGGCGAGCGAGGTCGGCAGCCGGCGGACGCCTCGGGCCGCCGCGGCCCGCGCGCCGAGGTGGGCCGGGTCGCCGGTGATCTCCTCCGGCAGCCGCGCGCCCGACGCCAGTCCGTCCAGCCCGGCGGCGATCAGGCACCCGAGGGCGAGGTATGGGTTGGCGGCCAGGTCCACCGGCTTGACCTCCAGGTTGGCCGCCTCGGCGCGATGGCCTGCCGTGCCCGTGACGACACGCAGCCCGGCCTCCCGTGTCTCCCGGCCCCATGCGGTGAACACCCCGGCCCACTGCGAGGGTCTGAGCCGCAGCTGGCTCGCCGGGCTCGGCGCGGTCACGGCCGTGAGGGCGGGGAGGTGGGCGAGGATGCCGGCCGCGAAGGACTCGGCCTCGGACCGCATGCCGTGCCGGCGGTCACCGCCTGCGTGCAGATTGACCCCCTCGCGCCAGGCGGAGAGGTGGACATGGCCGCCGTTGCCGACGCCCTGGCCGAGGACCGCCGGGGCGAAGGACACTGCGAGCCCGTGCCGCTGCGTCACCGCCCGGATCGTCTGCCGCACCAGCACGCTGCGGTCGGCCGCAGCCACCGGATCGAGCGCTGCCACCGACAGCTCGAACTGTCCGGCCGCGTACTCCGGATGGAACTGGTCGACCTCCACCCCCTGCCGCGCGAGCGCCGCCAGCAGCTCGGCGGCGCAGTCGCTCAGCTCGACCTGGCGGGCGGCGCCGTATGCCGGCCCTGCGACCGCCGGCACGAACTCACCCTCGGGCCCCGGGGGTTGGGCGACGGCCCACTCGATCTCGATGCTCGCCTTGAAGGTGACGTCGTGCCGCTCGGCCGCCTCAAGGACCGTCCGCCGCAGGAACGTACGGCTGCACCCGGGATGCCGCTCGCCCTCCTGGGTGATCCGGTCGACCGGAGCCCACGCCCAGCCGGGCTGCGCGGACAGCTCCACCAGGAGGTCGAGGTCGGGGTAGAGGCGCAGGTCGCCGTCCGGGGAGCCGAGGACGTCCGTGGTGACGATGGAGTCGCCCGCCAGGAAGGTGTCGAACACCGGGGACATCCCGACGCCCCAGGCCGCCGTGGAGGCGAGCTTCGCCGTCGGGATCGTCTTCACCCGGGCGATGCCCGCCGTGTCGACGTACGCCAGGACGATCCCGTGCACGCCCCGCCCGGACAACTCGCCGCTCAGCGCGCCCGCCCGCTCGACGTCACCGGGACGCCCGCCCGGGACGGGATCGGCAAGGGTGGTCATACGGTCTCCTCGACGAGCTCGGCCGGTGCGTTCCGGTCCGTGCCGGTCCGGGCCGGCACGTGTGGTCCCCGCTGGGCGTCAGGGTTTCACGGCGACCGCGCCGTACTGCGGCACCGCAACGGGAGAGTCGGGGGCGCGCCACTGCGAGCAGGACACCATGCCCGGCTCCAGCAGCTCCAGCCCCTCGAAGAAGGCCGCGATGTCCGTGCCGCTGCGGGCAGTGATCGGCGGCGTGGCGTTCTCGTTCCAGAACTTCATCGCCGGGATCTGGCCCTCGCCGCCCAGCTCGGAGTCGAACGTCGGGTGCGTCAGGACCAGGTGGCTGTCGGAGGGGACCGCGGCAAGGACCCGCCGTACGATCTCGCGGGCCTCGTCGTAGTCCAGGACGAAGTTGAGGATGCCCAGCATCATCACCGCGACCGGTTTCGTGAAGTCCAGGGTTTGTGAGGCGCGTTCGACGATGGCGTCCGGGTCGTGCACGTCGGCGTCGATGTAGGCGGTGACGCCCTCGTGGGTGCCGGTCAGCAGCGTGCGGGCGTGCACGAGCACGATCGGGTCGTTGTCGACGTACACGATCCGTGAGTCGGGGGCGACGCGCTGGGCGATCTCATGGGTGTTGTCCGCCGTCGGCAGTCCGGTGCCGATGTCGAGGAACTGCCGCACGCCCTGCTCCTCGGCCACGAAACGCACCGCCCGGCCGAGGAAGTCGCGGTCGGCGCGGGCGATGTCCCGGATGATCGGGAACATCCCCGCGACATGCTCGCCGACCTGCTGGTCGACCTCGTAGTTGTCCTTGCCGCCGATCCAGTAGTTCCACACGCGCGCGTTGTGCGCCACACCGGTGTTCAGCTTCGCCGACCCGCCCGACGGGGTGTGGCCATCACTCACGACTCGTCCTCTCCTCGCACGAACGACCGAAACCGGCCATCGCCGCCATTGTGCCGCTCCGTTGATCACGCTGTCCCGGGAATCGGCAGAGCCGGGAGGGCTGTTGGAGGGCAGTGCGGCGGGAGGGAGAGGGAGCGGTGGGCCGTGTTACTCGATCTCGCTGGGCGTCGAGGCGGGCGACTTCCCGGCCAGGACGTCCTGGAGGCGCTGCGTACCGAGCTTGACCGCCTGCTCCACGGAGTCGTGCTCGTCCCCGTCGAGGCCGCCCGCCGTGACGGTGATCGCGTCGTTGCCGACACGAACGGCGGCGACGTCGAGGGTCAGCGTGGACTGCTCGCCGCCGGTGGTGCCCTGCACCGTCACCCGCAGGCCCTCACGGGCGTCGCCCACGTCGGGCAGCGAGGTCTCGATGACCTGGACGGTGCGCTCCTCGCCGTTCTCTGTCATCGTGAACTGGTCGCACTCGGTCGGCAGCTTCGCCATCCAGTTCAGCGAGTCCTGCGGGTCGTTGCGGTCGTAGGCCGCGACCTGGTAGAGCAGCCGAGAATCGTTCTGCGTGAAGCCGCGCAGCGCGTTCGCTCCCGACGGCTTGCCCAGCAGGTCGTCGTCGTAGAGCGAGTCCATGAGCCGCTGGCAGTCGGCGGCGTCGGCCTTGGCGGTGAGGAAGTCCGAGACGTCCACGGTGCCGATGAGCAGGCTGTCGTGCCAGTTCTCCGCCTCGGTGTCCTTGACCTGGGTCCAGGCGTCCTCGATGTCCGCCTCGGTGATCAGCGCGGTCTGTGCGCCGGACTCGGTGAGGGTGGCCCCGGTGGGCGAGCCGGTCGTGGTGGGAGAACCGGTCGTGGTGGGGGAGCCGGTCGGCTGCTTCCTGGCGGCGGGGGACGCGGTGACGCCGGAGGCCCGCGAGCCGTCTTCGTCGCCGTCGTCCGAGCAGGCGGCGGTGGCCAGCAGCGTTCCTGCCGCCAGGGCCGAGGAGAGGACGCGGACGAGTCGGGACGTACGACGGGTCATCGGGGGTGCCTCCTGAGAACGTGACGAGTGCCCTCAGCGCACCACCGGAACCAACGGCCCACCACCGGCACCGGCCCGTTCGAGTGACCACCCCCGGGGAGCGCGCCCACGCCGCGCCGGCGCCTCAGCCGCCCGGCTGTCCGTATCCGTGCTGCCAGGCCCACGCCGCGATCTCGACGCGGTTCCGGTCCTGGCCGGCATCGAACGCGCCGCCACCGAGGCCTTCGCCTCGATGCGCCGTACCGTCGGCGTGCTGCGCGACACCGGGGAGGAGGGCGGTGACCGTCGCCCGGTCGGCGACCTGGCGGGCGTCGCCGAGCTGACGGACGGCTTCGCGGGCCCGGGCCGGCAGGTCACCCTGAGCCGTGATCCCGCGGTGTCGGACGACCTGCCCCATGAGGTGCAGGCGGCGGCCTTCCGGGTCGTCCAGCGGCACGCGGCCGACGCCGCGCACATCGAAGTTCGCCTGAGCGACGACGCCGGGCGACTGGAGGTGTCGGTAGCGGACGACGGCCGAGGCGGCGTCCAGCTGCCGCCGGCGGCCCACGGCGGTGGCTTCGGCCTCGTCGGCCTCAAGGAGCGGGTGACCGCACTGGGCGGGGAACTGCATGCCGGACCGCGGGGCGGGGTCGGGTGGGAGGTTCGGGCGGTGTTTCCGGCGAGGAAGGCCTGATGTGCGGTTCCCCGTGGCACTTGGAGCGTTGCAGTACCGCGCGTGCTCCGCTCGCTGTTCAATGGGAGCGAACAGTCCTGTCCCGCCGAGAGGAGCCCGCATGCCCCCCGCCGCCGTCCCGCCGGTAGGCACCCGCATCCGGCAGGCCCGCCTGGCACGCGGGACGAGCCTGCGGGCGCTCGCCCGGGAGGTCGGCGTATCGGCGAGCCTCATCTCGCAGATCGAGAACGGCAAGAGCCAGCCCTCGGTCAGCACCCTCTACGCCATCACCACAGCCCTCGGCATCTCCATCGAAGTCCTCTTCGAGGCGGGCGAAGCTGCAACGGCCTCCCTGGCGGCGGCAGCCCCCGGCACCGTCCTGCACGCCCTCGCCGCCTTCGCCGCCGACCCCGGTCGCCGCATCGGCCCGCTGGTCACGCCGGAGGAGCGGGAAGTGCTGGAGCTGGACTCGGGTGTGGTGTGGGAGCGTCTCGGCCACGTTCCCGGCACCGACGTCGACTTCCTGCTCGTGACGTACCGGCCCGGCGGGGCCTCCTCCAGCTCCGGTGGCCTCATGCGGCACACCGGCACCGAATACGGCTGCCTGACCTCGGGCGAGCTGATCCTCACCCTCGGGTTCGACGAGTACACGCTGAGTCCCGGCGACTCCGTCTGCTTCGAGTCGACGACCCCGCACCGCTACCGCAATGATGGTGACGTACTGGCTACAGGCATCTGGTTCGTGTCCAGTGTTGTTCAGTGACACTTGACACTCGCCGCGTACAGTCGTTGACTCCCAAGCGGGGGTGGTCGCCATGGCGATCCGCACTTTCGGACCCAATGCCGTCGACTGGGAAGAGCGCGTCGACCTGGACCGGCTGCGCAAACAGCGGCTGGCCCGTCTCAACGAGACCCTGAACCGCTCCGATCTCGGCGCGGTGCTCAGCTTCGACTTCGCCAACATCCGCTACATGACGGCCACGCACATCGGCACCTGGGCGATGGACAAGCTGATCCGCTTCGCCCTGCTGGTGCGCGGCGGCGAGCCGATCGTCTGGGACTTCGGCTCCGCGGCCCGGCACCACCAGCTGTACAACCCGTGGCTCGACTACAGCGACGGGAAGGAAGACGGCCCGCCCACCGGCGCCCGCGCCGGGATCTCCACACTGCGCGGCGCCTTCCACCCGCAGGCCGGGATCGCCGCGGACGTCGCCGCGAAGATCGTCACCGAACTGCGCGCACACGGCCTGGCCGACGAGCCGCTCGGCATCGACGTCGTCGAGATGCCGGTCCTCACCGCCCTGCGCGCCGAGGGCATCGAGGTCGTCGACGGACAGCAGGTCTTCCTGGAGGCCCGCCGCATCAAGACACCGGACGAGATCTCCCTGCTCACCCAGGCCTGCGCGATGGTCGACGCCGCGTACGAGGAGCTGTACGGCTATCTGCGCCCAGGCGTGCGCGAGAACGAGTGTGTCGGGGTGGTCAGCAAGGTGCTGTACGACCTCGGCAGCGAGTACGTCGAGGGCGTCAACGCGATCTCCGGCGAGCGTTGTTCACCCCATCCGCACGTCTACAGCGACCGTCTGATCCGCCCAGGCGACCCCGCCTTCTTCGACATCCTGCACAGCCACCTCGGCTACCGCACCTGCTACTACCGCACCTTCGCCGTCGGCAGCGCCTCCCGCGCCCAGCGCGACGCATACGTACGCTGCCGCGAGTACATGGACCAGGCCATCGACCTCGTCCGCCCGGGCGCCACCACCGCCGACATCGTGCAGGTCTGGCCGCGCGCCGAGGAGTTCGGCTTCGCCGACGAGACCGCCGCGTTCGCCCTCCAGTACGGCCACGGCGTCGGCCTGTCGATCTGGGAGAAGCCGATCTTCAGTCGGCTGGTCTCCCTCGACCACCCCGAGGTCCTGGAAGAGGGCATGGTGTTCGCGCTGGAGACCTACTGGCCCGCCGCCGACGGCTGGTCCGCCGCCCGCATCGAGGAGGAAGTCGTCGTCACCGCCGACGGCTGCGAGGTCATCACCAAGTTCCCGGCGGAGGAACTGCTCGTGGCGGGCCGCAAGTACTGGACGGTCGGCGGCGAGCTGAACACCCGGCGCGAGTCGCAGTCCCACCTCAACACGTCCCGCAACACACCCCTGAACCCCTCCCGCAGCACCTCCCGTGACGATGGGTCCCGCTGATGGAACCGGCCGAACTCCTCGCCGCCTACGAGCGGATGACCGTCATCCGCCGTACGGAGAAGGCCGCCCACGACCTCTTCCTGCAGGGCCTCGTCAAGGGCACCACTCACCTCGCGGCCGGACACGAGGCCATCGCCGTCGGCGCGAGTGCCGCCCTGCGTCCCGACGACCACGTCTTCGCCACCTACCGGGGACACCATCACGCGCTGGCACGCGGCGCCACCCCCGAGGAGTGCCTCGCCGAACTCATGAGCCGGGCCACGGGGTTGTGCGGGGCCAAGGGCGGCTCCATGCACCTGACCAAGGCGGCAACCGGCATGCTCGGCTCGTACGCCATCGTCGGCTCCCACCTTCCGATGGCGGCCGGCGCCGCCTGGTCGGCCCGGCTGCGCGGCACCGACCAGATCGCGGTCGCCTTCTTCGGCGACGGCGCCACCAACATCGGCGCCTTCCACGAGGCGCTCAACCTGGCCGCCGTATGGAAGCTGCCCGTGCTGTTCGTCTGCGAGAACAACCTCTACATGGAGTACACGCCGATCGCCGACGTCACGGCGGTGCCCCGCCCCGCCGCCGACCGGGCGCCCGCGTACGGCATCCCGGGCGAGGTGGTGGACGGTAACGACGTCCTCGCGGTAGAGGAGGCGGTGGCCCGGTTCGCGGCGCGGGCCCGGGCAGGAGACGGGCCCGCGCTGCTGGAGGCGCTGACCTACCGCCACTTCGGGCACAGCCGCTCCGATCCGGCCACCTACCGCCCCGCCGAGGAGGTCGAACGCTGGCTGAAGCACGACCCGTTGGACCTGGCGCGGGGCCGGCTCGTCGAGATGGGGGTGTCGGAGGCGGTGATCGGCGAGGCGGACGACCGGGCGACCTCCCTCGTCCAGAAGGCCGTCGAGGCCGCGAAGGCGGCGCCCGCGCCCGATCCGGACGAGGCGTTCACCGACGTATGGGCGGACGGAGGTGCGGCGTGGCGGACCTGATCACCTACCGGGAGGCGGTCGCCGAGGGCATCGCGCGGGAGATGCGGCGCGATCCGTCCGTCGTGTGCCTGGGCGAGGACATCGGGGCGGCGGGCGGGGTGTTCAAGACCACCGTCGGGCTGTTCAAGGAGTTCGGGCCCGAGCGGGTGTGGGACACGCCGATCTCCGAACAGGCCATCGTGGGGGCTGCCATGGGCGCCGCGATGACCGGGATACGGCCCGTCGCCGAGATCATGTTCTCCGACTTCCTGGCCTGCTGCTGGGACTATCTCGCCAACGAGATCCCCAAGGTGCGGTACATGACGGGCGGCCAGGTCACCGTCCCGCTCGTGGTGCGCACCGCCAACGGCGGCGGGCTCGGCTTCGGCGCGCAGCACTCCCAGGCCACCGAGAACTGGGCGCTCACCGTGCCCGGTCTGAAGATCGCCGCACCGGCGACCCCCGCCGACGTGATCGGCATGATGGCCGCGGCGATCCGCAGCGACGACCCGGTCGTCTTCTTCGAGCACAAGGCGCTGCTCGCCTCCAAGGGCGCGCCCGCACCGCCGGACCATGTCGTCGAGCTGGGCCGGGCCGCAGTCGTCCGCGAGGGCGCCGACGTCACCCTCGTCGCCCTCGCCTCGATGGTGCCGCTCGCGCTGCAGGCCGCCGACCTGCTGTCCGGCGAGGGCATCGAGGCGGAGGTCGTCGACCTGCGCTGTCTGGTGCCGCTGGACATGAGCACCGTGCTCGCGTCGCTCGGGCGGACCTCGCGGCTCGTCACCGTCGAGGAGAACCCGTACCAGGGCGGCTGGGGCGCGACGGTCGTCTCGGTTGTCGCGGACGAGGGGTTCGGCCTGCTGGACGCGCCGGTCAGACGGGTGGCGGGGGAGTGCGTACCGCTGCCGTTCGCCGATGCGCTGGAGGAACGGGTGATCCCCACCGTCGACAAGGTCGTCACGGCCGTGAGGACCCTCACCGCCTATTGAACGTCCCGTCCGAAACACCGCATGGGAGGAAGAGCGATGCCCGATCGGATACTCCTGCGAGCCGGTCACGTGCTGTCGATGGATCCCGCTGTCGGGGACCTCCCCCAGGGGGACGTCCTCATCGAGGACGGGAAGATCACGGCGGTGGAGCCGGACATCAGCGCCGACGCGGACGTGCTCGACATGACCGGCCGTATCGTGATCCCCGGCTTCGTCGACACCCACCGCCACACCTGGGAGGCGTCGATCCGTAACGTCGCCCCCGACGCCACCCTGGACGACTACTTCGTCGACATCCTCGACTCCTTCGCGCCGCTCTACACCCCCGAGGACGTGTACGCGGCCAACCTCGCGGGATCGCTGGAGTGCCTCAACGCGGGCATCACGACCCTCGTCGACTGGTCGCACATCAACAACACCCCCGAGCATCCCGACGCCGCGATCCACGCGCTCACGGAGACCGGCATCCGCGCCCAGTACGCGTACGGCAGCGCCAACACCTCACTGGCCGACTACTGGTTCGACAGCAAGATCGCGATTCCGGGCGACGACGTACGACGCATTCGCAGCGCCCACTTCTCCTCCGACGACGGTCTGCTGACCATGGGCCTGGCCACCCGCGGCCCCGGCTTCTGCACCAACGACGTCGTCACCGCCGAGTGGGCCCTCGCCCGCGACCTGGGCATCCCGATCACCGTGCATGTCGCGATGGGCCGCCTGGCGGGCCGCTTCGGCATGGTCAAGCAGCTCCAGGGCCTGGGGCTGCTCGGCCCCGACACCACCTACGTCCACTGCTGCTACTTCAGCGAGGAGGAGTGGCAGATGGTCGCCGACAGCGGCGGCACGGTCTCGATCGCACCGCAGGTCGAGGAGCAGATGGGGCACGGCTGGCCCCCCGTCATGAAGGCCATCGAGTACGGGCTGCGGCCCTCGTTGAGCATCGATGTCGTCACCACCGTGCCCGGCGACATGTTCACCCAGATCCGCGCGGCCTTCGGCGCCGAGCGCGCCCGCGTCAACGCCGACTGCTGGAAGGCCAATCTGCCCGTCCCCGAAACGATGTTGACGGCACGTCAGATGCTGGAGATCGCGACACGCAACGGCGCCCACGTCGCGGGCGTCGAGGACCGCACCGGCTCCCTGACCCCCGGCAAGCGCGCCGACGTCGTCGCGATCGACGCCACCGCACTGAATGTCGCCCCGGTGCACGACGCGGCCGCCGCGGTGACGCTGTCGGCGGATGTCTCCAACGTCGACACGGTCATCGTCGACGGTGTGATCCGCAAGCGTGACGGCCGGCTCGTTGCCGACGTCGACCGGGCCCGCCGACTGGTCCAGGACTCCTGCGACCGTCTCCTGGCCGCGAAGGAGGCGAAGAGCGCCGCATGACCCGACACCTGGTGCGCCGGGCCGCCGACGTCCCGGAGCCGATCTATGACGAACTCGGCCACCGGCGACGGGAGTTGGTCGGCGAAGATGACGGCAGCGTGCACACCGGCTTCGGTGTGTGCGAGATACGGCCCGACGGCCGGGTCGGCGCGCATGTGCACTCGTACGAGGAGAGCTTCCATGTCCTCGACGGGGCCGTGATCCTCGATGTGCCCGAAGGGTCGTACCTCCTAGAAGAGGGCGACTACGGCCTCCTCCCGACCGGCGTCACGCATGCCTGGCGTGGCGCGGGGGAGACCGTCGGACGCTGGGCCGACATGCTCGCGCCGGTGCCGCGGGCCCGCTACGGCCACGACACCCAGGCGGTGCCCGCGCTGCCGGCCCGCGACCCCGTCCGCATCGACGTCCGCGACCCGCGCACCCGGTCCTTCGGCCACTTCGAGGCCGCGCAGATGGATCCCGGCAAGCAGGCGCAGGACCTGCTCGCGGTGTCGGCGAGCATGCGGACCGCGTTGCTCGTGTACAGCGGGATCACCGTGAAGATGATGGTCGACAGCGATCTCGGCGCCGTCGCCTCGACCATGTTCATGGTGCAGTACGCGCCGGACGGGGTGGCCGGCACACACGACCACCCCTTCGAGGAGACGTACCTGTTCCTGGAGGGGGCCGTGGACGCCACCTTCGACGGCGAGCGGTACCGGCTCGGCCCCGGCGACCTCGCGTGGGCGGGCGCCGGCTGCGTGCACGGGTTCGCCAACGCGGGGGAGGGGCCCCTGCGCTGGCTGGAGACCCAGGCGCCGCAGCCGCCGCCGCAGCACTCCTACCGGTTCACGCGGGACTGGGAGTATCTGAGGAAGGCGCTGGGGTCATGAGCAGTGTGCTCGTCGTGGGCGGCACCTCCGGGATCGGCCGCGAGTTCGCCCGCTTCCGCGCGCGGCGGGGTGACGAGGTGGTCCTCACCGGCCGCGACGCCGATCGCGCCGACACGGTGGCCAAGGAGATCGGCGCTGCTCAGGGCCTCGCGCTGGATCTGTCGCAGCCCCGGGAGATCGCCGCCGCACTGGCCGGCGTCGGGCGTCTGGACCACCTGGTGATCGCGGGCGTCTCCCGGGACGACAACCGGGTCACCGAGTACGACATCGACGCAGCCCTGCGTCTCGTCACGCTCAAGCTCGTCGGCTACACCGAGGTCGTGCACGCCCTGCGTCCACGGCTGCACGACGACAGCGCGATCGTGCTGTTCGGCGGACAGGCCAAGGAGCGCCCGTACGTCGGCGCCACGACGGTGGCGACCGTCAACGCGGGCGTGAGCGGGCTGGTGAACACCCTCGCCGTCGAGCTGGCGCCGGTACGGGTCAACGCCGTGCATCCCGGGGTCGTGGGGGACAGCCCCTACTGGCTGGCCAAGCCCGGCGAGGTGCTGGCGGGGCTACGTGCCAGAACCCCCACCGGGCAGCTCGCCACGATGGCGGACGTCGTGGACGCGGTGGACTTCCTGCTGCGCAACCGGTCGGTCAACGCGGTCGAACTCGCGGTGGATGGGGGATGGTTGCTCGGGTGAGAGGCTTCGAGCCGGGGGCTGGGTCAGGGCGTCAGGGCTTCAGGCCGACCGCGCCGTACAGCGACACGGGAATTTCGTTCGCCCCGAGCTCGTCCGCGCCCGGCCGCCAGTCCGACAGTGAGACGATCCCCGGCTCCAGCAGCTCAAGTCCCTTGAAAAGGCGGCCCACTTCGTCGTGCGAACGGGCCACGAGCGTCACCCCGCTCGCGTTGTAGGCCGCGATCCCCCGGCGGACGTTCTCCGGTTCGAAGTCCGCCGTCATGGCCGAAAGCACCAGGCAGCTGCCCGGCGCCAGCGCGCCGACCAGCGTGTCCACCAGCCGGTGGGCGCCGTCGTCGTCCGCGATGAAGTGCAGCAGCGCGATCAGGGACAGGGCGACGGGCCGGTCCAGGTCGAGGACCGACGCTGCCTGTTCGAGAATCCGCTCCGGCTCACGCGCGTCGGCCTGCACATACTCCGTCACGCCTTCCGGAGTGCCGCGCAGCAGGGCCTCCGCGTGAGCGAGCACGATCGGGTCGTTGTCGACGTAGACCACCCGTGCGTCCGGGACGACGGACTGGGCGATCTGGTGCAGATTGGGCTCGGTCGGGATGCCGGAGCCGATGTCGAGGAACTGCCGGATCCCCGTCTCCTGGACGACCGCCCGGGTGGCCCGCTGCATGAACCGGCGGTTGGCCCGCGCGTGCCGCGGAGCGTCGCCCTGCATCGCCGTGATCCGGCGGCCGAGCTCCTCGTCGACCGGGTAGTTGTCCTTGCCGCCGAGGAACCAGTCGTACACCCGGGCCGGATGCGGTCTGCTCGTGTCGATACGAGATACGGCCGACTGGGTCGCCGACCCGGTTCCCGACTCGGTCCCCGCCACGCAGGCCTCCTGTGCTCGGCAACGGTGTGCTGCGAGCAGTCTTCCACGATCATGCGGCCCGGCGGAGACTGTCTTCGGCCACCTCCTTGTCGAGCGAGGCCCGCACCAACGCGGCGGCCGGCACGGCCGGTTCGGCGATCCCGGCGAGGCCGGCCACCCGTTCCGGAACCTTTGGGAGGCCGAACCGCTCGGCGCCCGCGAGCGCCTTGGTGTCCAGTCAGGGCGCCACGTCCGGCCGGACCCGCTGGGCCTCGCGCAGGAAGATGGCGGCGCCGGACGACCCCGTCCTGGGGGACCCCTGCAGCAGGCTGCGCAGTTCGGCGACGTCACCGTCGGCGTCCTTGCCCAGCCGCCGCAGGTCTCCGCCCCACCGGTCGTTCAACATCTCGGCACCTTGGCCGAGTTGGGTGGCCGCACGTTCGTCGTAGCGTCGATAGCCCGGCCGAGCGCGTCGCCCCCCCTGCCAGTCGGCGTCGGCCATCCGGCGCGGATCCTAGGGCCGCAGCGGGTCGTGGCCGATCGTCATCAGCTGATGCCGACGGCGGGTCTGTTCGGGCTCGGGCTCGTTCTCGAGGTCCGCCTGGTCGGTGACGGTGTCCACGACGTCGTACATGATCTGGACGTCGTCGTCCGTGAGGTCCGTGCGCCGTTTCTGGAGGATCGCGAGGACGTGCTGCCCGGTCGGCGTCCCGGCCTGGTCCGGCAGCGGCTCGGTCTCCTCGTCCGCGTCACTGACCCGCAGCCAGGTGGCCAGCTCCTGCGAGGTCATGTTCACGACGCGGTGGAACTCCTGCCACAGTGCGTCGAGTTCGAGGGCGTCGGTCACGGTGTGCCCCTTCTCTCCGGGTACGGCTGTGCGTGTACGGCGTATGTCGGTGTCGGTGTCGGTGTCGGTGTCGGTGTCGGTTCAGGTGTCGTGTCACTCGTCGCGCGGCCAGTTCTCGGCGTCGAACATCCAGCGCTGCTTCTCCAGCTCGCTCGTGATGCCGATCAGCAGGTCCTGCGTCACCGGGTCCGGCTCGGCGGTCGCGTCGATACGCGCGCGCAGCCGCTCTATGGCCCCCGCCAGGGAGTCCACGACGAGCTGGACGACCTCGTTGTCGCGGACCCAGCCCTCCTTGGGGCCGGGCAGCGTGTAGGCCGCAGCGATGGTCTCCGGCCGGCCGTCGGGCGGCAGGCCGAGTGCGGCGGAGCGTTCGGCGACCGTGTCGGCGAACGAGCGGGCCACCGAGACGACCTCGTCGAGCTGCAGATGGATCGAGCGGAACCGCGGGCCCACGATGTTCCAGTGCGCCTGCTTTCCGATCAGCGACAGTCCCAGGAGATCGACGAGAGTGCTCTGCAGCGCCTCGCCGGCGACGCGGCGGGCCGGTTCGGGAAGCGTGCTCTTGACGACAGTCATTCCGCGCTCCTCCATTTCTGGCGTGGTCGGGCCAGTACGGAGCGGTGCGACGCAGGTGCGACGCCGGTACCGCTCCATGCGGGCGCGGGTGCCCAGGGCGAACCGGCGCAAAACGCGACGTGTCTCAGTGCGCGAACACACCGTCCAGGAAGTGGAGCAGGTCCGCGAAGACGTCCGCCTTGTTCGTCTCGTTGAACACCTCGTGCCGGGCTCCCGGATAGATGTGCTCGCCATGGATGTGCTCGCCGTGGACTTGCTCGGACGGCTCGCCCCCGCGCAGCTCCTCGACGCCGACACGGCTGCCGGTGAGCGGGACCAGCCGGTCGTTGTCGCCGTGCAGCCACAGCAGCGGCAGGCGTCCGAGGTCGCCGCCCTTGGACACGGTGTCCAGCATCCGCGCGAACGCCTCGACCGTCGGCCGCTTCATCGGCCCGTGCCAGACCAGCGGATCCGCCACGTACGCCGCGCCCACCCCGGGATCGCGGGAGAGCGCGGCCGGGCTGATGGGCGTGTCGGGGATCTCGTCGAGGGCGAGCAGCCGGCGGGGCAGCTCCCAGTCGCCGATCACGGGCCCGGACAGCACCAGAGCGGCGAGCCCGTCGCCGTGCAGCTGGGCGTAGCGGGCCGCGATGAGGCCGCCCATGGAGTGCCCGACCATGACGACCGGCACATCCGGATACGCGGCCCGGGCCGGCCCGGCGACCGCGTGCACATCGGCGACCACGTCCTCGAAGTCCTCGATCAGCACGCGCTCACCCGCCGACCTGCCGTGACCGACGTGATCGGGCCCGAACACGGCAGCACCGTGCCCGACCAGGACGTCCGCCACCTCGGCGTACCGGCCGACGTGCTCGCCGTAGCCGTGGATCACGAGGGCGAGGTAGCGGGGCCGGCCGCGGCTCGGCCACTCGCGTACGACGATCGATCCCCGGCTTCCGTCGAGTACGTGCTCGCGGGCGTCGGCCATGGTTCCTCCGGCTGCGTCGGGGCAGGCTTCCCGGAGGATCTTCCCAGGGGGCGGCGAGGCGGTCTATAGTCCAAAACTAGCGGTGCTAATTAATTGGGTGCCGATTCATACGGCCCGGTCAGGAGTCCTGTCGTGCGTCCCGTCCACTTCGCGGCCGCCCGCCGCACCCCCATCGGCAAGCTGCGCGGCGCGCTGTCGTCGGTACGGCCCGACGACCTCGCCGCGACCGTGATCCGGGGCCTCGTCGCCGAGGTGCCCGCACTCGACCCGGCGCGCATCGACGACGTCTACTGGGGCGCCGCCAACCAGGCGGGCGAGGACAACCGCAACATCGCCCGTATGGCCGCGCTCCTCGCGGGGCTGCCCGAGTCGGTCCCCGGCGCCACGGTCAACCGTCTGTGCGCGTCCGGACTGGAGGCGGTGACGTCGGCCGCCCGCACCATCGCGGCGGGCGAGGCCGACATCGTGCTCGCCGGCGGCTCCGAGTCGATGAGCCGCGCCCCCTTCGTCCTGCCCCGCCCCGACGAGGCCCTGCCTCACCGCATCGAGACCGTCGACACCCGGCTCGGCTGGCGCCTGGTCAACCCGGCGATGAAGGAGCTGCACGGTCTGCTGTCCATGGGCGAGACGGCCGAGGAGGTCGCCGAGCGCTACGGCATCCCGCGCGAGCGACAGGACGACTTCGCCCTGCGCAGCCACCAACGGGCCGCCGAGGCCCGCAAGAACGGCCACTTCGACGACGAACTCCTGCCGGTCGAGCGCCCGGACGGCGTGCTGGTCGACAGCGACGAGTGCATCCGCGAGGACACGTCGTACGAGAAGCTGGCCCGCCTGAAGCCGGTCTTCCGGCAGGGGGGCACGGTCACCGCGGGCAACGCCTCACCGATGAACGACGGCGCGGCAGCACTGCTCCTCGTCAGCGAGGAAGCCCTCAACGAACTCGGCCTGGAGTCCCTGGGCCGCTATGTCGCCGGCGGTTCGGCGGGCGTCCACCCCGACGTGATGGGCATCGGCCCGGTCCCCGCCACCCGCAAGGTCCTCGCCCGCGCCGACTGGACGATCGGCGACATCCAGGAGGCCGAGTTCAACGAGGCGTTCGCGGCGCAGGCCCTCGCCTGCGTCGACGAGCTCGGCATCGATCCCGAGCTGGTCAACGCGAGCGGCGGGGCGATCGCGCTGGGGCATCCGCTGGGCTCCTCGGGTGCGCGGATCCTCACGACGCTGCTGCACCGGATGCGGCGTACGGGGGCCGAGCGGGGCCTGGCGACCATGTGTGTAGGTGTCGGGCAGGGGAGTGCGGTGCTGGTGGAGCGCCACTAGCAATCTCCCGACTGGCGAGACGGTCCTTACCAGTACCTGTTGTCTGCACATACCATCGGTCTCCGCATGGACACGATGACGCTTTGGCACATAACAGGCTGGGAGTTCGCCGCGCTCGCCTTCGCGGCCCTGCTCGTCGGCTTTTCGAAAACGGCCGTGAGCGGGGCCAACACGGTCAGCCTCGCGATCTTCGCCGCCGTGCTCCCCGCCCGCGCCTCCACCGGTGTGCTGCTGCCGATCCTGATCGCCGGGGACGTCCTCGCCGTACTCACCTACCGACGGCACGCCCACTGGCCCACGCTGTGGCGGCTGTTTCCCGCGGTCGCGGCCGGCGTCGTCTTCGGCACGCTGTTCCTCGTGTGGGCCGACGACGGCGTCGTCCGTACGTCGATCGGCGCGATCCTGCTGATGATGGCGGGCGTGACGGTGTGGCGCCGCCGTACCGCCGAGCAGGAGGCGGAGCCGGACTCGGTCACCAGCCGGGCCGGCCGGGTCAAGGCGCGCTCGTACGGCGTCCTCGGCGGCTTCACCACGATGGTCGCCAACGCGGGCGGCCCGGTGATGTCGATGTACCTGCTGTCGGCCGGCTTCCGCAAGCTCGGCTTCCTCGGGACGTCAGCCTTCTTCTTCCTGATCGTCAACGTCTCCAAGGTGCCCTTCAGCGCCGGACTCGGCCTGATCGACGGCCCTTCGCTCCTGCTCGACGCGGCGCTCGTGCTCTTCGTCGTGCCCGGTGCGTTCCTCGGCAAATGGGCGGTGAACCGGATCAACCAGCGGCTGTTCGAGCAACTGGTGATCGCGGCGACGATCGTCGGCGGCCTCCAGCTGCTCCTGCGCTGACCCCTACTCCTGCGCCGACCCCGACCCCCGCGCCGACCCCCGCAGTTCCCTCAGGAGCGCGGGCAGATCGGCGAAGGAGTCGATCACATGGTCGGGCGTGCCGCTCGCGGACCGGTGCGTTTCCGGCAGGTACTTCCCGGTCCTGACCAGCACGCCCCTGACCCCCGCCCGCTGCGCCGCCAGCACATCGGACTCGATGTCGTCCCCGACCATCACCGCCTCGCCCGCGCCGACCCCCACATGCGCCAGGGCCGCCTCGAAGAACGCGGCCGACGGCTTCCCCGTGATCTCCGCCTCGACCCGCGCCGCCTTCTCCAGGCCGGCCAGAAACGCGCCGGTGTCCAGCTGCAACCCGTCATCGGTACGCCAGTACAGATTCCGGTGCATGGCCACCAGCCGCGCCCCGCGCCGCAGATGTCCGAAGGCCCGGTTCAGCGCCGCGTAGCCGAACTCGGGCCCGGCACCCCCGACGACCACGACGTCCGGAACGGCCCGGTCGCCCGCGTCCTCGTCACCGTCCTCGTCATCTCCTACGACAGTGACTCCGCCCAGGTCCTCCGCGATGTCCCCGCTGTTCAGCAGCACACACCGCGCCGTTGGACAGTGCTCCGCCAGATACGCGGCGGTGACGGCGGGCGCGGTCAGGATGTCCTCGGCGGACGCCGGGAACCCGGTGTCCGCCAGTGTCCGCGCGATCGACGCCCGGGTCCGCGAGGTCGTGTTCGTGACCAGCGCGACACCGAGCCCGGCCTCGCGGATCTCCCGCAGCGCCTCGACGGCACCCGGCAGCGGCTGCCACGAGACGGTGAGCACCCCGTCGATGTCGATCAGGACGGCACGCAGGGATTCCACGCCACGTACGGATTCCATGCCAGGACCCTAGCCATCGATCCACCCGGCACAGGTCAGGGCGCGATCCCGACACCCTCGATCCTGCTCCACGCCCGCTCCTGAGCCGACGTCATGGCGGGCCACCGCAGCCCACCCGGTCGCGGCTCGACGCGCGTGGCGTACGGGGCCGGGCGGAACGCCGGGTCGTAGAAGCAGCCTGTGCCGTACGTGCGGTCGAACGCCGCGCACGACGCCGCGACCGACCCGGCCGTCGGCTTCTTACCGTTGCGCACCCACTTGTCGAGGGCGGCAATGGAGTTGGCGTACTCGGCGTCGCTCAGCTCGCTGTGCTCGGCCTCCCGAGTGAACGTCTGCACCAGGTGCCCGTCCCGCCGGGCCCCCTGCAGCGTGGCCCGGTAGGCGGCCTCGTGCTCGACGAACGCCGTCGGGTCGTCGATCGCGTGCATCGTCAGCACCGGGATCGAGACCTTGCCGGTGAGATCGCTGTCGTAGGAAAGATCGCGTACGGCCGTCGGGTCGGGGGCGAAACGCTCGACACCGGCGTTGAGCGCCTCGTCGTCATGCGACCCGGAGTACCGGACGCCTCGGTTGCCGAACGGGTTCCGGTCGCCGAGGCGGTCGTGCACGATGTCCCGGAACGTGAAGGTGGCGAACCGCAGATGCGACTCCAGCGTGCGCTCCGGGATCCGCGTGACGGCGAGGATGTCGTCGAGGTTGCGCTGCTGGAGCGCGGTCCGCTCCTGCGGCGCCGACGCGTGGCCCGTGCACTCCTGCAGCCGGGCGCGCAGCCCGGCACTGGTCATGGTCGAGCCGGCGCGCAGGCCCTGCCACAGCGGGTACTGCGGCTCGGTCGGGCGGGGGTGGTTGCCGCAGTAGTACTGGTAGACGACGCGCAGGTCGACGCGGTAGTCGTAGCCGCGCGAGCCCCCGCCGAGGACGCCGTTGGTGAGGAGCGCCCCGTCGTACGCCCCGCGCCGGTTGCCGTACGTCTCCACGACCTTCGCGGCGACGTTCCCGCCCCACGACTGGCCGTGCACATACGTCCGCCGGGGCTTGCCGAACTCACCGACGAACAGTCGGCGCACGCTCTCCGTGTCCGCGGCGGCCATCCGCGTCCCGTAGCCGCCCCGGCGGTACGACGAACCCGCCCAGGCGTAGCCCTCCTTCACCATCACCGACCAGCGCCCCAGATCTTCGAGACTGCGGCCCGGGTCGGACTCCGCACCCAGGTCGGGGCCGCCGTGGGCGTGGACGACGAGGGAGCCGTTCCAGTCGTTGGGCACGGCTATCGCGTAGTTGGCGCCGTTGGGGTCAAGGCCGGTGTAGCAGGTCGCCTTGTCGGCGACGGCGGCGGGGCATTCGGCACGAGCCGGGCCCGCCGTGTCGCCGGTCTCTCCCCGGGCGTTCGACGCGCCGACGAGAAGGCCGGCGGCGAGGGCGCCGGCCAGCAGGGCGGTCAGCGTCGTGCGCCGGTGAGGGGTCCATGGGACAGACCTGCGGATCACTGCGTGGGTTCTCGTCCAGTCCAAGACGCTGCTCCTCGTTCCTCTTCGGCGCGTCGTCGAGCCGTGCGCCGCGATGCTAGGGAGCGGCGGGGCGAGGAACCACGGGTCTGATCGTTGTGTTCATAGTGTTCGCGGTGTTCAGGGCGGCGGCGCCGCAGCGGGCGGCACGACGTACGCTCGCCCCATGTCCCCCCGCCACGTCCTGATCCTCGGCGGCACCACCGAGGCCCGCGAACTCGCCGCCGCGCTGGCGGCGCACCCCGGCGTCCGCGTCACCAGCTCGCTCGCGGGGCGCGTGGCACGGCCGGGCGCGGTCGCCGGGGACGTACGCATCGGGGGCTTCGGCGGGGCGGAGGGCCTGGCCGACTGGCTGCGCGCCGAGCAGGTCGACACGGTCGTCGACGCCACGCACCCCTTCGCCGAGTCGATCACGGCGAACGCGGTCCGCGCCGCGACGAAGACCGGGGTGGCGGCGGTGGTCCTGCGCCGGCCCGGTTGGCGCCCCGGCCCCGGGGACCGCTGGCACGAGGTCGCTTCGCTCGACGAGGCCGCGGCCCTGCTGCCCAGCCTCGCCCACCGTGTCTTCCTGACCACCGGCCGCCTGGGCCTCGCGTCCTTCGCCCACCTCACCGACCTGCACTTCGTCGTACGCTCCGTCGACCCGCCCGAGCCGCCGATGCCCCCGCACACCGAAGTACTCCTGTCCCGCGGCCCGTTCACCCTCCCCGAAGAGTCGGCCCTCCTACGGGAACACCGCATCGACACCCTCGTCACGAAGGACAGCGGCGGCACGGCAACCGCGGCCAAGCTCACAGCCGCCCGCCAACTCGCCCTACCCGTCGTGCTCGTACGCCGCCCGTCGCTGCCGGGGGGCGTGGAGGCGGTGTCGGAGGTGGCGGGGGTGCTGGAGCGGCTCGGCCTCAGCCTGTGACGACGGAGGCACGGAGGCGGTCGATGGCGCTCAGGATCTCCTCGCGGTTCTTCGCCTGCTTGATCCAGGCGGGCAGCCGTCCGATGTAGGTCATCTTCCGTCCGTGCTCGTACCAGGGCGCCCGCTCCCGCAGCGATGCCGCCACGAAACGCCTGAGCAGGTCCAGATGTTCGAGGTTGTAGGCCCACACCACCCCGTGCCTGGTCGCGGTCTGCAGCCAAAGATCCGGCCGGGCACACCGCCCGTCGGCACGTGACGACTGCCGGGCCAGGCCACAGGACCGGCAGACCAGACGGCGCTCCGGGTACCTCGCACCGTCCGCGTCCGGAGCGACGGTCGACCGACGCTCGTAGTGAGCGATCCTCTCGCAGCGTGGGCAGCGAACCAGGACCGAATCGGTGAACTCGTACAGCTCGGTGAGGGGATCGCGGAAACGCACCGGTGCGGACATACGGCCAGTATCACGGCGGACTGCCGCACGCCGCACCGGCATTTCGGCGCGGCGCGCTCAGCCCGCCGGCCGGCCGCAGTCCCGGTGGCCCGGCGGGCGTACCGCCTACTGCTGCTTCGGATTCCGTCGCAGCAGATACGTGTCCATGATCCAACCCTTGCGCTCCCGGGCCTCCGCGCGCAGGGTCTCGATGCGGGGGGCGGTCTCGGCGATCGGGCCCGAGGCGAGGATCTCGTCGGGGGTGCCGATGTAGGCGCCCCAGTAGATGTCGATGTCCTGGTCGGCGTACTTCTGGAAGGTCTGGTGGGCGTCGAGCATCACGACGACGTCGTCCACGCCGTCCGGGAAGCCTTCGGCCAGTCGGCGGCCGGTGGTGATCTGCACGGGGCGGGCGACCCGGTTGAGTCCCGTCCGGTGGCGGGCGACGAGGGCGGAGACGCTGCTGATGCCGGGTACGACGTCGTACTCGAAGGTCACGTCGCCCTTGTCCAGTACCTCCTCCAGGATGCCGAGCGTGCTGTCGTACAGCGCGGGGTCGCCCCACACCAGGAATGCCCCGGTCTCGTCCTCGCCCAGTTCCTCGGAGATCAGCCGCTCGTAGATCCCGGCGCGCGCACTGCGCCAGTCCCCGACGGCGGGGGAGTAGGCGGTACCGCCGGCGGACCGGTCCCGCTCGGGGTCCCGGGCCTCGACCACCCGGTACCTCCCCTCCGGTACGTGCGCGTCCAGCATGTCCCGGCGCACCTGCGTGAGGTCCGACTTCACCTCGCCCTTGTCGAGGATGAAGAACACGTCCGTACTCCGCAGTGCCCTGACCGCCTGCAGCGTCAGCTGCTCAGGGTCGCCCGCGCCGATACCGATGACATGAATCTTTCGCACACCCCGAGTCTGCCCCACGCCACCGACACCGAGTACACCGCGTCCACGCAGCCCGTGCTCAGGCCCGCCGACCCCGCCTCGCCTCTACGCCCCGCCCCGCAGCCTCGGCGCCCGCCCCCGCGCGTCCACGGCCTCCCCGCTCTCCTCCACGACCCCCGCCAGTTCCCGCGCCCACGCGCTCAGCCCCGCGAGATCCATCCCGTACGGCCGCCGCTCCCCGGCATCGGACGCCCACTCCTCCACGGCCCCCGCTCCGCGCCGCAGCAGCCGCGGCCCGCCCGTCACGTTCCCCCGCGCCGAGTGCGTGAGCCCCACGGCAAGCTGCGCGAGCCCCCGCCACAACGCCCGCTCCCCCTCCGGCCCCGCCTTCCACGCGTCCTCGAACACCTCATGCGCATGGAACGGCTTCCCGGCGTCCAGCAGCTCCTGCGCCTCGGCGACGGTCTGCCCCGGCGTGCGTACGACGCCCTCGGGCTGGCGGTCGACGCCGTCCGCGTCGTACGGCAGGGGGCGCCCGAGGCCGTCCCGGGGCCGGGCGCTGCGTGCCCGCCCCTCGCTGTCCCGGTCCCGCGCGGCGGCCTGGCGTCCTGACGATGTGCTGCCCATACACCGATTGTCCATCGTCCGGCTCCTCGCCGGATGCCCCCTTCGGCGCACTCGTCCCCGTACGGTAAAGTGCTGTCCGCGCGATCACGCGGTTCACCGCGCGAGAGGCACCGGGACGTGGCGCAGCTTGGTAGCGCACTTGACTGGGGGTCAAGGGGTCGCAGGTTCAAATCCTGTCGTCCCGACGGTGCGAAGGGTCTTCGCAGGTGAGAGCCTGCGGAGGCCCTTTCTCATGTGGCCGGTCAAGGCCAACGGGACCGGATTCACGCGCTGTTGGGGACGTAGGCTCGCCCCGAGAGATCTTCCGCAGCGAAGGGGCCCGGCATGACCACCGTCTTCTCCCGCATCATCGCCGGAGAGCTTCCCGCCCGGTTCGTCTGGCAGGACCCGCACGCGACGGCGTTCCTGTCCATCGCACCGCTGACGCCCGGCCACACCCTCGTCGTGCCCCGGCGTGAGGTCGACCAGTGGACGCAGGTCGACGGTGAACTGCTGTCCCACTGCATGCAGGTCGCCCAGGCCGTCGGCCAGGGCGTGCAGCGGGCGTGGGACGCTCCGCGGGCCGGGCTGCTCATCGCCGGATTCGAGGTGCCCCACCTGCACATTCATGTGGCGCCCATGTGGGGCCTGGGCGATCTGGACTTCGCCCACGCCAAGCCGGAGGAGGACCTGTCGGCGCTGGACGAGCCGGCCGACAGACTCCGCACCGCCCTGCGCGAACTCGGCTTCGAACAGGCCGTGCCGCCGGGGGCCTGACAGCGCCGGAGCCAGGGCTCTGGATGCCCTGCCCGGGGCTGGTAGGCTCCCGCTCCTGATCATGGGCATGGTCATGTCGATGATCGGGAAACGGGGTAGCGGGGACGGAGCGGGGGGCTCGATGCGGACGATTCCCATGACGGCGGCGCTGCTGTGTCTGTGCACCGGAGTCGCGCTCACCGGGTGCGGGGCCGGTGACGGCGGTTCGGAGAAGTCGGCGGCCGATCTGCTCGACGAGGCCAACGACACGATGCGCGACTTGCGTTACGTGACCGTCGAGATGACCAGCACCGCGGACGGCGGCAAAGTGACGACACGCCTGAGGACCGACCTGAAGGACCGGTGCACGGCGAAGACCACCTGGGGTGACAACGGCAGCCTCGAACAGATCAGGATCGGTGAGACGGACTACGTCCGCCCGGACGGGACGTACCTCGAGAAGTGGCGCGGCAGGCCGGTCGCCGACGTACGGCCGAAGCAGTGGGTGAAGGTCCCCGCCGACGAGGCGCAGCCGGGCGATGGACTGGCCGCGTGTACCTGGCCCTTCGAGTCGTTCGGCGAGGCGAAGAAGGGCGAGGCCGCCCGCGTCGGCGGCCGCGAAGCGCTCGCGCTGCACGTCACGGACAAGGCGGACAAGGCGGACAAGGGAGGGACGTACACCTTCTACGTGGCCACCGAGGGCGAGCCCCACCTGCTCAAGACCGTCTACAAGGGCGGCGGGAACGTCACCACCACGTCGTTCAGCGCCTTCGACGAGCCGGTGGACGTCCGGCCTCCGGCGTCTGCGCAGGTCCTGGACAAGGCGGACGTCGCGGGCTGACGCCCGGATGCCCCGCACCCCCTCACTCCTCACCTTCCCGCGCGACGTACGCCATGCCGGGGTGGTAGAAGCGGGCCATGACCAACTCGCTCATGCACCCGGCCGGTGCCCGATGACCGCCGGCATCGACACCCCCGACCGCCGTGGCCGCACCGGACTCGACCAGGCGGGCCGGGACCTGACCGGCAATCCCCGCATCAAGGTGCGGGACGTGCGGCTCCTGTCCAGCCACTGGTACGTCGAGCGCGCCACGACCTTCGACTTCCGGCACGCCGACGGCACCTGGAGCACCCAGCAGCGCGAGACGCACGACCGCGGCAACGGCGCGACCATGCTGCTGTACGACGCCGAACGCGAAACCGTCCTGCTGACCCGCCAGTTCCGCTTCCCGGTGTACGTCAACGGCCACCCCGACGGCATGCTGGTCGAGACGCCGGGCGGGCTGCTCGACGACGATGACGAGCACCCGGAGATCGCGGTGCGGCGCGAGGTGGTGGAGGAGACCGGGCACACCATCGGCGAGGTCCGGCACGTCTTCGACGTCTACATGAGCCCCGGTTCGGTCACCGAACGCGTCAGTTTCTACGCCGCCGCCTACGGCCCCTCGACCCGCACCCACGAGGGCGGTGGCCTGGACGAGGAGGGCGAGGACATCGAGATCGTCGAGCTGCCCTTCAGCCGGGCCCTGGAGATGATCCGCAGCGGCGAGATCGCGGACGCCAAGACGATCATGCTGCTGCAATGGGCGGCACTGGACGGCCCGTTCGCCAAGTAAGCGCCCTCGCCCTTGACTTGAAGTGCGCTTCAGGATGAAGACTCCCGTTCGTGCACCCGGAGCGGGTGCACGAACGGGAGGGAAGTCATCCATGAAGTACCGCACCATGGGCACCGCTCCGAACACCCGCCGCGAGGTCAGCGTCCTCGCGCTCGGCGCGATGCTGTTCGGCTCCCGGACCGACGAGGAGACCTCCTTCGCCGTCCTCGACCGCTATGTCGAGGCGGGCGGAACCTTCATCGACACGTCCGACAACTACGCCTTCTGGGAGGACGGCGGTCAGGGCGGACAGAGCGAGGAACTGCTCGGCCGGTGGCGCCGCAGCCGGGGCGTCGGCGACGAGATCGTCATCGCCACCAAGCTCGGCGCCCGCCCGCTGGCCCCCGGCACCGGCTACATCGACAACGCGGAAGGCCTGTCGGCGAAGGTGATCCGCGAGTCCGCCGAACGCAGCCGTGACCGGCTCGGCGTGGCCAGGCTGGACCTGCTCTACGCCCACATCGAGGACCGGCAGGTCCCCCTCCAGGAAACCGTCGAGGGGTTCGCCGACCTGGTCGCCGAGGGCACGGTCGGTCTCCTCGGCGTCAGCAACCACGCCACCTGGCGCGTCGAGCGGGCCCGCGCCCTCGCCGCCGCGGCGGGCCTGCCCGGCTACGAGGTGCTCCAGTACGCCCACAGCCACCTGCGGCCCCGCCTCGACATCCCCGAGGGACTGTTCCCCGACGGCAGCCTCGGCCACGTCGGACCCGACCTGCTCAGCTACCTGCGCGCCGAGCCCGGTCTCACCCTGGTCGCCTACTCGCCGCTGCTGAAGGGCGCCTACACCCGCCCGGACGTCGCCCTGCCCCGCGACTTCGACCACCCGGGTACCCCGGCCCGTCTGAAGGTGCTCCGCGAGGTCGCGCAGGAGACCGGGGCCACCGTCAACCAGGTCGTCCTGGCCTGGCAGATCGGCGCCGAGCTGCCGATCATCCCGCTCGTCGGAGCGTCGTCCGTGGCCCAGCTGGAGGAGAGCCTGGCCGCCGTGCACCTGGAGCTGACCGCCGGCCAGCGGGCCCGGGTCGACGCCGCTCACTGACCCCTCCGGGAGTACGCTCCGAAGAGGAGCCGAAGGAGAGTGGCCATGCCTCTGTTCCCCACCGAGCAGAACGTCCGTACGACCCCCGAAGGCCTCCTGTGGGAGCCCAGCGAGCGTTGGGTGCGGGGCGTCAAGGGCGACGTCACCGTCGTCGACAGCCGGCACCCCGTCCTGGTCTGGGAACCCGATCTGCCCGTGCCCGGCTACGCGTTCCCGCGCGCGGAGGTCCGCACGGACCTCCTCCGCCCCGCCAAGAACCCGCAGCCGGGCAAGCACACGGGCTCGCAGATCTTCTACGACCTCGAGGTCGACGGCGAGCTGGTGGAGAACGCGGCGTGGACCTTCCCCGCCGCCGACCTCGCCGATCACATCGCCTTCGAGTGGTTCCTGCGCTGGGGGACCGGCCTCGACCACTGGTACGAGGAGCAGGAAGAGATCTTCATCCACCCCCGTGACCCGCACAAACGGGTGGACGCCATGCCCAGCGGCCGCCATGTCCAGGTCGAGATCGGCGGCACGGTCGTCGCGGACACACACCGCCCGGTGCTGCTGTTCGAGACCAGCCTGCCGACGCGGTACTACGTGCCCCGCGAGGACGTCCGGCTCGACCTGTTCGAACCCACCGACCACAGCACCGGGTGCCCGTACAAGGGCACGGCCCAGTACTGGAACTGGCGTGGCGAAGGCGAGATCCCGCGGAACATCGTCTGGAGTTACGCCGAGCCGCTGGCCGCGGTGGCTCCCGTCAAGGGGCTCCTGGCCTTCTACAACGAGGCGGTGGAGATCACCGTGGACGGCGAGCGGCTGGAACGGCCGGTCACGCCGTTCACCGCGAGCCTCAAGACCTGACCAGCAGCTGGAAGTCGAACGCGTACCGGGACGCGCGGTAGATGTGCGTCCCGTACTCGACCGGCCGGCCCGTGTCGTCGTACGCCGTGCGCTGCATGGTCAGCAGCGCGGCGCCCTCCTTCTCGTCGAGCCGCTCGGCCTCGTCGGCGGTGGCGCTGCGGGCACCGATGGTCTGGCGGGCGCTGTGCAGGGTGATGCCGACGGCCCGCATCATCCGGTACAGGCCGGTCGACTCCAGCCGGGCCGTGTCGAGGTCGAGCAGGCTCGCGGGCAGGTAGTTGCAGAGGATCGCGACGGGCTGGCCGTGCGTGCAGCGCAGCCGCTCCAGGAACGTGACCTCGGCGCCCTCCGCGATCCCGAGCGCGGCGGCGACATCGGCGGCCGCCGGGACGCGCTCGTTGCGGACGACCTGCGTGGTCGGACCCTGCCCGGCCGCCTCCAGGTCGTCGTAGAGGCTGCTGAGCTCCAGCGGGCGCTTCACCTGGCTGTGCACCACCTGGGTACCCACCCCGCGTCGCCGGACCAGCAGCCCCTTGTCGACGAGCGACTGGATGGCCTGCCGGACGGTGGGCCGGGACAGGCCCAGCCGCACCGACAGGTCGACCTCGTTGCCCAGGAGGTTGCCCGGGGCGAGGGCCCCGTGCTCGATCGCCGCCTCCAGCTGCTGGGCGAGCTGGTAGTATAGCGGCACGGGACTGCCCCGGTCCAGGGCGAAGTCCAGCGAGGCCAGCGCGGAGCCGGACCCGGCACGTGCGGAGCCGCGGGTCTTCGCCATGGGACGCCCTCCCTGTCAGGCTGTCAGGAGTTGCTGGGGAAACCGAGGTTGATGCCGCCGTCGGACGGGTCCGGCCAGCGCGTGGTGATGACCTTGCCCTGGGTGTAGAAGGCGATGCCGTCGTTGCCGTAGACGTGCAGATCGCCGAAGAGCGAGTCCTTCCAGCCACCGAAGGAGTGGTAGCCGACCGGCACCGGGATCGGCACGTTCACGCCCACCATGCCCGCCTTCACCTCCAGCTGGAAGCGGCGGGCGGCGCCGCCGTCCCGAGTGAAGATCGCGGTGCCGTTGCCCCAGCGGGAGTCGTTGATCAGCTTGATGGCCTCTTCGTACGTCTGAGCACGCACCACGGCCAGCACGGGGCCGAAGATCTCCTCCCGGTACGCGTCCGCCGTCAGCGGCACCCGGTCCAGCAGCGAGACACCGAGGAAGAAGCCGTCCTCGTGGCCCTCGACCGAGTAGCCGGTGCCGTCGACGACGACCTCGGCGCCCTGCTCGGCGGCCGAGGCGACATAGGACGCCACCTTGTCGCGGTGCTCGCGCGTGATGAGCGGGCCCATCTCGCTCGCCGGGTCGTTGCCGGGGCCGATGCGCAGGTTCTTCGCCCGCTCGGCGATCTTGCCGACCAGCTCGTCGCCCGTGTCGCCGACCGCGACGACGACGGACACGGCCATGCAGCGTTCGCCCGCCGAGCCGTAGGCGGCGTTGATCGCCTGGTCGGCTGCGAAGTCCAGGTCGGCGTCGGGGAGCACGAGCATGTGGTTCTTGGCGCCACCCAGGGCCTGCACGCGCTTGCCGTGCTCAACCGCCTTGAGCTGGATGTACTTCGCGATCGGCGTCGAGCCGACGAAGGACACCGCCTCGATGTCCGGGTGCTCGAGCAGCCGGTCCACGGCCACCTTGTCGCCCTGCACCACGTTGAGCACGCCCTCGGGCAGCCCGGCCTCGGAGGCCAGTTCGGCCAGTCGGAGGGACGCCGACGGGTCCTTCTCGCTCGGCTTCAGCACGAAGGTGTTGCCGCACGCGATGGCCAGCGGGAACATCCACATCGGCACCATCGCCGGGAAGTTGAACGGCGTGATGCCGGCGACCACACCCAGCGGCTGCCGGATCGAGGCCACGTCCACCCGGGTCGACACCTGAGTCGACAGCTCGCCCTTGAGCTGCACGCTGATCCCGCAGGCCAGCTCCACGATCTCCAGTCCGCGCGCCACCTCGCCGAGCGCGTCGGAGTGCACCTTGCCGTGCTCGGCGGTGATCAGCTCGGCGATCTCGTCGCGGTGGGCGTCCAGCAGCTCGCGGTACTTGAACAGGATCGCCGTGCGCTTGGCCAGGGAGGACTCGCCCCAGCTCTCGAATGCGGCCTTGGCGGAGGCGACGGCGGCGTTCACCTCGTCGACGGTCGCGAAGGCGACCTGCTTCTCCTGGGCGCCGGTGGCCGGGTTGTAGACGGGGGCGAAGCGGCCGGAGCCGCCCTCCACGGGCTTGCCGTCGATCCAGTGGGTGATGGTCTTCATGGTGCGCAAGGGCCTTTCAGGTGCGGGGCGGGTGCGGGGAGTTCAGAGGTGGTGGCGACGGTCGGTGACGTGCTGGTCGTACCGTGCGCGTGCTTCGACGGCGGCCTCGCGGGAGGCGACCTCGGCCACGGGCACGTCCCACCAGGCCTCGGCGCCCGGCGCGGTCGGGTTCGTGATGTCGGTCTCGACGTACACGCAGGTCGGCCGCTCGGAGGCACGGGCCGTGGCCAGCGCCTCGCGCAGCTCGCCCACCGTCTTGGCGCGCAGCACGTCCATGCCGAGGCTGGCCGCGTTGGCGGCGAGGTCGACCGGGAGCGGGGCGCCGGTGAAGGTGCCGTCGGCGGCCCGGTAGCGGTAGTCGGTGCCGAAGCGCTCGCCGCCGACCTCGTTCGACAGCCCGCCGATGGAGGCGTAGCCGTGGTTCTGGATCAGGACGATGTTGACCGGCAGGCCCTCCTGGACCGCGGTCACGATCTCCGTCGGCATCATCAGGTAGGTGCCGTCGCCGACCAGCGACCACACGGCCGTGTCCGGGGCGGCCTGCTGGATGCCGATCCCGGCCGGGATCTCGTAGCCCATGCAGGAGTAGCCGTACTCCAGGTGGTACTGGCGCGGTGAACGCGCCCGCCACAGCTTGTGCAGGTCGCCCGGGAGCGAACCGGCCGCGTTGATGACCACGTCGTCGTCGCCGACGACCGCGTCCAGCGCGCCGAGGACCTGGGTCTGCGTCGGTACGGCCGTCTCGTCGTCGGCGCGGTAGGCGGCCTCGACGATCGCGTCCCAACGCTCCTTGCCGGCGCGGTACTCGGCCTCGTACGCGGCGTCCACGCGATGGCCGAAAAGCGCCGCCGTCAGGGCCGTGAGCCCGGCCCGCGCGTCGCAGACCAGCGTCCGCGCGGCCAGCTTGTGCGCGTCGAAGCCGGTGATGTTGAGGTTCAGGAACCGCACGTCCGGGTTCTGGAAGAGCGTGCCGGAGGCGGTGGTGAAGTCGGTGTATCTCGTGCCCACGCCGATCACCAGGTCGGCGCCGCGGGCGATGTCGTCGCTGACCGAGGTGCCGGTGTGGCCGATGCCGCCGAGGTCGGCGGGGTGGTCGTGGCGCAGTGAGCCCTTGCCGGCCTGGGTGGAGGAGACCGGGATGCCGGTGGCCTCGACGAAGGCCTTCAGTGCCGCCTCGGCCTCGCTGTGGTGGACGCCGCCGCCCGCGACGATCAGCGGGCGCTCGGCGGCCCGGATCGCCTCGACGGCCGCCGCCAGCTCGACCGGGTCGGGCGCGGGACGCCGTACGTACCAGACGCGCTCGGCGAAGAACTCCTGCGGCCAGTCGTACGCCTCCGCCTGGACGTCCTGGGGGAGGGCCAGCGTGACCGCGCCGGTCTCGGCCGGGTCGGCGAGGACGCGCATGGCGTTCAGCGCGGACGGGATCAGGGCCTCGGGGCGGGTGATCCGGTCGAAGTAGCGGGAGACCGGGCGCAGGGTGTCGTTGACCGACACGTCCGCCTCGGTCGGGTGCTCCAGCTGCTGGAGCAGCGGGTCGGGGGCGTGCGAGGCGAAGTAGTCGCCGGGGAGCAGGAGGACCGGGAGACGGTTGATCGTCGCCAGGGCCGCACCCGTCACCAGGTTCGTCGCGCCCGGTCCGATCGACGTCGTCACCGCCTGCGCGGAGAGCCGGTTGAGCTGGCGGGCGTAGCCGACGGCCGCGTGCACCATGGACTGCTCGTTGCGGCCCTGGTGGTACGGCATGACGTCCTCGCCCGCCTGGAGGAGGGCCTGACCGACGCCGGCCACGTTGCCGTGGCCGAAGATGCCCCAGGTGCCGGCGATCAGCCGTCGCCGGACGCCGTCGCGCTCGGTGTACTGCACGGACAGGAACCGCACCAGCGCCTGAGCGACGGTCAGGCGGATCGTGGGCTGGCTCATCTCGGGGGACCTCACTGGGACTCAGCGGTGTAGAGGGGCAGACGGGGGTCGACGGGCTGGTCCGGCCAGGTGTCGCGGATCCAGGCGTGGTCGGGGTGGTCGCAGATCAGCCAGGCGCGCTCGGCCTCGGGGCCCGCCATGACGTTGAGGTAGTACATGTGGTGACCGGGCACGGCCATGGACGGCCCGTGCCAGCCGTCGGGGATGAGCACCACGTCGCCGCCGCGCACCTCGGCCAGCACATCGGTGTCACGGCCGTGCCCGGACGGGGAGACGCGCTGGTAGCCGAGGCCGGGGGTGCCCTCGTGGTCGGCGAACTCGAAGTAGTAGACCTCTTCGAGGACCGACTCCTCGCCGGGGCGGTGCTCGTCGTGCTTGTGCGGCGGGAAGGACGACCAGTTGCCGCCCGGCGTGATGACCTCGACCGCGATGAGCTTGTCGCACTCGAAGACCCCGGCCGCGCCGAAGTTGTTCACCTGACGGCTGCTGTTGCCGGTGCCGCGCAGCTCCACCGGCACCGACGACGCCGGTCCGTACCGGGCGGGCAGCCGTCGCGAGCACCGTGCGCCGGTCAGCGCGAACCGTCCGCCGTCGGGCGACGAGACGGTCGTACGCGCGTCGCGCGGCACATAGGCGAAGTCGCTGACGGCGGTGAACACGCTGTCACGGCCGGTGAGTTGAAACGTGTCATGGCCGAAGTCGTCGGTGGCCTCGACCGTGCAGCCGCCGTTCAGCGGCAGCACGATCCACTCGCTGTCGCCGGTGTCGAAGCTGTGCGAGCCGCCGGGCGGCAGCTCCAGGATCCGCAGGCTGGAGTAGCCCCAGCCGGCCTTCTCGGGCGTGACGTCCACGACGTACGGGCCGCCGAGCGCCTTTCCCGCGGGAAGGTGATACGTCATCTGTTCCTCCGTGTCACAACAGGCCGACGGCCGTGTCCACCGCCGTCTCCACGCTGCCCTCGGCCGGGTAGAGCAGCGAGCGGCCGACGACCATGCCCTGGACGGTCGGGAGCCGGAGCGCCTTGCGCCAGCGCACGTAGGCCCCCTCCTGGTCGTCCCCGACCTCGCCGCCCAGCAGGACGACGGGCAGTGTGGACGTCTCCAGAACTTCGGCCATGTCGTCGGGGTCATGGGTGACGGGCAGTTTCAGCCATGTGTACGCCGAGGTGCCGCCCAGGCCCGACGCGATGGCGATCGACTTGGTGACGGCCGCGGCGGAGAGGTCGTTGCGCACTTTGCCCTCGACCCGCCGGGATATGAACGGCTCGACGAACAAAGGAAGTTGGAGCGCGGCCATGGCGTCGACGGCGCGGGCCGTGGACTCCAGGGTGGTGAGCGAGCCCGGGTCGTCGTAGTCGATACGGACCAGCAGCTTGCCCGCGTCGAAGCGCAGCCGGGCGATGTCCTCGGCGCGGTGGCCGGTGAAGCGGTCGTCCATCTCGAAGGACGCTCCGGCCAGGCCGCCGCGGTTCATGGAGCCCATGACAACCTTGTCGTCGAGGACGCCGAGCAGCAGCAGATCCTCCAGGATGTCGGCGGTGGCCAGCACCCCGTCCACGCCGGGCCGGGACAGCGCGGTGCAGAGACGTTCCAGCAGATCGGCCCGGTTGGCCATCGCGAGCCGGTGGTCGCCGACGCCCAGCGCGCCGCGTGCCGGATGGTCGGCGGCCACGATCATCATGCGGCCGCTGTCGCCGACCAGCGGGCGGCGCACCCGGCTTGCCGCTGCCTCCGCGATCGCCTCGGGGTGCCGGGCTCTGACCGCGGTGAGGTCGGGGATGCTGATGCTCAAGGAAAGCTCCGTTCAAGGGTGGCTCGGTCGGCCGTCATGACGCCTGGGCGAGGAGGCTCTCGACCTCGGACTCGGTGGGCATCGCGGAGGAGCAGGCGAGGCGGGACGCGACGAGGGCGCCGGCGGCGTTGGCGTACCGCATGGTGTCGGCCAGGTCCCACCCGCACAGCAGCCCGTGGACCAGCGAGCCGCCGAAGGCGTCGCCCGCGCCGAGGCCGTTGGCCACCTCGACCGGCACCGGTGGCACCTCGGCCTCCGTGCCGTCGCGGTGGACCGCCAGCACGCCCTTGGGGCCCTGCTTGACGACCGCGAGCTCCACGCCGGCCGCCAGCAGCGCCTCGGCGCAGGCGCGCGGCTCGCGGACGCCGGTGGCGATCTCGCACTCGTCGAGGTTGCCGACCGCGACCGTCGTGTGCCGAAGTGCCTCGGCGTAGTACGGGCGGGCCTCGTCCGGGTCGCGCCAGAACATCGGCCGCCAGTCGAGGTCGAAGACCGTCGTGCCCGCCTTGTCGCGGGCCTTGAGGGCGGCGAGGGTGGCCGAGCGGCTCGGTTCCTCGCTCAGACCGGTGCCGGTGATCCAGAACACCCGGGCCGAGCGGATGGCCCAGTAGTCGAGTTCGTCGGAGTGTATCTCCAGGTCAGGGGCCTTAGGCTGCCGGTAGAAGTACAGCGGGAAGTCGTCCGGCGGGAAGATCTCGCAGAACGTCACCGGCGTCGGATACGCCGCGACGGGCGTCACCCAGCGGTCGTCGACGCCGAAGTCCTTCAGGGCCTCGTGCAGGTACGCGCCGAACGGGTCGTCGCCGGTGCGCGTGATCACGGCGGTGTCGCGACCGAGCCGAGCGGCGGCCACCGCGACGTTCGCGGCCGAGCCTCCGAGGAATTTGCCGAACGTCTCCACCTGCGTCAGAGGTAGGCCAGACTGCAGGGGGTAGAGATCGACTCCTATCCTTCCCATCGTGATCAAGTCGAAGGACTTGGCTGACTCGGCCATGCGCGACGCTCCTACAACTGGACTGGGGGTGCGGGTCCCATCGGGCCTGCCGCCCCCCAGGTGTAGGTCGTGGAGGCCGACGCTGTCAATAGTTTGTACTTACATTCGGACCTGAGCGTGAAATGATGTCTTAACAAAGTATTGACAGCGGGCGCATCCAGGGATTGGATCCCGTGTCAGCGAACCCGCCGTGTTCCACGACATACGACCCGGACTTCCCAAGGGTCCGGGTCTCGGATCCAGTGATCATCCCTTTCCCCCCGTCGCACACCCGTCGCACAGTGAGGTGCTGGAAAGATGGACCGCTACTACCCCCGCTCCCGCAAGCTGGCCCCCATGGTGGCTCTGGCTGCCGCGGCTGCGCTGACCCTCGCAGGCTGCTCCAGCAGCTCCGGTGGCAAGCAGGCCGAGGAGGGTGGGGAAAACGCTTCTGCGGGCAAGGCCACCACTCCCCGTATGACCGTCGCCCTGGTGACGCACCAGGCGCCCGGTGACACCTTCTGGGACATCGTCCGCAAGGGCGCCGAAGCGGCCGCCGCGAAGGACAACATCAAGTTGGTCTACTCCGCCGACCCGAACGCGGGCAACCAGGCCAACCTGGTGCAGAACGCGATCGACCAGAAGGTCGACGGCATCGCGATCACGCTCGCCAAGCCGGACGCGATGAAGGACGTCGTCAGTAAGGCGAAGGCGGCGAACATCCCTGTCGTCGGTCTCAACTCCGGTGTGAGCGACTGGCAGAAGCTCGGCCTGATGGAGTTCTTCGGCCAGGACGAGACCGTGGCCGGCGAGGCGCTCGGCAAGCGCCTGAACGAGGAGGGCGCCAAGAAGGCCGTCTGTGTCATCCAGGAACAGGGCAACATCGGCCTCACCCAGCGCTGTGACGGTGTGAAGAAGACGTTCGAGGGCACGACCGAGACCCTGAACGTCAACGGCACGGACATGCCGTCCGTGAAGTCCACGATCACCGCCAAGCTCAAGACGGACAGCGACATCGACTACGTCGTCGCCCTCGGCGCCCCGTTCGCGCTGACGGCCGCGCAGTCGGTCGACGAGACGGGCAGCAAGGCGAAGGTCGCCACGTTCGACCTCAACAAGCAGCTGACCGGAGCGATCAGCAAGGGCGACATCGAGTTCGCCGTCGACCAGCAGCCCTACCTCCAGGGCTACCTGGCGATCGACTCCCTGTGGCTCTACAAGAACAACGGCAACTACATGGGCGGCGGCGAGGCCCCGGTGCTGACCGGGCCGGCCTTCGTCGACAAGACGAACGTCGACGTGATCGACAAGTTCGCCGCGAAGGGCACCCGGTGATGAGCATGACCCGACAGGCTGAGCCGGCGGTGACCACACCGCCGGCCTCCGGCCCCGGCAAGGAATCCGACGGGCGGACCAAGGAGCGCCCCCTGGCGCTGCGCCTCCTCGCCCGTCCCGAGGTCGGTGTCTTCCTCGGCGCCGTCGCGGTGCTGATCTTCTTCCTCATCACGGCCCCGGCCGTGCGTGACGGCAGCTCGATGGCGAACATCCTGTATCAGTCGTCGACGATCGGGATCATGGCCCTGCCGGTCGCGCTGCTGATGATCGGCGGCGAGTTCGACCTGTCCGCCGGCGTCGCCGTGATCACCTCGGCCCTGACCGCGAGCATGGTCGCCTACCAGCTCAGCATGAACGTCTGGGTCGGTGTGATCGTCGCCCTGATCGTGTCCCTCGCGGTCGGTCTGTTCAACGGCTGGCTGCTGGTCAAGACCGGTCTGCCGAGCTTCCTGGTCACCCTCGGCACGTTCCTGATCCTCCAGGGCGTGAACCTCGCGGTCACCAAGCTGATCACCGGCAACGTCGCCACCGACGACATCAGTGACATGGACGGCTTCGACCAGGCCAAGGCGATCTTCGCCTCGTCGTTCGACGTCGGCGGGGTCAACGTGAAGATCACCGTCGTGTGGTGGCTGGTCTTCGCTGCGCTCGCCACGTGGGTGCTGCTGCGTACCAAGTACGGCAACTGGATCTTCGCGGTCGGCGGCAACAAGCAGTCCTCGCGGGCCGTCGGTGTGCCGGTGACGTTCACGAAGATCTCGCTGTTCATGCTGGTCGGCTTCGGCGCCTGGTTCGTCGGCATGCACCAGCTGTTCTCGTTCAACACCGTGCAGTCCGGTGAGGGTGTCGGTCAGGAGCTGATCTACATCGCCGCCGCGGTGATCGGTGGCTGTCTGCTGACCGGTGGCGCCGGTTCCGCGATCGGGCCGGTCTTCGGCGCGTTCATGTTCGGCTTGGTGCAGCAGGGCATCGTCTACGCCGGCTGGAACCCGGACTGGTTCAAGGCCTTCCTCGGCGTGATGCTCCTCGGCGCCGTCCTCATCAATCTGTGGGTCCAGCGCACGGCGACCCGGAGGTGACCCGAATGACAAGCAACGAAACCGGCACCCACGGTGCCGTCCTGCAGGACAAGACCCCGCAGAAGGACGCCCCGGTCGTCGAACTGCGCAACGCGGGCAAGTCCTACGGCAACATCCGTGCCCTGCACGGCGTCGACCTGAAGGTGTTCCCGAGCCAGGTCACCTGTGTTCTGGGTGACAACGGCGCGGGCAAGTCGACCCTGATCAAAATCATCTCCGGGCTGCACCAGCACACCGAGGGCGAGTTCCTCGTCGACGGTGAACCGGTGCGCTTCTCCACCCCCCGCGAGGCGTTGGACAAGGGCATCGCGACGGTCTACCAGGACCTCGCCGTCGTCCCCCTGATGCCGGTCTGGCGCAACTTCTTCCTCGGCTCCGAGATCACCAAGGGCCCCTGGCCCGTACGCCGTCTCGACATCGACGCGATGAAGAAGACCGCCGACGAGGAACTGCGCAACATGGGCATCGTCCTGGACGACCTGGAACAGCCCATCGGCACCCTGTCCGGCGGCCAGCGCCAGTGCGTGGCCATCGCCCGCGCCGTCTACTTCGGCGCCCGCGTCCTCATCCTGGACGAGCCCACCGCCGCCCTCGGCGTCAAGCAGTCCGGCGTCGTCCTGAAGTACATCGCCGCCGCCCGCGACCGCGGACTCGGCGTCATCTTCATCACCCACAACCCCCACCACGCCTACATGGTCGGCGACCACTTCAGCGTCCTGCGCCTGGGCACCATGGAACTCAACGCCTCCCGCGACGAGGTCAGCCTCGAAGAACTCACCAACCACATGGCCGGCGGCACCGAACTCGCCGCCCTCAAGCACGAACTGGCCCAGGTCCGCGGCGTCGACGTCGAAGAACTCCCCGAAGCCGCCGACCTCACCGCACCCGTGGCATCCTCCGAAGGGAAGTCCTGACATGCCCCCTGTGCTGGACCGCATCCGGGTCGGCTCGGCCCCCGACTCCTGGGGCGTCTGGTTCCCCGACGACCCCGTCCAGGTGCCCTGGGAACGTTTCCTCGACGAGGTCACCGAAGCGGGCTACGAGTGGATCGAGCTGGGCCCGTACGGCTATCTGCCGACCGACCCGGCCCGGCTCACGGACGAGGTGAACCGGCGCAACCTGAAGGTGTCCGCGGGCACGATCTTCACCGGCCTGCACCGCGGCCCCGCCGTCTGGGAGTCCACCTGGGAGCATGTCAGCCAGGTCGCCGGTCTCACCCAGGCCATGGGCGCCAAGCACCTCGTCGTCATCCCGTCCTTCTGGCGCGACGACAAGACCGCCGAGATCCTGGAGCCGCCGGAGCTCACCGGCGAGCAGTGGGCCCATCTGACCAAGGGCATGGAGCGGCTCGGTCACGAGGTGAAGGAGCAGTTCGGCCTCGACATCGTCGTGCACCCGCACGCCGACACCCACATCGACACCGAGGCCCACGTCGAGCGCTTCCTCGACTCGACCGACTCCGACCTGCTCAACCTCTGCCTGGACACCGGCCACTACGCCTACTGCGGTGGTGACAGCGTCAAGCTGATAGAGACCTACGGCGAGCGCATCGGCTATCTGCACCTCAAGCAGGTCGACCCGGAGATCCTCGCGGACGTGGTGAAGAACGAGATCCCGTTCGGACCCGCCGTCCAGCGCGGCGTGATGTGCGAACCCCCGGCGGGCGTACCGGAGTTGGGGCCGGTGCTGACGGCCGCGCAGAAGCTGAACGTGGACCTGTTCGCGATCGTCGAGCAGGACATGTACCCCTGCGAGCCGGACAGGCCCCTGCCCATCGCGGTCCGTACCCGCAAGTTCCTGAGGTCCTGCGGCGCCTGACGACCCGAAAGGACGGCCGATCACCATGACCCAGCGTCCGCACACGCTCGGAGTCGCAGTCATCGGTACCGGAAAGATGGGCGCGGACCACGTCCGCCGTGTCCAGGAGGTCATCAGCGGGGCACGGGTGACCGCCGTCGTGGACGTCGACGCGGAACGCGCCAAATCGGTGGCCGCCCGCGTCGACGGCTGCTCCGCCCACACCGACCCGGCGGCCGCGATGGCGTCGGCCGACGTCGACGCGGTGATCATCGCCTCGCCGGGGCCCGCCCACGAGGCGGCACTCCTCACGGCCTTCGAGCACGATCTGCCGGTGCTGTGCGAGAAACCCCTCACCCCCGACGCGGCGTCCGCACTGCGCGTCCTGCAGGCCGAGCAGAAGCTGGGCCGGCGCCGGGTCCAGGTCGGCTTCATGCGGCGCTACGACGCCGAGTACACGAAGCTCAAGGCCCTGCTGGAGACGGGCCAGCTGGGTCGTCCCCTGATGCTCCACAACCGGCACCGCAACGTCGCCAGCCCGCCCGGCTGGACGTCCGAGATGCTCATCAACGACTCCGTGACGCACGAGATGGACGTGACCCGCTGGCTGCTCGGCCACGAGATCACGGCCGTCACCGTGCTGGCCCCGACCCCGTCGGGGAACGCGCCGGACGGCATCCGCGACCCGCAGTTCGTCGTCTTCGAGACCGACGGCGGGGCGATCGTCGACGTCGAGATCTTCGTGAACTGCGGCTTCGGCTACCAGGTCCAGGCCGAGGTCGTCTGCGAACGCGGCACCGCCCGCGTCGGCGACGGCCACGCCATGGTCACCAACGCGGCCGGCCGCTGGGGCGGCATCATCGCCCAGGACTACATCGAGCGCTTCGCGGACGCCTACGACCGTGAGGTGCAGGCCTGGGTCGACGCCACCCGGCGCGGTGAGGTCACCGGGCCCAGCGCGTGGGACGGGTACGCCGTGGCCGCGGTGTGCGAGGCGGCCGTACGGGCGCTGGAGGAGGGCGGCCGGGTGCCGGTGGAACTGGTCGAGCGGCCCGCGCTGTACCGCTGACACATCAACCGAAGGGCCGGGGAACCTCCCCGGCCCTTCAGTTCGGTCTCCGTACTCAGCGCGCGAGCGCGCTCCGCGGCCGCGGCTCGAACCCCGCCGCCCGGTAGGCCTCGTCGATCAGCGACATCGTCGCCAGCGCGTCGTCCGCGTCCAGCGCCAGCGGGGCGTCCCGGCGTATGTGCGCGGCGAACGCCTCCAGTTGGTAGGTGTACGACGAGCGTGTGCCCAGCCGCTCCGTCCGCTCGCCCTGCGCCGTACGCACCACGACCCGGTCGTCGCGGTGCGGCAGCACGAAGTTCGGCGCGAACGCCTCGCCCCGCGAGCCGACGATCCGGCAGCTCATCTCCAGCTCGCCGTACGCCATGTGGCAGCGCGCGGACGCCGTCGCCCCGCCGGGGAACTCCAACTCGGCGTCCAGCCACTCGTCGACGCCCGGAGCCCCGGCCCGCTCCCCGCCCCGCGCGGAGGTGAGGCGTGGTGCACCGCCGCCCCAGGGCGCGAGCATCCGAACCGCGTGCAGGCTGTAGCAGCCGAGGTCCATCACTGCGCCGCCCGCGAGAGGCAGGGACCAGCGCGGGTCCAGGTCGCCGGGCGCCGGGATCGCGACGAGCGTCTCCACCCGCTGCAACTCGCCCAGTTCACCGCTCTCCACGATCTCGTGCAGGCGCCGGGTGACCGGGTGGAAGAGGTAGTGGAACGCCTCCATGAAGACGCTCCCGGACTTCGTGGCCGCCTCCCGCACCTCGGACGCCTCCTCGGCGTTGCTCGCCGACGGCTTCTCCGTCAGGACGTGCTTGCCGGCCGCGAGCGCGGCGAGGTTCCAGGGCCCGTGCAGACCGTTGGCGAGCGGGTTGTAGACGACCTCGACCTCGGGGTCGGAGAGCAGGTCGGCGTAGGAGTCCACCACCCGCTCCACGTCGTGCTCGTCGGCGAACGCCGCGGCGCGGGCACGGTCGCGCGCGGCCACCGCCACGAGGCGGTGGCCGGTCGTCCGGGCCGGGCCGACGAGGGAGAGCTCGGTGATGCGTGCCGCGCCCAGTACCCCGATGCGCAGCGGTTCCCGGCCCGAATCGTTCATCCCCGCCGTACCTCCTCGATCGTCACCGGACGGTGCTCGTGCAGCGACAGAGTGCAGGCGTCGGCGATCCAGCCCGCCTCCAGGGCGTCCTCGATCGTGCACGGTGAGGTCCGGGTACCCGCGACGACCTCGGTGAACGCGGTGAGTTCGGCACGGTAGGCGGCGGTGAAGCGGTCCATGAAGAAGTCGTGCGGGGTGCCCGCCGGGAAGGTCACGCCGGGCTCGACCGAGCGCAGCGGCAGCTTGTCCTCCAGGCCGACCGCGATGGAGTCCGTGAAGCCGTGGATCTCCATGCGGACGTCGTAACCACGGGCGTTGTGGCGGGAGTTGGAGACGACCGCGATCGTGCCGTCGTCCAGAGTGAGGATCGCGCCGGTGGTGTCGGCGTCGCCCGCCTCCTTGATGTAGTCGGCGCCCCTGTTGCCGCCGACGGCGTACACCTCGGTCACCTCGCGGCCGGTCACCCAGCGGATGATGTCGAAGTCGTGCACCGAGCAGTCCCGGAAGATGCCACCGGAGGCGGCGATGTACGCGGCGGGCGGCGGCGCCGGGTCCAGGGTGGTCGAGCGGACCGTGTGCAGCTTCCCGAGCTCGCCGCTCCGCACGGCGGCGCGGGCGTTGACGAAGCCGGTGTCGAAGCGGCGGTTGTAGCCGATCTGGATCGGCACGTCCTTGCCCTGGACCGCCTTCAGTACCTCGACGCCCTCGGCCATGGTCCTGGCGACGGGCTTCTCGCAGAAGACGGGGATGCCGGCCTCGACGCCGGCCAGGATCAGCGCGGGGTGGGCGTCCGTCGCCGCCGCGACGACGATGCCGTCCACGCCGGCGGCCAGCAGGGCCTCGGGCGAGTCCACGACCTCGGCGCCGAACCGCTCCGCGGCGGCCTTGGCGGCGTCCGCGAACGGGTCGGTGACGACGAGGGAGTCGACCGCGTCGAGTCCGGAGAGGGTCTCGGCGTGGAAGGCGCCGATGCGGCCGAGGCCGAGGATTCCGATACGCATGAGCTCTGCTGCTTTCTTGGTGTGTGGTTGCTGTTCGTTGCCGGAGCTTCGCCCCGGGCCCCGGTCGCCTTTCGCGCTCGTCCTCAATCGCCGGACGGGCTCACCTGCTTCAGTCCAGGCCGCCCAGGACGTTCTGGTCCCAGTCGATCACCGATCCCGTCACCACCCCGGACCGGTCCGACAGCAGGAACACCGCGAAGTCCGCGATTTCGTCCGGTTGCCCGAGCTTCCCCATCGGCAGCCCGGCGGCAGCCGACTCGCGCCAGCCGTCGTCGGCACCGTGGAAGGCCTTCTGCGTGGCGTCCTCGCCCTCCGTGGCCGTCCAGCCGATGTTGAGGCCGTTGATGCGGACCCGGTCCCAGCGGTGGGCGTGCGCGGCGTTGCGGGTCAGCCCGAGCAGGCCGGCCTTGGCGGAGACGTACGGCGCGAGGAACGGCTGCCCGCCGTGTGCCGAGGACGTGATGATGTTGACGATCGTGCCGGGCGCCCTGCGGGCGACCATGTCCGAGACGGCGGCCTGCATGGCGAAGAACGGTGCCTTGAGGTTGATCGCGATGTGCTGGTCGAACAGCTCGGGCGTGGTGTCGAGCAGCGTGCCCCGGGAGGTCAGCCCCGCCGAGTTGACCAGGCAGTCGATCCGGCCGTACGCGTCGACGACCTCGGCGACGGAGGCCTTCGCCTGCCCGGTGTCCGACAGGTCGGCGCGCACGAACAGGGCCTTGCCCCCGGCGGCGGCCAACTCGGCCACCAGGGCCTCACCGGGTTCGGTGCGCCGCCCGGTGACGGCCACGACCGCTCCCTCGCGCACGGCGGCCCGCGCGATGGCGGCGCCGACGCCCTGGCTGCCGCCGTTGACGAGGACGACCTTGTCGTCGAGAAGTCCCATGTCTTTCCGGGTCCTTTCAGCTCTGGCGCCGCTCGGCGCCGGCCCGTAGCTCGTCCCGCAGAGCCTCGGGAGTCCATGCCTCGCGCAGCGCGCGCCGTACGACGTCCGCCTGGGAGGGCGGGGCCAGGCCGTCGACCGGCGGATCGCTGTCGAGGTTCGTGGGGAAGGGGTAGCCCTCGGCGCCGGCGGCGATCACGTTCGCCGTCCACGCCTCGTCCGCGCCCGTGCGGGCCAGCAGCACCGGATAGACGGCGTTCGCGACGGCCTCGCGGTCGACCGTCTCCATCGCCCGTCCGAACGCGGAGGACACCTGCAGGAGGTTCGCCATGCGGCGGATGCCCGCCGACCGGTTGGTGCCGGCCGCGTGGAACAACGCCGGGTTGAAGAAGGCCGCATCGCCCTTGGCGAGGGGGAGTTGGACGTGGTGCGCCTCGAAGTACTCCTGGAACTCGGGCAGTCGCCAGGCCAGGTAGCCCGGCTCGTACGTCTGCGAGTACGGCAGGTACATCGTCGGCCCGGACTGCACCGGCATGTCGCAGTGTGCGACGGCGCCCTGGAGGGTGAGCACGGGGGAGAGGACGTGGACATGGGCCGGGTAGGCGGCCGCGACCTGGCCCGAGAGGAAGCCCAGGTGGTAGTCACGGTGCACGGTCTGCGCCGCGCCGCCCGGGTTGACCACGTTCACCTGCGAGGTCACCTGGTAGCCGGGGCCGAGCCAGGCGCGGGAGACCAGCGCGAGGATGTCGTTGGCGTAGTAGTCGGCGAACGCCTCGGGGTCGTAGAGGGCCGCCTTCTCCAACGCGTTCCAGACCCGGTCGTTGGCGCCCGGCTTGGCGAAGTGGTCCCCGGCGCTCGCGCCCGAGGCGCGCTGCTCGGCGATCAGGGCGTCGAACACGGCACTGAGCCGGTCGACGATCTCGGGGTTCGGGAAGGCGCCCCGGACGACCACGATGCCCGGCCCGTCGGCGAGGGCGCGCACCAGCTCGGCCCGCACCGCCCTGCTGTCCTCGGCCCTGCGGAGACGGTCGCTGTCGTAGATCAGGACGTTGCGTTCCACGGAGGAGGCGTACGGGTAGTCGGCGAGGTCCGTGGTCCGCTCGACCACCTCACGGAAGTCGGCGAGGTCGCAGTCGTGCTCGGACAGCCAGGCCCGGCGGTGTACGGGGGTGAAGGACATCGGCGTCCTCTCGGTGACAGGGGCGACTCAGCGCTGCCATTCTTGTCATGACAATCCCGTCGAACAACCGGCAGACGACCATCAAAAACCCCTCAAGGAGCCGTCGCATGGGTCACCCGTTCCCGATCCGGGAGATCGCACGTCAGGCGGGCCTGAGCGAGGCCACGGTCGACCGGGTCCTGAACGGCCGGGGAGGGGTGCGGGAGAGCACCGCGCGCGAGGTCCGCCAGGCGATAGCGGACCTGGACCGGCAGCGCACACAGGTCCGGCTGGTGGGCCGTACCTTCATGATCGACATAGTGATGCAGACGCCGGAGCGGTTCTCCACGGCCGTACGGGCCGCCCTGGAGGCCGAGCTGCCGGCCCTGCATCCGGCCGTCGTGCGCTCGCGCTTCCACTTCCGCGAGACGGGCCCGGTGGAGGAGCTCACGAGGACACTGGACCGGATCGGCCGGCGCGGTTCGCAGGGCGTGATCCTGAAGGCCCCGGACGTCCCCGAGATCACCGCCGCCGTCGCACGGCTCGCGGAGTCCGGCATCCCCGTGGTGACCCTCGTGACGGACCTGCCGTCCACTCCGCGCCTCGCGTACGTCGGCATAGACAACCGGGCCGCCGGGGCGACCGCCGCGTACCTCATGGGCCAGTGGCTCGGCGACCGTCCCGGCCATGTCCTCACCAGCCTCAGCAGCGGCTTCTTCCGCAACGAGGAGGAGCGCGAGATGGGCTTCCGCAGCGCCATGCGCGCCCGGCACCCCGAGCGCACGCTGGTCGAACTCACCGAGGGGCAGGGCCTGGACGCCACCCAGTACGACCTGGTGAGGGCCGCCCTGGAACGCGACCCGGAGATCCGCGCGGTCTACTCGATCGGCGGCGGCAACATCGCCACGCTGCGGGCCTTCGAGGACCTCGGCCGACCGTGCGCGGTGTTCGTCGCGCACGACCTCGACCAGGACAACACCCGCCTGCTGCGCGAGCACCGTCTGTCCGCGGTCCTCCACCACGACCTGCGCCAGGACATGCGCGAGGCCTGCCACATCGTCATGCGGGCCCACGGCGCGCTGCCGCCCGCGGGACCCACCCTGCCGTCGGCGATCCAGGTGGTGACCCCGTACAACATGCCCGCACCCATCGGGTGACGATCGCGGCCGTGCCCCGGGCGTGTACGCCCGCTCGCCGCGCCCCGGCTCCCTACCGTCGTGCGCATGTGGAAATCGAACCCGGAAGGTGGGCCCGAACGGCTGGTGGCGCTCGCCGACGGCGTGTTCGCCATCGCCATCACCCTGCTCGTCCTGGACCTCAACGTGCCGCGGGAGCTGACCGAGCGGCAGTACCACGACGCGCTGCGCGATCTGCTCCCGGACTTCGGCGCCTACGCCCTCAGCGTGGTGGTGCTGGGCAGCTTCTGGCGCGACCACCGCAACATCTTCCGCACCGTCCGCGTGATCGACGGACAGCTCATCACCCTGTCCGTCTTCGGCCTGGGCATCGCGGCCCTGCTGCCGTTCCCCACCAGGCTGATCTCCGAGTACGGCCGCGACCCCGTCTCGGTCGCGATCTACGCCGCGTCGGTCGCGGCACTCGGCGCCGCCCACCTCGCCCTGGTCGCCGTACTGGCCCGGCGCCCGTGGCTGCGCGGCGACGTGACTCCCGTGGGCGGCTTCCGGCTGTACGCCCTCGATCTCGCCGTGACGGTGACGGTGTTCCTCCTCACCATCCCGCTGACGCTGGTGGCCGGGGCCGCCGCCGCGTGGTGGTGGCTCGTCCTGGTTCCGCTCAAGGTCTCCCTCGGCCGGCGCGCCCGCCTGCGCGCCGACCAGTGACCGTCCCGGCTACGCGTCCACGGTCACCCACGCGCGGCTCTCGGCCGACCGTGCCATCGCGTCCAGTACGGCGGCGCTGTGCACCGCGTCCCGAAGGGTGGCCCCGTGCGGGACGCCCTCGGCGACCGAGCGCAGGAAGCGGGACGCCTCGATGACCTTGAGGTCGTCGTAGCCCATGGCGTTCGCCGCGCCCGGCTGGAAGGCGCCGAACTCGCCGTCGCCCGGGCCGACGTACACCGTGCTGACCGGCTGGTCCTGGTAGGTCGTGCCGCGGCTGATGCCGAGTTCGTTCATCCGGCGGAAGTCCCAGAAGACGGCGCCTTTGGTGCCGTGCACCTCGAAGCCGTAGTTGTTCTGCTCGCCGACCGAGACCCGGCAGGCCTCCAGCACGCCGCGGGCGCCGGAGGCGAAGCGCAGCAGGCAGTTGACGTAGTCCTCGTTCTCGACGGGACCGAGCTCGCCCCCCGTGGCGCGGCTGTGGCCCGCCGTGGCGCCGGTGGGGCGGGCCCGCTCCGGGAGGAAGATCGCCGTGTCGGCGGTCAGGGAGGCGATGTCGCCGAGCAGGTGGCGGGCCAGGTCGGCGCCGTGCGAGGCCAGGTCGCCCAGTACCCCGCTGCCGCCGCGCTCCTTCTCGTACCGCCAGGTCAGGGCGCCGTCGGGGTGGGCGGCGTAGTCGCTGAAGAGGCGGACGCGCACGTGGGTGACGGTGCCGATCTCGCCGGCGGCGATGAGGTCGCGGGCTGCCTCAACGGCGGGTGCGTTGCGGTAGTTGAAGCCGACCGCGCCCTGGACGCCGGCCTTGGCGACGGCGTCGGCGACCGCCCGGGCGTCCGCGACCGTCAGGCCCACCGGCTTCTCGATCCAGATGTGCTTGCCGGCCTCGGCCATCGCGACGCCGATCTCGCGGTGCAGGAAGTTCGGCGCGGTGATGCTGACCGCCCGCACACGCGGGTCGGCGGCCACCTCGCGCCAGTCACGGGTGGTCGAGGCGAACCCGAACTGTGCGGCGGCCTCCTCGGCCCGGCCGGGCACCTCCTCGGCCACCGTCACGAGCTGCGGACGCGGGGCCAGCTGCGGGTAATGGTGCGGGACACGGGCGTACGCCTGGGTGTGCACCCGCCCCATCCAGCCGAATCCGACGACGGCGACACCGAGCGTATCCACCATGGCAGCCCTTCCCTGGACTCTGGAACTCTGTTTGGACCGGTCCATTTTCTTTCCAATTCACCTTGGGTGTGTCCCGGCACCGGTGTCAACCCTTTCCCGGCCCCTTTGACAAGGTGAGCACCGCATGGAACGGTCCATGTCCATGAGAGCGCCGACGATCCGTGATGTGGCCGACCGGGCCGGCGTCTCCAAGTCGCTGGTCTCGCTGGTGCTGCGCGGTTCGGACCAGGTGCGCCCGGAGAAGCGGGAGGCCGTCCTGCGGGCCGTACGCGAGCTCGGCTACCGCCCGAACGCCGCCGCGCGCAGCCTCAGCGAGCAGCGCACCCGCACGGTCGGTGTCCTCCTGAACGACCTGCGCAACCCCTGGTTCGTCGACATGCTCGACGGTCTGAACTCGCTCCTGCACGACAACGGCCTGCACATGCTCCTGGCCGACGCCCGGCTCAACCGCCGTACCGGGCAGGACCCGGCGGGCCCCTTCCTGGACCTCGGGGTCGACGGCCTGATCGTCGTCGGCACGCTGCCGGACCCGGCCGCGCTCGGGGCGGTCGCCGAGCGTCTCCCGGTGGTGGTGGCGGGCGCGCGTGAGCCGCGGCTGCCCGGCGTGGACGTCGTCGCCAACGACGACGAGCGGGGGGCCCGCCTGGTCACCGAGCACCTGATCGGCCTCGGGCACCGGCGCATCGCGCACATCGCGGGGTACGGCGCGGTCGGTGAACTGCGCCGGAGCAGCTTCGAGGTGACCATGCGCGAGCACGGCCTCGCGGCCGAGACGGTCGTCGAACCGAGCGACATGACCGAGGAGGGCGGCTACCGCGCGACGGTCCGCCTGCTGAGCCGGGTGGACCGGCCGACGGCCGTCTTCGCCGTCAACGACATCGCCGCCATCGGCGCGCTGTCCGCGGCCGACGAGTCGGGGCTGCGGGTGCCACGCGACCTGTCCGTCGTCGGCTACGACAACACGAGCATCGCCCGCCTGCGGCACGTCTGGCTCACCAGCGTCGACAACGCCAGCCACGAGGTCGGCCGGCGCGCGGCCCGCTGTCTGCTCGAACGGTTCGACGGCGGTGGGGGAGCGGGTGAAGTCCGCCTCGCGGCACCGACGTTGGAGATCCGGGGCTCGACGGCGCCCCCGCTCACTGGTTGATCGCGTACGCCTTGCGCAGCGTCTCGTGCACCGTCCACGTCGTCCGGTCGCCCTCGCGCAGGACGGCCATGTCGCCCGGCCCCACCGTCAGCGTCGGCCCGCCCTCGAACTCGATGGTGGCCGAGCCGCTGATGACGACGAACAGTTCGTCGGCCTCCGTGTCGGTGACCACGCCGGGCGTGATCTGCCAGATGCCCCGCACCTGACGCCCGTCCTCCGACTCCCAGACCACCTTCCCGGTCACCTCGGGCGTGCCGGAGACGATCTGCTCGGGGTCGAGGGGCTCGGGTTCGAGCTCGGCGTCGGGGATGTGCAGTACGAAGCTGTGCGTCATGCGGCGACCCTAGCCGGGGTGAGCGGGGCGGGGGCGTGGACAAGGTGTGGGGTGTCGGCGGCGCCGAGCGGACACTCCGTCGCCACCGCGTGCCCTCGGACCGTGCCCGGCACGGCCTTGCGCTCAATACGGCAGACAAAATTGTTGACAATCTTGTTTGGCTAGATTTACGTTCGACAGGCACTCACTCAGGGAGGGCACATGCCGAAGGAAGCCCGTCCGAGCACCGGAGAGCAGGCCAAGCAGCATGCGCTCGCGCAGCTGCGGCAGGCGATCCTGCACGGCGAGATGGCACCGGCGCAGCGGCTGGTGGAGAACGAACTCGCCGAGCAGTTCGGTGTGACACGGGCCAGCATCCGCGCGGCACTCATCGATCTGGAGGCGCAGGGACTGGTCGAGCGGATCCGCAACCGCGGTTCGCGGGTGCGGGTGGTGACCGTGGAGGAAGCGGTCGCCATCACCGAGTGCCGCATGGTCCTGGAGGGGCTGTGCGCGGCCAAGGCGGCCGTCGCGGCCGGCGACGAGCAGCTGACCCAGCTGGCGGACCTCGGCGCGGCGATGACCAAGGCCGTGGCCGACGGCGAGCCGATGACCTACTCGGAGCTGAACCAGGAACTGCACGCCAGAATCCGGGAGTTCTCCGGCCAGCGCACGGCCGTGGAACTGCTGGAGCGGCTCAACGCACAACTGGTGCGCCACCGCTTCCAGCTGGCACTCAGGCCGGGACGCCCGCAGCACTCCCTGAACGAGCACCTGGCCATGATCGAGGCGATCCGGGCCAGGGACCCGCAGGCGGCCGAGGAGGCCGTCCGCGCCCACCTCGGCAGCGTGATCGAGGCGTTGCGCGACTGAGTCGTGCACGTCGCCGCGTGACGGCGCGTCAGAGGGCGGGCGCACACCTGTCACCGAAGGAGAAGACCCGCAATGACGCACGCCGATGCGCCCTCCCCCTCGCTCGGACAACCTCGCGCGGGGGGACCCCCGTCCCCGCCCCGCTCGACCCTCGTCATCACAGCGCACGCCGGCGACTTCGTGTGGCGGGCGGGTGGAGCCATCGCCCTGGCCGCCGCCCGGGGCGAGAAGGTGACCATCGCCTGCCTGACCTTCGGCGAGCGCGGCGAGTCCGCCAAGGCCTGGCGCGAGGGCAGGAAGCTGGAGGAGATCAAGGCGATACGCCAGGGCGAGGCCGAGCGTGCCGCCGCCACCCTCGGCGCGGAAGTCCGCTTCTTCGACGCCGGCGACTATCCGCTGGTAGCCACCCCCGCGCTGACCGACCAACTCGTCGCCGTGCACCGCGAGACCCAGCCCGACGTGGTGCTCACCCACCCGACCGAGGACCCGTACAACGGCGATCACCCGGCCGCCAACCGCATGGCCCTCGAGGCCCGGATTCTCGCGCAGGCCATCGGCTACCCGGGCGCCGGCGACATCATCGGCGCCCCGCCGGTCTTCTACTTCGAGCCGCACCAACCCGAGATGAGCGGCTTCCGGCCCGAGGTCCTGCTCGACATCACCGAGGTGTGGGAGACCAAGCGCGCGGCCATGGAGTGCCTCGGTGCCCAGCAGCACCTGTGGGACTACTACACCGACCTCGCCGTCCGCCGCGGCGTCCAGCTCAAGCGCAACGCCGGACCCAACCTGGGGCTGGCCCACCGGACCATGGCCGAGGCGTACATGCGTCCCTTCCCGCAGATCGCGAAGGAGCTGGCATGAGCGGCGTGATCGTCACCAACCCGCCCAAGGCGGAGCTGAAGGACGTCGACGCGCTGGCCGGCTTCGGCGTGGCGACGGTGAGCGAGGCCATGGGCCGAACCGGCTTGCTGGGGACGTGGATCCGCCCCGTCCAGCAGGGCGTAAGGGTCGCGGGTACGGCCGTCACAGTGCTCAGCTGGCCCGGCGACAACCTCATGATCCACGCCGCCGTCGAGCAGTGCGGCGAGGGCGACATCCTGGTCGTCACCACCACCTCGCCCTGCACGGACGGTCCGTTCGGGGAGCTGTTCGCGACCGCCCTCCAGCAGCGCGGTGTGCGCGGTGTCGTGCTCAACACGGGCATCCGCGACACCCAAGAGCTGCGCGACATGGGCTTCGCCGCCTGGTCGCGGGCGGTGTCCTCGCAGGGCACGGTCAAGGCCACCGGCGGCTCCGTGAACGTGCCGATCGCCATCGACGGCCAGGTCGTGCGCCCCGGCGACGTGATCCTCGCCGACGACGACGGTGTCGTGGTCGTGCCCCGCGAGCGCGCCCGGGCGACAGTGGCCAAGGCCGAGGCCCGCGAGGCCAAGGAGGCCGCGACCCGCGCCGCCTTCCTCGACGGCCAACTCGGCCTGGACCGCTACGGGTTGCGGGAGACCCTCGTACGGCTCGGTGTGACGTACAAGTCCTACGACGAGTACGTCCGTGAGGAGGCGCAGCCGTGACCGGGCCGACGGGGATCCGCTGCATGCTGATGCGCGGCGGCACCTCCAAGGGCGCCTTCTTCCTGGCCGCGGACCTGCCCGCCGACCCCGGAGCACGCGACGCGCTGCTGCTGCGCGTCATGGGCAGCCCCGACGAGCGGCAGATCGACGGCCTGGGTGGCGCGCACCCGCTCACGAGCAAGGTCGCCGTGGTCTCGCCGTCATCGGACCCGCGGGCGGATGTCGACTACCTGTTTCTTCAAGTGGTCGTCGACAGACCGGAGGTGATCGCTCGTCAGAACTGCGGGAACATCCTCGCGGGCATCGGGCCGTTCGCCGTCGAGCGCGGTCTCGTCCCGGCGGGGGAGGAGCGGACCTCCGTACGCATCCGCATGGTCAACACCGGCGACTTCGCCACGGCGGCCTTCCCCACCCCGGGCGGTCGCGTCGACTGCACGGGGGACGCCGAGATCTCGGGCGTACCCGGCACGGCAGCGCCCGTGATGATCGAATTCCCGCCCCGTGCAGGGAAGCTGCTGCCCACCGGCAACGTCCGCGACGAGATCGACGGCATCCCGGTGACCTGCGTGGACAACGGCATGCCGACCGTCCTCGTGCAGGCCGCCGCGCTCCAGGTCACCGGCCACGAGACTCCCAAGGAGCTGGAGGAGGATCTGGCGCTCGCCGAGCGTCTGAGCGAACTCCGTTCGGCGGCGGGGAAGTTGATGGGCCTCGGTGACGTCTCGGACGCCACCGTCCCCAAGCTCACACTGCTCGCCCCGCCCCGTCACGGCGGCGTGATCACCACCCGCACCTTCATCCCGGTCCGCTGCCACACGTCGATCGGCGTGCTCGGGGCAGCCAGTGTCGCCGCCGGCCTGCGCGTCGAAGGGGGCGTTGGCGCGGATCTCGCGGAACTGCCTCCCGAGGGTGACCGGGTCCGCATCGAACACCCCTCGGGATTCCTGGACATCGAGAGCAGCCTCGGCACCGACGCCGCAGGCCTGCCCGCAGCCCGCCGTACGGCGGTCGTCCGCACCGCCCGCAAGATCTTCGACGGCACCGTCTTCCCCCGGTCCGCCGAGACGGCTCCACTCCCCGCACCCACCCCCGGAGGCTCCCGATGACCCCGCCGCTCGGCGACATCGCCCACATCGGCCACGCCCAGCTGTTCACCCCGGACCTGGACGCCAGCGTCGCCTTCTTCACCGACTACCTGGGGCTCACCGTCAACGGGCAGGACGGCGACACCGTCTACCTGAGGACCTTCGACGACTACGAGCACCACAGCCTGGTCCTCACCGCCCGCGAACAGCCGGGCCTCGGCCGGCTCGCCCTGCGCACCTCCAGCGAGGAGGCACTGCACCGCCGTATCAAGGCGATCGAGGCGGCGGGCGGCTCCGGCAAGTGGGTCGAGGACGAGCCCGGCATCGGCAGGCTGTACCTGACCACCGACCCCGACGGGCACGAACACGCCCTCTACTGGGAGAGCGAGTACTACCGGGCACCGGCGGAGCTGAAGCCCGCCCTGAAGAACCAGCCGCAGGCCAAGCCCAACCGGGGCGTGGGCGTACGGCGACTGGACCACGTCAACTTCCTCGCCGCCGACGTGCTCGCCAACGCCGAGTTCCAGGAACAGGTGCTGGGCGCCCGGCCCACCGAGCAGATCCGGCTCGACTCCGGGAAGATCGCGGCGCGTTGGCTGACCTTCACCGACAAGTCGTACGACGTCGTCCACACCTCCGACTGGACCGGCTCCGCCGGCCGGCTGCACCACATCGCCTTCGCGGCCGACACCCGTGAGGACATCCTGCGCGCCGCCGACCTCGCCATCGACACCGGCGTGTTCATCGAGACCGGCCCGCACAAGCACGCCATCCAGCAGACGTTCTTCCTGTACGTCTACGAGCCCGGCGGCAACCGCATCGAGCTGTGCAACCCGCTCACGCGCCTGGTGCTGGCCCCGGACTGGCCGCTGATCACCTGGACCGAGGCCGAACGGGCCAAGGGGCAGGCATGGGGCCTGAAGACGATCGAGTCCTTCCACACGCACGGGACTCCGCCGGTCGTCTGAGAAGGCGCGCCCTTCGGGTCTTTCGAATCGTTCGGGTCTTTCGGGTTCTTCCAGGCGCACCGGATTGTCGCTGAGATTGTTGACAAAAACGTTGACTCTTTGGTCTCCGGCTCCTTAGCGTCTGGCGCACAACGCACGAGAGGAAAACAAGGATGTCCTCCTCCCCCTCCCCGACCGCTCGCGTCGGCAGACTGGCCGTGCTCGCCGTCGGCCTGTGCTGGCTGGCCGTCCTCTTCGACGGCCTGGACATGTTCGTCTACGGCTCGGTGCTGCCCCACATGCTGGAGCAGAAGGCCCTCGGCCTCACCCCGGACCAGGCCGGTGACCTGGGCAGTTATGCCACCTTCGGCATGCTGGTCGGCGCCCTGACCGCGGGCACGGTCGCCGACCGGATCGGCCGCAAGAAGCTGATGGTCGCCTGCGTCGCGCTGTTCTCGCTGGCCTCCGGGCTGTGCGCGATGGCGGGCAGCGTCGGGGTGTTCGGCCTCGGCCGCACGCTCGCCGGAATCGGCCTCGGCGGTCTGCTGCCCACTGCGATCAGCATGGTCTCCGACTACGCCCCGCGTGGCCGCGCCGCTCTCACCGTCGGCATGCTGATGACCGCCCACCACGCGGGCGGCATCCTCTCCGCGTATGTCGCCCTGTGGGTCGTCGAACCCCTGGGCTGGCGGGCCGCGTTCTGGTTCTGCGTGCTCCCGCTGCTGTTCGTGCCGGTCCTGGCCAAGTCCCTGCCCGAGTCGCTGAGCTTCCTGGTCGCCAAGGGTCGCAGCGAGGAGGCCGGCGAGCTGGCCCGGCGCTACGAGGTCGCGCTGCCGGCCGCCCCCGCAGGCGAGCAGGGCACCGCCGGCCGCTGGAACGCCCTCGTCAGCCTGTTCCGCGGCGGTGAGTGGAGCCAGACCCTGCTGTACTGGGCGGCCTCCTTCGGCGGGCTTCTCCTCGTCTACGGCGTCGCCACCTGGCTGCCCACCCTGATGCGAGGTGAGGGCTACAACCTCGGCTCCGCACTGACCTTCGTGGTCCTGTTCAACCTCGGCGGCATCGTCGGCATGCTGGTCGCCGGCCGCGCCTCCGACCGGTTCGGCGCCCCGCGGATCTCGGCGATCTGGTTCGCGCTGACCGCCGCCGGTGTCTTCCTGCTCAGCGTCCACATGCCGCCGGCGCTCACCTTCGCGGTGGTGTTCCTGACCGGAGTGTTCCTGAACAGCGCGCAGACCATGATCTACGCGACCGTCTCGATCCGCTCCCGCCCCGAGAACCGCGCCACCGCCGTCGGCTGGACCTCCGGCATGGGCCGCTTCGGTGCGGTGTTCGGGCCCTGGCTGGGCGGCCAGTTGCTCGCCGCGAACAAGGGCGACTGGGGCTTCACCGCGTTTGCCCTGGCCGGCCTGTCGTCGATGGTCTTCATCGGGATCGCGGCACTGCGCGGCTCGAAACGGACCGTCGGGGGCGACAGCGAGCAGAAACTCGTAGGAGCACACTGACCGCCCGTCATATGTACTGACGAGCCATATGTACAGATGAGCCGAACTGGGTTATACGACGGTCTCGCGTATTGTTGCGTCATATGCCCGTAGTGATGGAGGGCGCCTTTCGGTGCGCCCGGGGCTGGTGAGTTGTTCCGTAAAGGGGGAGCAGGACGTGACGGCACTTCTCGCGCTGGCAGCCGTCGTCGCGTTCATGGCCAAGGCGGGCCTGCCGTGGTGGGTGGTCGTGGCCGTGGCCCTGCTGATGTCGGGATTCGGCGCAGGGAGGTCCGGGGGTCCATGGCGAGGCTCCCGGGCCACCCCGACGTCCGGCGGCCCGGCGGCTCAGCCCATCTGGCCTTCGGCCGACCGGAGTTCGGTCGTCGTGCCGGTGGTCCCGGTGCACGTGCGCGTCCCGTCCCCGGACGAGTACGGCGTGCCCGTGGCGAGCGCCGGGACCCGCGTGACCGGCGAGAGGCAGCCCGCGGTCGCCAACGGGAAGAGCGGGCTGGGTTCTTAGGCCCGTCGCCAAGGTCCGTCACCCAGGCCCGCCGCCGGACGGCCCCGTCAGGCATCCACGGCTTCCCGGAGCCGCCGGGCGATGATCGTGTAAACGTCCCGCGCCTTGTCGTCGTCGGTCCCGTCGTACCCGTGATCGGCGCCGCGCACCTCATGGTGGTCGACCAGCGCGCCGACGCCCCGGAGTCGCTCCGCGTAACGCTCGCCCTCGGCCCGGAGTAGGTCGTGTTCGGCGGTGATCACCAGGGCAGGGGCGATGCCTTTCAGGTCCGCGGTGTCCGAAGGGTGCGCGGGGGAGACGAGCGGATCGAGACGCCGCCGCACATCCGGGACGTACGACGTGTCGAAGACGTCGCCCATCCAGGGCCGCAGCATCGGCTTGGCGATGGCGGCGCGCTTGTTCCGGACGCCCGTCGCCAGGTCGAGCGGGGGATAGTGCAGCACCTGCAGCGCGATCGACGGCCCGCCCTCATCGAAGGCCTGCCGTGCCACGGCCGCCGCGAGCCCGCCGCCGGCGCTCTGCCCGCCCACGGTGAGCCGCTCGCCGTCCCACCCCTCCTCGGCGCCGTGTGCCGCGACCCAGCGAACGATCTCGTACGCCTGCCGGGTCGGCGCCGGGAACGGATGCTGCGGCGCGACGACATAGTCCACATTGATCACGACGGCCCCCGTCTCCGCGGCGAGGAACCTGCACAGTGGGTCGTCCAGTTCGGTCAGCGTCATGACGTATCCGCCGCCGTGGAAGTTGACGTGCACCGGCGGGGCTGGCTCGGCACGGGCGGGCAGATACACCGTGGCCCGGGCGGGAGCGATCGACGTGGGAATCGTCAACTCGCGTACGCGTCGCGGGAATTCGGGAAAGCGCGCGTGCGAGGCGGCGGCGGAACCCCGGCCGCCGGGACGCCGGTCCGCCATGACGGTCACCCGCTGCATGACCTTGGCGACAAGGCCGGCCACCGCGGGCCGGGTCAGGAGGGACATGTGGCATCCGTTCGGTCGCGGCGCGTGGGCCTGTCCGGCAGCGGACCGGCCCTCCTTGAGTTAGGCAATTATAGGCAACGACAATAATGGGTCAAGGGGTCGGGACCGGCTGGGGCGGGGCGCCCATGGGGTAGGGTTGACCTGCATGATCACGCGGTTCGTCGCGCGACAGGCATCGGGACGTGGCGCAGCTTGGTAGCGCACTTGACTGGGGGTCAAGGGGTCGCAGGTTCAAATCCTGTCGTCCCGACTGCTGCAGCACCATGTAGTCGCAGGTCAGGGCCTTGTTTCACTTCGGTGGGACGAGGCCCTTGACCGTTTCTGGAGTGTCGTCGCGCGAAGCTTCTCGACGAAGTGCCTGGGCAGTGGTCATGTACCGAGGCCGGTCAATTGCCCGCAGAATCGCAATCACCCCGCGCAGCAGGCCTTTGGCTTGGACGTTTGCCGGACTCCCTGGAATGCATGGACCCTGTCGTCCGACGGTGTTAAGGGTCTTCGTGGGCAGTGGCTCGGGGAGGCCCTTTTCGTATGGCGTCGGCCTCAGGTCGAGGGGAGCTCGGCCCAGCGGCTGGTTCCGCCCGTGTGGACGTGGACGCCGCAGCGGGACGCCAGTGCGTTGACGATGTCGAGGCCGCGGCCGTGTTCGTCCGGGTCGATCGTGGAGGTCGGGTCCTCCGCCGGTGCCGCGGGGCCCAGGTCGGTCACCTCGACGCGTACCGTTCCGCATCCCTCCAGCGGGCTCCGCGAGAGCCGCAGCGTCGCCGGCGGCACGGCGTGGACGATGGCGTTGGTGAGGAGCTCCGAGACCACCAGCAGGACGTCGGCGGCGCAGTCGGCCGTCAGATTCCAGTCGGACAGCACGGCACGGACACGTCGCCTCATGCCGGCGACCGCCCCCGGGGCGTGCGGCAGGGAGAAGACGTGCTCGACCTCCCCAGGAGGCGCGGCGGCGAGCTGCGCTGTAGTCATCTGTCCTCCTCGGGCGGTCTCCGCCGGCCCCAGGTCGGGGCGAAGGCGTCATGGAACGCTAAACAAGGAGAATCCACCGGTCAACGAACCTGGGTCGGCATTACCGAACGACAGTCCCAAAGCGGAAAAACTGGGACTACCATCGCCTCATGGCCGGCCCAGTCCAGTCCATCGAGCGGGCGGCGGCGATCCTGCGACTGCTCGCCGGCGGATCCCGCCGACTGGGGCTGGGGGAGGTGGCCTCGTCGCTGGGGCTGGCCAAGGGCACCGCCCACGGAATCCTGCGGACCCTGCAGCACGTGGACTTCGTCGAGCAGGACCCGGCGACCGGAAGATACCAGCTCGGGGCGGCCCTGCTGCACCTCGGCACCAGCTACCTCGACGTCAACGAACTGCGCTCGCGTTCCATCAACTGGGCCGACGCCCTGGCCGCCCGCAGCGGGGAGGCCGTACGACTGGGCACGCCCCTGGAGGGCAAGGTGCTCGTCATCCACCACGTCTTCCGGCCCGACGACACCCTCCAGACCCTGGATGTCGGCGCGCTGCTGCCCCTCCACGCCTCCTCGCTCGGCAAGGTTCTGCTGGCCTTCGGAGCGACCCCGGTGGAGCCGCTGCTGGAGGACGAACCGGAGGGATACACCCGGCACACCCTGGTTCACCCCTCGGAGCTGAACCGGGCGCTCGCGGAGATACGGGACCTCGGCTGGGGCGCCGAAGTACAGGAGATGAGCATGGGCGAAGCCGGGATTGCCGCGCCGATCCGGGGACAGGGCGGTCTCGTGGTGGGCGCGATAGGCGTGTCCGGGGCCGTGGAGCGGATCTGCGACTCCAAAGGCCGGCCGCTGCCGGCCCTGATCACCGTGCTGAGGGAGGCGGCACGCGCGATCTCCAGAGACCTGGGCGCGGCTCGCTGGTAGGCCCCCAGCACCTCCGCGACACATCGGAAGGGAGGGCCGATCATGGTTGAACGGTATGTGATGTCCATCGACCAGGGCACCACGTCCACCCGCTGCATCCTGTTCGACCACGGCGGGCGGCTGGTGTCGGTCGCCCAGCGGGAGCACCAGCAGTTCTTCCCCCGGCCCGGCTGGGTCGAGCACGACGCCGTCGAGATCTGGCGCAACCTCCGGCGGATCGTCCCCGAGACACTGTCGAACGCCGGGATCGAGGCGAGCCAGATCTCGGCCATCGGGATCGCCAACCAGCGCGAGACGACCGTGCTCTGGGACCCGCGGACCGGCATCCCGCTGGTCCGGGCGATCGTCTGGCAGGACACCCGAACCGCCCCGCTCGTCGACGAGCTGAGGAGCGACCCGGGCGACGACTTCTTCCTCGACCGCTGCCGGCTGCCCCCGTCGACGTACTTCTCCGCGCCCCGGATCCGCTGGCTGTTCGACAACGTCGACGGGCTGGAGCGGCGCGCCCGCGACGGCGAGGTGCTGTTCGGCACCATCGAGAGCTGGCTGATCTGGAACCTCACCGGCGGCCCCGACGGCGGCCTGCACATCACCGACGCCACCAACGCCAGCCGCACCATGCTCATGGACATCCGCACGCTGACCTGGGACGCGGAGCTCATGGCCTTCTTCGGCGTGCCACGCGCGATGCTGCCGGAGATCCGGTCCTCGGCGGAGAGCTACGGCGAGGCGAGCGCCCTGCTCCCCGGCGTGCGGATCACGGCGGCCCTCGGCGATCAGCAGGCGGCCCTGTTCGGGCAGACCTGCTTCTCGCCGGGCGAGGCGAAGTGCACCTACGGAACCGGTAGCTTCCTGGTGATGAACACCGGCACCGACGTCGTCCGCTCCGAACACGGGCTGCTGACGACCGTCGCGTACAAGATCGGGGACCAGCCCACCATCTACGCGCTGGAGGGCCCGATCGCCGTCACCGGGTCGCTGGTGCAGTGGTTCCGCGACCGGCTGGGCCTGATCCACAGCGCCCCCGAGATCGAGACGCTGGCCCGCACCGTCGAGGACAACGGCGGCTGCTACATCGTCCCCGCGTTCTCGGGTCTGTTCGCGCCGCACTGGCGCAGCGACGCCCGCGGTGTGATCGTCGGACTCACGTCGTACATCACCAAGGGCCATCTGGCCCGCGCTGTCCTGGAGGCCACCGGCTGGCAGACCCGGGAGGTCGTCGACGCCATGAACGCCGACTCCGCGCTCGCCCTGAAGCAGCTCAAGGTCGACGGAGGAATGACGTCCGACCATCTGCTCATGCAGATCCTGGCCGATGTGCTCGACGTTCCCGTCGTACGGCCCCTCGTCGCCGAGACGGTGTCCCTGGGTGCCGCCTACGCGGCCGGTCTGGCGGCCGGCTACTGGCCGGACCTCCAGGTCCTGCGCCGCAACTGGCACCGGGCCGCGCAGTGGCTGCCGGACATGGACGACGAGCGGCGGGAGTGGGAGTACGAGTGCTGGAAGCGGGCCGTCGAGCGGTCGCTGGGGTGGATCCAGCCACCGAAGCGACCGTGACCCGCCGGGCCGACGGTTCTGCCCAGCGGGTCCGCCACCGTCCGCGGACCCGCTGGGTGTCCGACGCCCGGGTCGGTCGTGGACCCGCCTCTCAGCGGGTGACCAGCAGACCCCGGCTGCGCAGCACCCGCCGCTCCAGCGGGCTGAAGATCAGCAGGTCGATGGCGATACCGACGAGGAGGATCAGGAAGATGGCCAGGAACACCTGCGGCATGCTGCTGTTGTTGCGGCCGTTCTCCAGCAACTGGCCGAGGCCGACGCCGAGATCGGGGGAGGAGGCGATGATCTCGGCGGCCATCAGGGAGCGCCACGAGAACGCCCAGCCCTGCTTCAGGCCGGCGAGATAGCCCGGGAGCGCACCCGGCATCACGATGTGCCAGGCCTCGCGCAGCCCGGTCGCGCCCAGGGTCCGCCCGGCGCGCAGGAACAGCGGGGGGATCTGGTCGATGCCCGCGACGAGGCCGTTGGCGATGGACGGGACCGCACCGAGCAGGATCACGGCGTACATCATCGAGTTGTTGAGGCCGAGCCACAGCACGGCGGGCGGCACCCAGGCCACCGACGGCAGCGACTGGAGGCCGGACAGGATGGGGCCGATGGCCGCCCGGACGAACCGCACCCGGGCGACCAGCAGGCCGAGTGGCGTGCCGATGGCGAGCGCCAGCAGGAAGCCGAGCAGGCCGCGTGAGACGGACGTCCAGATGTAGTCGAGCAGCGTGCCCTGGAGCCAGGCCTCGCGCACCTCGCCCCACACGTCGGACGGCGAGGCCAGCTTGTAGTCGGGTGCGACCTCGGCCCACACCAGCAACTGCCAGACGACCAGCACCAATGCGACGGCGGTGACGGGCGGCAGTACCTTGCGGACCAGGGTCTCGCGCAACGGCGTACGGCTCACCTGCACCGAGTCCAGCGCGTCGAGCCCGGCCTCGAGTCCCGCCAGATCGTTGGGATCCTGCGGCGCCCCGGCCGTCCTGGAACCGTCCTTGGTGACGTCGACCTTGGTGTCGACGCGGTTGTCAGTGCCGGCCATGGCGGCGGATCTCCCCACGCAGTTCTTCGGTGATCTCGACGGACAGCTCGGCGACCGCGGTGTCCTCGATACGGCGCGGATGGGCGAGGTCGACGGTCCACTCCCGCGCGATCCGGCCGGGCCGCGAGGACAGCAGCACCACCCGCTGGGCCAGCCGCACCGCCTCGCGGACGTTGTGCGTCACGAACAGCACCGACAGCCCCGTCTCCCGCCAGATACGGGTCAGTTCGTCGTGCAGCACGTCACGCGTGATCGCGTCCAGCGCCGCGAACGGCTCGTCCATCAGCAGCAGCCGGCTGTCCTGCGCCAGCGCCCGGGCCAGGGCGACCCGCTGCCGCATGCCGCCCGACAACTCGTGCACCCGCTTGCCGTACGCCCCCTGCAGCCGGACGAGTTCCAGCAGCCGCTCCGCCTCGGTGCGGCGCTCCGCCTTGGCGACCCCGCGCAGCTTGAGCGCGAGCTCGACGTTCTTGCCGGCGGTCAGCCAGGGGAACAGCGCGTGCTCCTGGAACATCAGGGCGGGCCGGCCGTCCGTGCCGATCGAACCGGCGGACGGCAGGTCCAGCCCCGCGACCAGGTTCAGCAGCGTCGACTTGCCGCAGCCGGAGGCTCCCAGGAGGGTGACGAACTCGCCGGGTGCGACATCGAGCGTGATGTCGTCGAGGACGAGTTGCCGCCCGGCGGGGCCGGCGAAGGACTTCGAGACATGCTCGACACGCGCGGCATACGTCACCGCCGCGGCGTCCTCGGCGACCTTCGCGGTCGTGGCCGTCGGGGTGGCCATGGTCGTCACCTCCTGGGAACTGAGCGGATGCGGTGGTTACTTGACGCCGAGACCGGCGTCGTCGACCTCGTCCTTGCCGTCGGCCTTGAGGACCTTGTTGAGCGGCGCGAGGTCGTAGATGCCCTTCAGGTCGGGCTCCTCCAGCAGGCCGGCCTTCACCGCGTGCTCCGCCTCGCTGTCGAGGGTCGCGGCCAGCGGGTCGTCGAGGAAGGTGATCGACTTCCACGCCGGGTCGATGACCTCGGCGGGCAGGGCCTTGCCGGAGAGCTCCTCCAGGGCCTTGTTCGCGGAGGCCTTGGCCTTGTCCGGGTTGGCGTTGATCCACTCGTTGGTCTTCACCGAACCGCGCAGCACGGCCTCGACGACGTCCGGGTGCTCCTTGAGGAACTCCTGCCGGACGATGATGTTCGTGATCACGAACTTCTTGTCCGGCCACAGGTCGGCCTCGTCGAGCAGCACCTTGCCGCCCTCGGCGACCAGCTTGGACGCGGTCGGCTCCGGCACCCAGGCACCGTCGATCGAGCCGGACTTGTAGGCGTCCGGCGTGATCTTGTTGTCGGTGCGGACGACCGAGACGTCACCCTTGCCGCTCTCCGCGTCGACCTTCCAGCCCTGCTCGGAGATCCAGTTGAGCAGGGCCACGTCCTGCGTGTTGCCGAGCTGCGGCGTGGCGATCTTCTTGCCCTTGACGTCCTTGAGGGACTTGATCTTCTCCGGGTTGACGACGAGCTTCACCCCGCCCGAGGCCGACCCCGAGATGATCCGCAGGTTCTTCCCGGCCGCCTTGGTGTAGCCGTTGATCGCGGGGGACGGGCCGATCCAGCCGATGTCGATGGAGCCGGAGTTCAGCGCCTCGATCTCCGACGGCCCGGCGTTGAACGTCGACGGCTTGATCGTGGTGCCGCCGAGCTCCTTCTGGAACAGGCCCTCCTGGACGCCCACCAGAGCGGTGGCGTGCGTGAGGTTGGGGAAGTAGCCGATCTTCACTTCGTCGACGGAGAGCTTCTTGGCGTCCGCCGCGACCTCGGCCTGCTTGCCGTCGTCGGTGGAATCGGCGCCGTAGCCGCAGGCGGTCAGCAGCAGGGGGAGCGCCGCGATGACGGCGAGGGTGCGCAGGGTGGTGAGCGGTCTTGCGGCAGACACGAAGGTGTCCTCTCGGAGATGAGTGACAGGAGAGTGCGGAAGTACGTCGAAGAACGGTGGCGCTGGTGCGGAGCGCGGGCAGGCTCCGCGAACGGCTTCAGACGAGCCGACAGATGGCGCTGGACGTACGCGCGAAGTCGATGTGGCGACGCGAGGTCAGAAGGGGCGGGACGAGGCGTGCGTGCTCGCGCGAACTCATGGCCACCCCACCCCACCGATTCCTAGTTTTCCTACCTGGTTGATGGGGATCGTGGCAGAAGGTGGCGCTCACCCCAAGAGGGATTTCACATAGTGGACGTTGCCATCTCTCCCTTTGGGAACTGTGAGCTCAGGGCGCACAGCAGCGCACGGGCCACCGCGTCGTTCTGGCGGAAGGCGGGGGCGTTCGTACGGGGGCGGGCGAACGCGGCGACGGCCCGGCTGTTGGTGGGGGCGCCGAGGGCGATGCGGCGCGGGTGAGTGCCGCCGAGGGACGGGTCGAGGACATGGCCGTCCGCGGCGGAGACGGCCAGCAGGCCGGAGCGGTGGGCGTGCGTGGGGTCGGCGATGACCTCCTCGGTGAGGGCGCCGGCCCGGTGCAGGTCACGCAGGAGGGGGTCCTCGGTGCGGTCCAGGGAGTGGCGGGGCAGATACGCCTCGATCAGGGCGGTGGCGTGGAGCGTGCGGCCGGGGAGGGTGGGGCCGGCCGCGGTGAAGGTGCCGGTCGTCTCGTCGGTGCCGATCCGGATGCCGGCGCCCAGGAAGCGGACGACCCCGGCCCGGGACAGGGCGAGCAGCTGGCGCAGCCGGAAGCCGGGCGGCCCGGAGGCCAGGAAGCTGAAGAATCCGTGCCACCAGCCGTCGAGCTGCTCGGCGACGGACCGAGCGGTCAGCCGTCCACCGGCCACCAGGCGGGGCAACTGCCCGTAGATGGAGAGCAGCGCGAGGAAGGCCCCGAGGTCGGCACTGAACTCCGGGTCCTCGCGGCGGGCGACGTCCTCGGCGATCCGGTCCCGCAGGTGCTCCTGAAAGGCGTCCGGGGTCGGGAACGCGAGACCGTCCAGGGGGTGGTCCAGGGCCTCGAAGTCCAGCCGGTAAGCCGGGTCGGGTACGGCCGCGGCTACGAGGTCGGCCATGGCGTCGGCGTACCAGTCCAGACGGTCGTAGGCGGCGATGAAGTCCGGCCAGGGGAGGGCGGTGCGTTCGGGGTGTGCGTGGAAGAGCTCGTGGTAGTGGCCGAAGCCGATCTCCTTGGCCATCAGCGGCCACACATCGCGCCGCAGATCCAGCGGGCGCCCCTCGGCGAGCAGCGCGTCGACCGCTTCGGGACCGAAGTGCCTGGGCAGCGGCGGCCGGGGGCCCTGGAGCCGGTAGCGGGTCTTGGAGTGGTACGGCACTCCCCGCCGCGATCCGACGTGCAGGACGGGCTCCAGACCGGACGGCAGGTAGGTGAGGCTGCCGTCGGCCTCGGTGCGGTAGGTGCCGCCGCGGCCCTCGGTGAGCAGCGCCATCAGGTCGATGAAGGCCAGCCCGAAGCCGCGCAGGACGACATGCTCGCCGGGTTGCAGCGCGGACAGGTCGGCGTCGGCGGAGAACTCCGGTGGCAGATGGAAGCGGCCGTGGCGGCGCGCGAAGGCGGCGTGGTCGCGGTGCTCGGCGGCGGGGGTGGAGCCGATGTGTCCCTGCGCCAGGACCACCAGGTCGGCGGTGAGGGGGGTGGCGCGGTCGGCCAGGTGAACGTACTGCGGGCCGTCCGGGGGACCGGTGACCGCGGTCGCGGTCGTGCGGTGCCACTCGACCGTGACGGTGGGCGGCAGCTGGGCCAGCGCCCTGCGGAACACCCAGTCCAGATAGGCGCTCTGGGCCCGGCGGGTGGGGAAGTCCGTCCCGGCGAGCGAGCGCAGTTCGGTGAGCACCTCCGGGTCGGCGGGCTCGGTGTGGGGCGCGTGGCGCGGGCCCCGGCCGGAGAACTGGGCCGCCCACTCGGCGAGGGAGGGTCCGGGGCGTACCGGACCGTCGATGGTGGACGACTCGTCGGTGAACATCGTGACGTCCTCCGCCATCGAGTTCATCCGCAGCAGCGCGGACTGCTCGTCGCGCCAGATCCGACCCGGGCCGGGCGGGTGCGGGTCGATCAGGTGGATGCGCAACTCCCCGTCCCGGTCCCACAGTTCGGGGGTGTTGGCGCCGATGCGCTCCAGCAGGCCCGTGGCACGCGGACCCGCGCCCACGACGACCAGGACCGCCGCGGAAGGGCCGGCGCTCACCGGTCACCGCCGATCGCCGGGCGGGCGTCGGCTGCCGTCGCCGCCCGCAGCCGAAGGCGCACGGCGGTCAGGTGGCCGCGCAGCCGCTGGAGCGGAGTGGGGGGCAGGGTGCGCGAGTTGCCGCGCGCGTAGTACCGCTCGACGTAGAACTGGCCCGCGCTCAGCACCGTGGTGACCGCGATGTACCACAGGGTCGCGACCATCAGCAGCGGGATGATCTGGTACGTCTGGTTGTAGATCAACTGCACCGAGTACAGCAGGTCGTGCACGGCCAGCACACTGACGATGCTGGTGCCCTTGAGGGTGCCGATCAGCATGTTCCCGGCCGTCGGCACGATCGAACGCATGGCCTGCGGCACGACGATCCGGCGCAGGGTGCGGCGTCTGCTCAGCCCGAGTGCCAGGGCGGCCTCGGTCTGCCCCGCGTCCACGGCGAGGATGCCGCCGCGCACCACCTCGGCGGCGTAGGCGGTCTCGTGCAGGGTGAGGCCGATGACGGCGGTGAGAGTGGGACCGAGCAGGTTGACCGTCTTGAACGTGAGGAACTCCGGGCCGAACGGGATACCGAGGCCGAGCGTCGGATACAGGGCCCCGATGTTGAACCAGAACAGCAGCTGCACCAGCAGGGGCGTGGACCGGAAGACCCACACATAGCCCCAACTCAGCGTGCGCAGAACCGGGTTGGCGGAGAGCCGCATCACCGCGAGCACGGTGCCGAACAGAAAGCCGAGCACCATCACCACGGCGGTCAGCCACAGCGAGAGCAGCAGCCCGTCGAGCACGGCGGCCGTGGTGAAGTACCCGCCCACCACGTCCCATTGGAAGGCGTCGTTGCGGACCACGGAGTTGAGCACCATCGCGAAGAGCGACAGCGCGACGGCGGCGGTCAGCCACCGGCCGACGTGACGGCGCGGGACGATCCGCGGCAGGTCGGTGGCGAGTACCTGGTGACTCTTCGTTGCGGGGCCGGACGTGAGATCGGGCGACGTGACCATGGGGAGGCTCTCCGGGGAGGGAACGCAGGCGTGGGTGACCCCAGGGGCACTCGGTGCGGCCGGGGATCGGCGTCGACACGCTCGCCGCGTCCCTCAACGCGGCCGGAGAGGCTGCCGCGCAACGCGGAGCCGGTCCGCCGTCGATCGTATGTGCCCACGCCATCGATGTGTCAACAGCAAGCTTTGAGACGCCTGTCCGCGCGTTCCGGCATCCGGGATCTGCTTGACGGGGAGCACGATGTACTGCTCAATTAGTCGCATGACTGCCCAGCTGCGCTTGGTCTCGCGCGATCACATCGACTTCGGTCGAGTGTGGTCCGCGGCGTGTTGCGCCTGATTCGGCAGCGGGCCCTCCGACCGGCCCTTCCCTCCCTCGGTGACCCCGTCGCGGGCCGAGTTCTCCTTTTTCGCGCGCTGCTGCCGTAGCACCGTTTTTCGACGCTTCGCGTCGTCACGCTCGCATTGAATTCAGTCGCCCGTTCACCTTTGCGCACAAGCAGTTCCGTCACGCCTGTCCGCGTGCGCATTTCCGAGAGGTCATACCCATGCCGGTGGAGTTCCTCGGTATAGCCGCCACCAACGACGGCTCCGAAACCACGCCGCGCTCCGGCGCCGCCTTCGACAAGGACTACACCCTCCGCCTCGCCCGGGCACACGAGGACCACGGCTGGGACCGGGTGCTGTTCGCGTACGGCTCCGGATCGCCGGACCCCGCACCGGCCGCCGCATACATCGCGAGCCGGCTGGACCGCCTGCAGATCCTGCTGGCGCACCGGCCCAACGTCTCGTATCCGACCTTCGCCGCCAAGACGTTCGCCACCCTCGACCGGATCAGCGAGGGCCGGCTGACCGTGCACTTCATCACCGGTGGCAACGACCACGAGCAGGGCCGCGAGGGTGACACCCTCACCAAGGACGAGCGATACGCCCGCACCCGTGAGTACATCCGGATCGTCAAGAAGATCTGGACCACCCACGAGCCGTTCGACCACGAGGGCGAGCACTACCGCTTCCACGACTTCGTCAGCGACGTCTTCCCTGTCCAGCAGCCCCGCCCCCATGTGTCGTTCGGCGGTTCGTCGCCCGCCGCGCTGGCCGCCGGAGGCGCCGAGTCCGACATCTACTGCCTGTGGGGCGAGCCCCTGGCGAGGACCGCCGAGCAGATCGAGAACGTGAAGTCCGCCGCGAAGGCCGCGGGCCGCACCGACGTGCCGCGCATCCAGGTCGCCTTCCGCCCGATCATCGCCCCGACGGAGGAACTGGCCTGGGAGAAGGCCCACCGCACGGTAGGTGCGATCAAGGCCCGCAGGGAGCGGGGCGAGGCGATCACCAAACGCCACAACGGACATGCGCATCCACAGAACACGGGCTCGCAACGGCTGATCGCCATCGCCGAGGCGGGCGAGCGCTACGACCGCGCCCTGTGGACCCCGACCGCCGCCGCGACCGGCGGCGCGGGAAACTCCAACGCCCTGGTCGGCACCCCGGAGACGGTCGCCCAGGCACTCCTCGACTACTACGACCTCGGCGTCGACATCCTCTCCGCCCGCGGCTACGACCTGCTGGGCGACGCCATCGACTTCGGCCGCTACGTGATCCCGATCGTCCGCGAGGAGGTCGCCAAGCGCGACGCCGAGCGGGCGGCACGCGAGGCGCGGACGCCGGTGGCGGTGAACGCATGACCTCCGCACCCGAGCTGTCCGTCGTTCAGGTCCCGGTGTCCGACCCGCGCGTCAGACCGCTGCTGCGCGAACTCGGCCACGAGTACTCCACGCGCTACGGCAAGGACGCGCACGCCGAGATCTCCCGCTACCCCGACGAGGAGTTCACCGAAGCCCACGGCGGCCTGCTCCTGCTGCTGCTGGAGGGCGGCGAGCCCGTCGCGGGCGGCGCCTTCCGCCGGTACGACGCGACCACCGCCGAACTGAAACGGATCTGGACACACTCCGCCCACCGCAGACGCGGCCTCGCCCGCCGCGTGATCGCCGAGCTGGAGCGGGCGGCGGGCACGCACGGATACCGGCGGATCCACCTGACCACCGGTCCACGCCAGCCCGAGGCGCGCGGCCTGTACCTGGCCACCGGCTACACACCCCTGTTCGACACGGAGGCCGACCCGGAGACCATCGGCCCGTTGCCCTTCGAGAAGCACCTCGCAGTGCGGGAACGCACGGGAAAGGCCCCCGACCAGTGAACATCCGCACCCTCAAAACCCGCCTGCGCGGCACCGCCGCCCTCGCCCTGCTGCCCCTGCTCGCGCTGACGGCCTGCGGCTCCGGCGACACCGGCGGTACGGCGGCCGTCGGTGCCGAGGCCTCTCCCGCACCGACCGACGACCCGGTGGCCACCGTCCGCAAGGTGGACTCCGCCGCCGCCCTGCTCCCCGCCGACGTCCGCAAGGCCGGCAAGCTGCGCGTCGGCAGCTCGATCGGATTCCCGCCCGGCGCCTACTACCCGAACGGCACGGACAAGGCGCCCGCCGGGCAGGACATCGACCTCGCGGACGCGGTCGCCAAGGTGCTCGGGGTCGGGCTGGAGCGTCAGGACGCCTCCTTCGAGGCGATCCTGCCCGCCCTCGGCAGCGGCAAGTACGACTTCGGCACCGGTAATTTCGGCGTCACGAGCGATCGCTTGAAGACCATCGACTTCGTCACCTACATCAACGACGGCCAGGGTTTCGCGGTGAAGAAGGGCAACACCGCCCTCAAGTCGAAGATCACCGACCTCACCCAGCTGTGCGGGCTGACCATCGGCACCGGCGCCGGCACGACCTTCGAGGCGACCCTCACCGCGCAGAAGGGGGTGTGCGCGAAGGCGGGCAAGAAGCCGTACGACGTGAAGGTCTACTCGGAGAACGCGGCCACGCTCACCGCGCTCCAACAGGGCCGTATCGACGTGATCATGTCGACCATCAACGGCCTGCGCTACCAGGCGGCACAACCGGCGTCGCAGACCACTTTCCTCGGCGAGTACCACCGCCTGGACGTCGGCTTCGCCTTCAAGAAGGGCTCCGCGCTCACCAAGGCGTTCCGGGCCGCCGTCAACGAGCTGATCAGGAACGGAACGTACGCCCGGATCCTCACCAAGTGGGGTACCTCTGCCTCCGCGATCGAGACATCGCGGGTCAACCCGCCGGAGCAGACATGAGCGACGTCATGGTCGAAGTCCACGGCGTCCACAAGAGCTTCGGCCCACTGGAGGTGCTGCGCGGCGTCGACCTGCAGGTCCGCGCCGGAGAGGTCACCGTGATCCTCGGACCGTCCGGCTCCGGGAAGTCCACGCTGCTGCGCACCATCAACCACCTGGAGAAGGTCAACCGCGGCTGGGTCAGCATCGACGGTGAACTCATCGGCTACCGCCGCGCGGGCGACAAGCTCCACGAGCTGAAGGAGAAGGACGTCCTGAGGCAGCGGACCGGCATCGGGTTCGTCTTCCAGAACTTCAACCTCTTCCCGCATCTGACCGTGCTGGAGAACCTCGTGGAAGCCCCGGTCTGCGCCCTGCGCCGCCCGCGCAGGGAGGCGGAGGAGGCGGCCCGCCGGCTCCTGGACCGGGTCGGCCTCGCGGACAAGGCCGACACCTACCCACGCCGGCTGTCCGGCGGCCAGCAGCAGCGCGTGGCCATCGCCCGCGCGCTCGCCCTCGAACCGAAGGTGCTCCTCTTCGACGAGCCCACCTCCGCGCTGGACCCGGAGCTGGTCGGCGAAGTCCTCGACGTCATCAAGGACCTGGCGGGCAGCGGCACCACCATGATCGTCGTGACCCACGAGATCGGCTTCGCCCGCGAGGTCGCCGACACCGTGGTGTTCATGGACGGCGGAGTCGTGGTGGAGCAGGGACCGCCCGCCGAGGTCCTGGACCGCCCGCGTCAGGAACGCACCCGTACTTTCCTCGCCAAAGTTCTCTGAAAGTGCGCCCGTGCCGTGGACCTCGTCCGCGTGGCCGCCGCCGTGTGTCGGCTCACCGGCCGGCACACGCTTCCCGGCCACACCTCCAACACCCGTACGCACCGGTGTCGTTAACCCTGGCAGTCTGACCTGCCTTGCCGCTGCCCCCGCACAGCCGGTCTCACCATCCGGCCCGACCATCGACGACGAGGACCCGTCATGCCCGCATCCCCTGCGCCCTCACCCCGTTCCGCGTCCCGCGTCGACGAGACCGCCTACGACCGCCGCAGGCTGCGCCAGTGGCTCGCCGGGGATGCCCGGGCGGACGGGGTCAGCCGCCGCCGGCTGCTCACCCTGCTCGCCGCCACGGCGGCCGCGACCGCGTTGCCCGCTCCACGTCCCGCGCACGCGGCCGACACCCCGATCGTCAAACCGCTGCCGGCCGAGTGGTTCATCCAGCGCGGCACCAACGCCGAGACCCGCTGGGAGGCGCTGCGCGGAACGGGCCACCACACCCCCAACGAGCTGTTCTTCGTACGCAACCACACGGCGACCCCCGTGCTGGATGCCGCCGACTGGCGGCTGAGACTCTGGGGCGACGGGCTGCGCGGCAAGCCCTCCGAGGGCCGCCCGGTCGAGTTCGGGTACGACGATCTGCGCGCCCTGCCCGCCGTCACCCGGACCGCGTTCGTCGAGTGCGCCGGAAACGGCCGCAGCTACTACACCACCCAGCAGCGGGAAACGGTCGCCGGAACCTCGTGGACCCTGGGCGCGGTCGGCGTGGCGCGTTGGCGCGGGGTGCGCCTCGCCGACGTACTGCGCAAAGCCGGGCTGTCCCCGTATGCCGTGGACCTGCAGCCGCGCGGGCTGGACGCCGAGTACGTCAGCGGTGGCGAGAGCCTCGGCCGGGTGCGTAGGCCGCTGCCCTTGGCCAAGGCGCTGGACGACGTCCTGCTCGCCTACGAGATGAACGGCGAGCCGCTGCCGTACGACCACGGGTATCCGGTGCGGGTGCTGGTGCCCTCGTGGGTGGGGATTTCGTCGATCAAGTGGGTCGGCGACATCGAGGTGTCCGCGCAGCCGCTGTTCTCGCCGTGGAACACCACCTTCTACCGGCTGTACGGCCCCGCCCACCCGGTGGAGGGCAGCGCGCCGCTGACCCGGCAGACCATCAAGAGCGCCTTCGAGCTGGCGAGCGGCGCGACCTTCCGGGTGGGGCGGGGGCAGGTGCTGCACGGTCGCTCCTGGTCGGGCGCGGGCGCCGTCGCGCGGGTCGACGTCAGCACCGACGGCGGCGCGAGCTGGCGCAGGGCCCGGCTGCATGACCGGCCCCGAGCCGACACCTGGACGCGCTGGTCCGTCACCTGGAAGCCCGACACGACCGGTGCCACCCACCTCCTGGCCCGTGCCACCGACACGGCCGGCCGTCGTCAGCCGGACGTCGCCGTGCCCAACACCCAGGGCTATCTGTTCGACGCGGTGGTCCGGCATCCGGTGACCGTGATCTGATCGGGTTCTGATCGAGTACGGACTACGAAGGGGCGCTGTGCGCCCGCGCGTTGCGCACGAACAGCTCGCGCAGATCGCGGACGGCCCGGGGAACCGGGCCGGACGGGCGGCTCTGCAGGACCAGCAGCACGTCGGTCGCGTCACCGGCGAGCGGCCGTACGGTGATCGCGCCCCGCCGTTCCAGCGGGTCCCCGAGGACACTGAAGTCGGGCAGCACGGTCGCCCCCAGCCCCTCGGCGACCATCAGCTTTCCCATCTCGGCGCCGTCGGTGGAGTACGAGAAGGACGGCGTACGACCGCCGAGCAGCCGGTGGACGAAGCGGTGCATGACATAGCCGGACCGCATCACCACCAGCGGTTCGGCGAGCAGGCTGTCCGCGTCCACCGCCTCCAGTGCGGCCAGCGCACTGTCCGGACGAACGCACACCACCGGCCGGCCGCGCAGCAGCTCCGTGGTCTCGAAGCCGGGCGGCATGTCGTCGCCGCCGAGGTAGTTCACCAGCCCCAGATCGAACCCACCCTCCATCAGTCCGCGCTGGATCTCGGACTGCTGCGCGCCGACCAGTTCGACCTGGGTGTCCGGGTGCGAGGCCCGGAACTCCCGGACCGTCGGGATGACCAGTGGGACGGTGGCCGTGTTGACGGTGCCGAGCCGGACCATACGGCTGATGCGGTGCTGGTCGCCGGCCGCGCCGCGCAGCCGGTCGACCGCGTCCAGCACGCTCATGATGTGCGGCAGCAGCTCCCGTCCCTCGTCGCTGACCTTCGCACCGGACCGCTTGCGCTCCAGCAGGTCCACGCCGAGCTCACGCTCCAGATTGCGCACGGTCTCGCTGAGCGCCGGCTGGGACAGATGGAGTTCTTCGGCGGCGCGCCGCAGCGAACCCAATCGCGTGACGGCGGCGATGTATTCGAGCTGTTCGATACGCACGCCAGGAGCGTGACCCGAGCCGCGCGTCGCGTTCAAGGGAAACCCTGTCACAACCTCGTGAATACCGACTCTCAGCATGTGGAATCCCAACCGGGCATTCTTGACCTCCCGGAGTCCCCGCTGCTTTGATCGATGGCATGAAGCGACAGGACCTCACGCGGCGACGCCACGTCGACCTCGCGCGTGTCTCCAGTTCCTGCTGTCGCTGTCGGGTCTGAGCGCACCGAGGGAAACCCTCGCACTCGCGCCGCTCTTCTCGCGTAATTCACCGCCGGCCGCTTTCCGTGCCGATTTCGGCTTTCCCCGGGACGGCGATTCCGCACGCCTGAATCGCGATCACTGATCCCGATCACTGAATCCCGATCACCGAACACGTTTCCCTGCCACGCACGCGCCCTTTTCGCGTGCGCAGTCATGCCAGGAGTTCCCCATGCCCGTACCGCCCGGATCCGACCCCCTCCGCTTCGCCTACTGGGTGCCGAACGTCAGCGGCGGCCTGGTCACCAGCACCATCGAGCAGCGCACCGACTGGGGCTACGACTACAACCGCGAACTCGCCGTCCTCGCCGAGAACAACGGCTTCGACTACGCCCTCAGCCAGGTCCGCTACATGGCCAGCTACGGCGCCGAGTTCCAGCACGAGTCGACCAGCTTCAGCCTCGCCCTGCTCCTCGCCACCCAGCGCCTGAAGGTCATCGCAGCCGTACACCCCGGCCTGTGGCACCCCGGCGTCCTCGCCAAACTCGGCGCCACCGCCGACCACCTGTCGAACGGCCGGTTCGCCGTCAACGTCGTCAGCGGCTGGTTCAAGGGCGAGTTCACCGCCCTCGGCGAACCCTGGCTGGAGCACGACGAGCGCTACCGGCGCGCCGAGGAGTTCATCAGCGCGCTGCGCAAGATCTGGACCGAGGACCACGCCGAACTCGCCGGGGACTTCTACCGGGTACGCGACTTCTCCCTCAAGCCCAAGCCGCTCAACACCCTCGAGCGACCGCACCCGGAGATCTTCCAGGGCGGCAACTCCACCGCCGCCCGCGCCATGGCAGGCCGCGTCTCCGACTGGTACTTCAGCAACGGCAAGGACTTCGACGGCGTCACCGAGCAGATCAACGACGTCCGCGCCTCCGCCGCCCGGGCGGGCCGCAGCGCACCGAAGTTCGGGCTCAACGGCTTCCTCATCGCCCGCGACACCGAGGCCGAGGCCCGCGAGACGCTCCGCGAGATCGTCGCCAAGGCCAACACCGAGGCCGTCCACGGCTTCCGCGACGCCGTCCAGCAGGCCGGTCCGTCCACCGGCGACGGCAAGGGCATGTGGCAGGACTCCAGCTTCGAGGACCTCGTCCAGTACAACGACGGCTTCCGGACGGGGCTGATCGGCACGCCCGAGCAGATCGCCGAGCGGATCGTCGCCTACAAGCGGCTCGGCGTCGACCTCTTCCTCCTCGGCTTCCTGCACTACCTGGAGGAGGTCGAGTACTTCGGCAAGCGGGTGCTGCCGCTCGTACGCGAACTGGAGGCCCAGGAAGCCGAGTCGGCGCCCGTCGGCGCCCACGCCTGACCCGCGCGTCCCCACCGGCGCACCGCCGGAGCCCACCCGGTACTCCTCCCGAAAGGTCCTCCCATGGCCACCATCCTCTCCGTCTCCGGCAGTCCCTCCGCGACCTCCCGCACCGCCCGGCTGCTGCGCCACCTGGACGACCGGCTGATCGCCCAGGGGCACGACGTGATCCCCCTCGACGTCCGCACACTCCCGCCCGAGGCCCTGCTGCACGCCCAGTTCCGGCACCCGGCGATCGTCGAGGCCACGGCCCTGGTCGAGCGGGCGGACGGCATCGTGATCGGCACCCCCGTCTACAAGGCCGCCTACTCCGGTCTGCTGAAGGCGCTGCTCGATCTGCTCCCGCAGTACGCACTGGCGGGCAAGACGGTCCTGCCGCTGGCCACCGGCGGCACCACCGCCCACGTCCTGGCCATCGACTACGCCCTGCGTCCGGTCCTGAACTCCATGGGTCCCGCCCACATCACGCCGGGCTGGTTCACGCTCGACAAGGAGATCACCGTGGCCGACGACGGCACCCTGACCGTCGCGCCCGGCGCCGCCGAGGCCCTGGCCCAGGTCACCGACCAGTTCTCGCTCGCCCTCGGTGGCCGCCCGACGGTGCTGGCGGCCACCGGATGACCGCCGCGACCGTGCTCGCCGGCGACGCCGACGCCCTCGGTGTCGCCGCCGAACTTGCCGCGGACTTCCGCAAGGACGCCGCCGAGCGGGACGCGCGGCGCCGCCTTCCGCGCGGGGAACTGGAGCGGCTGTCCGCCTCCGGGCTGCTGGGTGTGACGGTGCCCGCGGAGTTCGGCGGCGCGGACGTCCGTACGGAGACCCTCGCCGAGGTCTTCCGGCTGCTGGCCTCGGCCGACGCCAGCCTCGCGCAGATCCCGCAGAGTCACTTCGTGTACGTGGGTGTGCTGCGCCGGCAAGGGACACGGGAGCAGCAGGAGTTCCTCTTCGGCGAAGTGCTGGCGGGCAAGCGGTTCGGCAACGCCCAGTCCGAGGCGGGCACGAGCCATGTCCGGGACATCCGTACCCGGCTCAGGCGACGCCCGGACGGCTCGTACGTCCTCGACGGCGTCAAGCACTACTCGACCGGCGCCCTGTTCGCCGACTGGATCCCCGTCCTCGCCCGCGCCGACGACGACAACCTGCATGTGGCGTACGTGCCGCGGGACGCACCCGGCCTCACGGTCGTGGACGACTGGGACGGCATGGGCCAGCGCACCACGGCCAGCGGAACCGTCCGGCTGGAGTCGGTGCCCGTGCCCGCCGACCGGGTGGTGCCGCACCACCTCACCTTCCAAGGGCCCCAACTCCACGGCGCAGAAGCCCAGTTGCTGCACGCGGCCATCGACGCGGGAATCGCCTCCGGAGCGCTCGCCGAGGCCGTGGAGTTCGTCCGCACCAAGAGCCGCCCCTGGTTCGAGAGCGTCGACGAGGGCCACGCCACCGCCGCCGAGGATCCGCTGCTGATCCAGCGTTTCGGCGAACTGGCGATCCGGGTGCGGGCCGCCGAAGCGCTGCTCGCCACCGCGGCGCGGTCCGTGGACGCCGCCCGCGCCGACCTGACCGACGACTCGGCCGCCGAGACCTCGATCGCCGTGGCCGCCGCCAAGGTGACGGCTGCGGAGGCGGCCGTGGAGGCCGGCAGCGCCCTCTTCGAAGTGGCCGGCACCCGCTCCGCGCTCGATTCCCTGGGCCTGCACCGCCACTGGCGCGACGCCCGCACCCACACCCTGCACGACCCGGCCCGCTGGAAGGTCCAGCACATCGGCCGCTATGTGCTGAACGGCACCAGGCCGCCCCGACACGGCCTGCTGTGACGGCCGTTCCCCTCAGTCACCTTCCCGATCGGAGTCCCGCGTGTCCCTGACCTTCCACTGGTTCCTGCCCACGAACGGCGACAGCCGCCATGTCGTCGGCGGCGGCCACGGCACCCCGGCGACGGCGTCCGGCCGCGACCGGCCGCCCACGGTCGCCTACCTCAGCCAGATCGCCCGCGCCGCGGAGGACCTGGGCTTCGTCGGCGCGCTCACCCCCACCGGCGCCTGGTGCGAGGACGCCTGGCTCACCACCGCCATGGTCAGCCAGCACACCGAGCGCCTGAAGTTCCTGGTCGCCTTCCGGCCCGGGTTCGTCTCGCCGACCCTCGCCGCGCAGATGGCGGCCACCTTCCAGCGGCAGTCCGGCGGACGGCTCCTGCTGAACGTCGTCACGGGCGGGGAGGACCACGAGCAGCGCGCCTACGGCGACTTCCTCGACAAGGACGACCGCTATCGCCGTACCGGTGAATTCCTGCAGATCGTACGGGGGTTGTGGGAGGGCAAGACCGTCGACCTGGTCGGTGAGCACCTGCAGGTCGAGGACGCCAGGCTGGCCCGGGTGCCCGACCCGGTCCCGGAGGTGTACTTCGGCGGCTCCTCACCGATCGCCGGGGAGATCGCCGCCCGGCACGTCGACGTCTACCTCACCTGGGGAGAGCCGCCGACCGCCGTCGCCGAGAAGATCGCCCGCATCCGGGCGCTGGCCGAGAAGGAGGGCCGCAGCGTCCGTTTCGGCATCCGCCTGCACGTCATCACCCGGGACACCGCCGAGCAGGCGTGGGCCGAGGCCCGGCGGCTGCTGGCCGGCTTCGACGCGGAGACCGTGCGGGCCGTACAGGCCGGGCTCGCCCGCAGCGAGTCCGAGGGCCAGCGGCGCATGCTCGCCCTGCACGGTGGCAGCACCGAGGAACTGGAGATCCACCCGAACCTGTGGGCCGGGATCGGGCTGGTGCGTGGCGGGGCGGGTACCGCGCTGGTCGGCAGTCACGACGAGGTGGCCGAGCGGATCGCCGAGTACCACCGCCTCGGCATCGACGAGTTCGTGCTCTCCGGCTATCCGCACCTGGAGGAGGCGTACTGGTTCGGTGAGGGCGTGCTGCCCCGGCTGGAGGCGCAGGGGCTGTGGACCCATCCGTTCCGCAGTGCGACGGCGGCTCGTCCCGAGGCCCAGATCCCCTTCGCCGAGCGGTAATCGGCCACCCGGGACACATATTCCCTATATTTCCTATCGAATTACTAGGGAAGTGTTGACCCTGGTCGGTGAAGCGAGTGAGGATGACGCTGACCCGGTCGGCCGGGCAGCCAGACACCGCGTTCTCTTCGGCCATGAAGGAAGTCCGCCATGACAACCGAAACAGGAACGAGGTGTGCCGACTGGCTGCACACGGCCCGCGAGCTGGCGGACGACCTCGCCACGGACGCGGTCGAGCGCGAGCAGGCCGGCAAGCCACCCCTCGACGAGGTCGCCAGGCTGCGTGAATCGGGCCTGCTCACCGTGCTCGTACCGGCCGAACGCGGCGGAGGCGGCGCGGACTGGCGCACCGCCTACACCGTCGTGCGGACCATCGCCGCGGCCGACGGCGCCATCGGCCACCTGCTGGGCAGCCACTACTTCCTGTCCTTCTGCGCCCGGTTCTTCGCCGGCCCCGAGCGTGCCGCGCGGATCGAGCGGGCGTTCACGGCGGGGGAGTGGCACTGGGGAGGCGGTATCGCCTCGCAGGAACCGCCGCTCATGCTGACCCCCACGGCCAACGGCTATCTGCTGGACGGCCATCAGCGGTACGGCTCCGGAGTCGGCGTCGCCGACCGGCTGGTCGTCCGCGCCGCCGTGCCCGGCATCGGCGAGCCCCTGGCCGTCCTGGTCGACCCGGCCCACCCGGGCCTCGTCATCGGCAGCGGCGGGGACACCTTCGGGCAGCGGCTGGCAGCGGCCGGCGATGTCGGGTTCGACGCCGTGCCGGTGGCCGCCGACGACGTACTCGGTTCCCTCTCCTCCGACGAGGGTGCCCTGTCCCCCTTCGCGGGCCTCGCCGCGCCGACCGCACGGCTGGTCTCCGCCCACTTCTTCCTCGGCATCGCCGAGGGGCTGCTCGGCGAAGTCCGCGAGCACGGACGGGCGGTGCGGTCCCCCTGGCAGCCGTTCTCCCCGCAACCCTGGCCGGGCCACCCGCCGCAGGACCCGTACGTGCTGACCGCGTTCGGCGAACTCGCCGTTGGCGCACGTGCCGCCTCGGCCCTCGCCGCCCAGGCGGTGGACGCCCTGAACCGCGGCCTGGGGCGGGGCGAGGACCTCGACGACGAGGAGTGCGCGGAGATCGCCGTGCTCGCCAGCGCGGCCGAGGCCGCCGCCTCCAGGGCCGCGCAGGAGATCACCACCCGTGCCCTGGACGCCGTCGGCGCGCCGGCCGCCTTCGCCCGGCACGGCCTGGACCGCTTCTGGCGCGACACCCGCACGCACACCCTGCGTGAGCCGATCGCGCACAGACTGCGCGAGGTCGGGGACTACTTCCTCAACGGCGCGCATCCGCCGTTCAGCCTTCCCGCCTGACCCGACGGGCCGGCCGGTGGGGACGGGCACCGCAGTGATGGATAATCTCAGCATGCGGATCTCGGCGAGGGCGGACTATGCGGTGCGGGCGGCGTTGGAGCTGGCCGCGGCCGGAGACGACACCTCACTCAAGGCCGAGGCGATCGCCGAGGCGCAGGGGATCCCGCACAAGTTCCTGGAGGGCATCCTCGGCGACCTGCGCCGGGGCGGCCTCGTGGTCAGCCAGCGCGGCGGCAAGGGCGGCTACCGGCTCGCCCGTCCGGCCGACTCGATCCCCATCGCGGACGTGATCCGCGTGGCCGACGGCCCCCTGGTCTCGGTGCGCGGCGTACGCCCGCCCGACCTCTCCTACATCGGCCCCGCGGAGTCCTTGCTGCCGCTGTGGATCGCCGTACGCGCCAACGTCCGCAAGATCCTCGGCGAGGTCACCCTGGCCCACGTGGCCGCGGCGAAGCTGCCCGACGACGTGCTGAGCCTCTCGGACGACCCCGACGCGTGGACGAACCCCTGACCGGGCCCCGCCGCGTGCATCAGTCGGCCGGCTTCTCCCACACCGACACATGCTTGCCGCTCTCGCTCGTGAACGGCTCGCGCGTCCAGTTCTCCCACCGGTCGCGCAGCCGCAGACCGGCGAGCCGGGCCATCAGATCCAGCTCGGCCGGCCAGACGTACCGGAACGGGATGGACCAGTGCTCGGCGCGGCCGTCGACGATGGTGACGTAGTTCGAGCTCATGGCCTGCGTGGCGACGTCGTAGGTGTCGAACGCCCACCGGGTGTCGCTGATGTGGAACGGTACGGCGCTCTGGCCGGGAGGCAGCCGGCGCAGATCGGGCACACCCACCTCCACCACGAAGCAGCCCCCGGGCCGCAGATGGGCGGCGGCGTTGCGGAAGCAGTCGACCTGCGCGTCCTGGGTCGTCAGATTGCCGATCGTGTTGAACACGAGGTAGGCGACCGCGAAGTCGCCCGCCACCCGTGTCGTCGCGAAGTCCCCGATCGTCACCTGGACGGCGTCACCGCCGGGCTTGGCGCGCAGCCGGTCCACCATGGCGCGGGACATGTCGATGCCGTGCACCGGGACCCCGCGGCCGGACAGCGGCAGCGCGATCCGTCCGGTGCCGACGCCGAGCTCGAGCGCCGGGCCGTCGTCGGCGAGCTCGGTCAGTAGGTCGACCGCGGGGCCGACCACATCGGCGCGGAACATGTCCGCCGCTGACTTGTCGTAGGTGGCCGCGATGTTCTCTCCGAAGTAGCCGTCGTCATCGATCACACCGGGACCGTACTGCCGGCCGTCGTGACGGGGCACCTGAATTTGCCGTCGGCGCTCACCCGGGCGGCGACTCCGGCTGCTCGATCCCCGGACGCCCTCTTGACGTCGGCCGCGGAGGAGCCGACACTCCAATCAGGTTTCCTAGTGAATTGGTAGGGAAGCATGGGGCGTCCTGAGTCGGTCACCGGCCGAGTGAGCCGTACGCCCCTTCTCACGTCCCGCCGTCACATCGATCTGCTCCGCGTCTGCAGCGCGATCTGACCCCCCGAGCCCTCCTCCACGCCGCTTCCGTACGTGTACGTCCACACGCCTGCCCCGGGGAGAGTCATGTCCGTCACACCGCTGGCCGCCCACCCGTCCGCACCGACCGCTCCCGCCTTCCGGGGCCGGATCGGCCGGGACGAACGCAGCGGCCACTACGCCGTGCCGCGCCGCTACCGCCTCCACCTGACCACCGCCTGTGCGGACGGCCTGCGCATCGCCGTCGCCCACAGCCTGCTGGCCCTCGACGACGTCTGCCCGGCGACATTCCTGCCCGAGATCCCCGACTGCGCCGACGGCGGGCACGCGGCGCTGCGTCCGCTGTACGACGCCAGCGTCCACCGGTACGCCGGACCGGCCCTCGCGCCGGTCCTCAGCGACGACTGGTCCGGGCGCATCGTGAGCACGCACGCCCCCGACATCACCCGCGACCTGGCCCGGCGCTTCGGCGGCTGTCGCCAGGAGCTGTACCCGGGCGGTGCGGAGTCGGAGATCGAGGCCGTCGAGCGGATGTGTGCGCAGGACATCGAGGAGGCCGCACAGGCCGCGGGGGCGGCCGGCGCCGAGCGGGCGGAGCGGGACGAGGCGCTCGGGACACTGCTGCGTGCGCTGGGCGCGCTGGATCGGTGGCTGGACGGCCGCGAGTACCTGATTCGCGATCAGATCACCGCCGCCGACGTGGAGTTGTGGGTATCCCTCGTCCAACTCGACACCGTTCACCGGCATCACCTGGACGCCGCCGCGGTGCAGCGCGTCGCCGCGCACGCCACCCTGTGGGCCTACGCCCGCCGGCTCGCCGCGCACCCGGCCTTCGGCGCGCATCTCGACCTCGACGCCATCTCCCGGCGCCACCATGCCCGTTGCCGAGGCCTGGAGGGCGCCGGAGCGGCCGTCCAGATCCTGGACTGGGCGGCCCACGCGGCAGCCGGGACCGGGACACGAGCGCAGGTCGAGCGGCCATGAGCCGGTCCGCACAGTGGACCGGCGTTGACATCCGTTCGGGCAACTGTCTTACTTACGGCCCAGAACGGTCATGAGCGTCAGCGACAAGCCCTGGCTCGCTGACCGGCAACCCTCGCATCGCGGTGGGGTGCCCCAGGTGACGACCGGACCGAATGACTTCGGTAAGCGCGATGGCCCCACGGGCCGGAAGAGTGAGTGACGCCATGGACGCAGCTCCCAGGACGGCCGTACGCCGCCCCCAGAGCCGCGCCCTGGCGTACGCGACCCTGTTCGTCGCCGACCGGGCCGTCGATCTGCTCCGCGTCAACAGCGCACTGTGTACCGCACCGGGCTGTGCCCGCAGCCGCGGCTGACGTCTCCCGTCCGCTGCCCCGCACTCCCTGACGAACACCGCCTCGGCGGTGTGCTGTCGTCCGCCCACCCCCCCGGTGACCGTGCGTCCTCCCGCGTCCTGACGAGCCGCAGCCGCAGTGCGGCTGTCGTCGCCGCGCCGTGCGCCGCGTTCCGGGGACATCCGACTCCTGCCGGAGCCCTCCATGAGTGAACCCCCAGGCGCCGTCGTCTCCCTCGCCGAGGCACCGCCGCCCGCAGACGCCCCGCCGAGACAGCTCGCGGCCCAGCGCGTGCTGCCGCTGAGGCGGCCCGGCCGCTGGATCGCCACCGCGGTGGTCCTGGTCCTGGCGGCCCAGTTCGTCAACGGCCTGGTGACCAACCCCTTCTACCAGTGGGACCGCTTCGGCTACTGGTTCCTGCGCCCCACCATCCTCGACGGGCTCCTCATCACCCTCGAAGTCACCGCCTACAGCGCGGTGCTGGGGCTCCTCGGCGGCATCCTGCTGGCACTGGCCCGGCTGTCGAAGAGCCCGGTGCTGCGCGCGGTCAGCTGGGTCTACGTCTGGGCGTTCCGCTCCGTCCCGCTGATCGTGGTGCTGCTGTTCCTCTACAACTTCAGCGCCCTGTACAAGACGCTGAGCGTGGGCATCCCCTTCGGCCCCGCCTTCTTCTCCTTCGACGAGTCGAAGCTCGCCACCGACATGGTCATCGCCGTCGTCGGCATCAGCCTGCACGAGTCCGCGTACGCCGCCGAGGTCGTCCGCGGCGGCATCCTCTCCGTCGACCAGGGCCAGCACGAGGCGTCCGCCGCACTCGGCCTGCCGAAGGGCTACCAGTTCCGCAGGATCGTGTTCCCGCAGGCGCTGCGCTCCATCGTGCCGAACTACGTCAACCAGCTCATCGGCCTGATCAAGGGCACCTCGCTGGTCTTCTACGTCTCCCTGCTCGACCTGTTCGGCTCCGCGCAGTCCATGGGCTCCACCTACCCCGGCGACATCGTGCCCCTGCTGATGGTCGCCACCGTCTGGTACCTGATCCTCACCAGCGTCGTCTCCGTCGTCCAGTTCTACGTCGAGCGGTACTACGCCCGGGGCGCCACGCGCTCCCTGCCGCCGACCCCGTTGCAGAAGCTGCGGACCGGGTTCACCGACCTGAGCGCCCGCATCCGCAGGGAGGCCGCTGCCTAATGCTGAAGTCAAGCCACGAGACGAAGAGTTGGCCGGGCTTCGAAGGGGCGACGGTCACGCAGGATGGCGTAGAGGACGTTGACCTTGCGTCGGGCGAGTGCGATCAGGGCCTGGTGATGGCGTTTGCCTTCCGCTCGTTTGCGGTCGTAGAAGGCCCGCGAGGTGGGATCGCGTTGGATGGAGCAGAACGCGGCCTGGTAGAAGACCCGCTTGAGGGCTTTGTCGCCGCCGGTCGCGCTGCGCGAGTAGCGGACCTTCCCGGACTGCGAGAGCACTGGGGACAGGCCGGACGCGGCGGCCAGGGCGTCCCCGCCGGCGAAGCGGCGGATGTCGCCGACGGAGGCGATGAACTCGGCGGTGAGAGTGGCCCCCATCCCCGGCAGGCTGCGGATGAGGGCCCCGTCAGGGTGGTCGGCCACCAGCTGCCCGATCTCGGCTTCCAGCGTGCTCAGTCGGGATTTGCCGGCCAGCAGTTCGTCGGCGAGTTCGCGGATGAGGCGCGCGGTGCGCCGTTCACCGGGCACGACGGCATGCTGGGCCTGCGCGGAGGCGTGTGCCGCGTCTGCCAGGGATTGGGCGATGGCCGTCCTGACGCCGCGTTTGCGCAGGTAGTCCGCGATGCGGGTGACGCCGGCGCGGCGGATCTCTGCCGGAGTGACGTAGTGGCCCAGGAGGATGAGGCCCGACTTGTTCGTCGCGTCGACGGCTTTCTCCAGGCCGGGGTGGATGCCGGTGAGCAGGTCGCGCAGTCGCGCGGTGCGGGCGGTGGCCTCCTTGACCAGCGTGGTGCGGTGGCCGACCAGGAGCCGCAGTTCCACGGTGGCTTCCTCGGGCAGCTCGACGGTGCGCAGGTCCTCGCGGAGCATGACCTGTTCGGCGATGACTTTGGCGTCGCGCGGGTCGGACTTGTTCTCTCCGCCGCGGGTGGCGCGGCGGGCGCGGTTGACCGCCAGGCCGGGCACGTGCACGACGCGGAAGCCTGCGGCCAGCAGCATCGCGGTCAGCAGGGCTGCTATGCCGCCGAGGATGTCCAGCCCGATGGTGACGGGGCCGTGGTCGGCCTCGATGGTGTGCAGTTCGCCGATGGCCTGGTCGATGGCGGCCGGGTCGTTGTCGACCCGGCGGCTGAGCAGCGGCCGTCCCCGGTCGTCGGCGACCGCGAGCCAGTGGAAGTCCTTGGCGATGTCGAAGCCTGCGGTGGTGGTCACGGTCCCCTCCTCGTGCGGTGTGTGACGCGACTCCTTCCGCCTGTCCTCGCCCTACCAAGCGATCGTTCGCAGTGCCTAATCAGCAGTCCGGAAGAAGTGGCGGGGCAGGGGGACCAGCGGCCTGAGCCATCGAGGGCAGCCAGCATGAAAGCCATCCCTGCCCCACCCGCGCAGTCCCAGAGTCGCGAACTCTCGGGACGCACTCAAGAAGGTAGGGCCGTATGACCGCCGAGACCACCCTCGACAACGCGCCCGCCACCGTGGAGGTGCACGACGTGCACAAGTGGTACGGCGTCCACCGGGTGCTGAACGGGGTCGACCTGACCGTGCGTCCGGGCGAGGTCACCGTGATCATCGGCCCCTCCGGCTCCGGCAAGTCCACCCTGCTCAGGGTCATCAACCACCTGGAGAAGCCGGAGATCGGGCACGTCAGCCTCAACGGCGAGCTGATCGGCGTACGGCGGCACGGCGAGCGCTTGAAGGAGCTGAGCGAGCGGGCCATCCTGACGCAGCGCAGCAGGATCGGCTTCGTCTTCCAGAACTTCAACCTCTTCCCGCATCTGACGGTCCTCGACAACGTGGCCGCCGCCCCGGTGGCCACCGGCAAGCTCGCCAAGACCGCGGCACTGGAGCTCGCCCGCGACCTCCTCGGCCGGGTCGGACTCGCCGACAAGGCCGCCGCCTATCCACGGCAGTTGTCGGGCGGACAGCAGCAGCGCGTGGCCATCGCCCGCGCCCTCGCCCTGCGCCCCGGCGTCATCCTCTTCGACGAGCCGACCTCCGCCCTCGACCCGGAACTCGTCGGCGAAGTCCTCTCCGTCATCAAGGACTTGGCGACCAGCGGCACCACCCTCGTCATCGTCACCCACGAGATCGGCTTCGCCCGCGAGATCGCCGACCGGGTCGTCTTCATCGACGGCGGCAGGATCGTCGAGCAGGGCCCGCCCTCCGAGCTCCTCGACAAGCCGTGCCACGAGCGGACCAGGGACTTCCTCAGCAAGGTCCTCTGAGCCCACCGCTCCCCACGAACTCCCCCCCACGCGTCACCCGCCCCACCCTCACCACCCTTCCGAACACCAAGGACGGCCATGCCCAGCCACATCTCCCGACGCAGCCTGATACGCGGCATCACCGCGGCGACCGCCGTCGCCACCCTCGCCACCGGGCTCGCCGCCTGCGGTGGTGACAGCGACGCCGCCACCAGGACGAACGACACCGCGGGGACCGTCACCGTCGGACAGCTCTCCAACGGCGCCGCCAAGGAGACCACCCTGAAGGTGTCCGAGGTGAAGTCCATCAGCGCGAAGCTGCCCGACGCCCTCAAGAAGAGCGGCACGCTGGTCATCGGCTCCGGCACTCTGCCCTCCGGCGCCCCGCCCCTCGGTTTCGTGGGCAGCGACCAGAAGACCCTCACCGGCTCCGAGATCGACCTCGCCCGGCTGGTCGCGGCCGTCCTCGGCCTTCAGCCCGAGGTCAAGCGGTTCACCTGGGAGAACCTCTTCGTCGGCATCGACAGCGGCAAGGTGAACGTCGGCTTCTCGAACATCACCGACACCGAGGAGCGCAAGCAGAAGTACGAGTTCGCCTCCTACCGCAAGGACGACCTCGCCTTCGAGGCGCTCAAGGACTCGAAGTTCAGCTTCGACGGCGACTACAAGGCCCTCGCCGGCAAGACCGTCTCCGTCGGCGCCGGCACCAACCAGGAGCGCATCCTGCTGGAGTGGAAGGGCAAGCTGGAGAAGGAGGGCAAGAAGCTGACCGTCAAGTACTTCCAGGACAGCAACAGCACCTACCTGGCCCTGGGCAGCGGCAAGATCGACGCCTACTTCGGCCCCAGCCCCAACCTCTCCTACCACGTCACCCAGACCAAGGGCACGCCCTCCCCGACGAGGATCGCCGGCCAGTTCTCCGGCGCCGGCGCCACGCTCCAGGGCCTGATCGCCGCGACAGCCAAGAAGGACAGCGGCCTCGCCCAGCCCCTCGCCGACGCGATCAACCACCTGATCGACAACGGCCAGTACGCCAAGTGGCTCGCCGCCTGGAACCTCTCGGGCGAGGCCGTGGCCAAGTCGGAGGTCAACCCGCCCGGCCTGCCGTTGGACAACTCCTGACGGGAACACCCACCGAGGTCGGCGCGTTGTGACTCGTGCCGAGATGTGCGAGGCGCGAAAGCGCGCGACCCGGAGGACGGAGGTGGCGGACGTGACGCACATGTTCCACGCCGTCCACCTCCACTCCCGGCCCCACATCGACCTCCAGCGCGTGGCCGGCGCGCTCTGTCGCTCCTGACGCGTTCCTCCACCGCCGAGCCCACCCCCGCGTGAGGCCGTCGGCGTTCTTGTCACGGACTTCCAGGAAGGCACCGACTCGTGTCCTCAACACCCTCTCCCTCCCTGCATCTAGCCGTCGCCCTGGACGGCACCGGCTGGCATCCCGCCTCCTGGCGAGAGCCGGTGGCCCGCCCCCGGGACCTGTTCACCGCCGGGTACTGGACCGACCTGGTCACCGAGGCCGAGCGCGGACTGCTCGACTTCGTGACCATCGAGGACGGCCTCGGTCTCCAGTCCTCCCATTTCCTGGACCCGGACGAGCGCACCGACCAGGTGCGCGGCCGCCTCGACGCCGTCCTCATCGCCTCCCGGGTGGCCCCGCTGACCAGCCGCATAGGTCTGGTGCCGACGGTCGTCGCCACCCACACGGAGCCGTTCCACGTCTCCAAGGCGATCGCCACCCTCGACTACGTCAGCGCCGGGCGCGCCGGTCTGCGCGTCCAGATCACCGCCCGCCCGAACGAGGCAGCGCACTTCGGCCGCCGCACCGTCGCCCGCATCGAGGCCTACGACAGCCCGGCCGCGCAGGAGGTGGTGACCGACCTCTTCGACGAGGCCGCCGACCACGTGGAGGCGGTGCGCCGCCTCTGGGACAGCTGGGAGGACGACGCCGAGATCCGGGACGCCGCCACCGGGCGCTTCATCGACCGCGACAAACTCCACTACATCGACTTCGAGGGCCGGCGCTTCAGCGTCAGGGGCCCCTCCATCACACCTCGCCCGCCGCAGGGCCAGCCGATCGTCAGTGCCCTCGCCCACGACACCGTCCCGTACCGGCTCGTGGCCCGCGCCGCCGACGTCGGCTACGTCACTCCGCACGACGCGGACGAGGCCCGCGCGATCGTCGCCCGGATCCGCGCGGAGCAGGACGCCGCCGGTCGGGCCGCCGAGCCGTTGCACATCTTCGGAGACATCGTGGCCTTCCTCGACGACGACCCGGCCGCCGCGAGGGCACGCCGGGACCGGCTGGACGCGCTCGCGGGACAGCCGTACACGAGTGACGCCCTGATCTTCACCGGCACTCCCTCCCAACTCGCCGACTCACTGCAGGAGTTGCACGGCTCCGGTCTGTCCGGCTTCCGGCTGCGCCCCGCCGTCGCCGGACACGACCTGCCGGGGATCACCCGCGGACTCGTCCCCGAACTCCAGCGCCGGGGCGCCTTCCGCCGTGCCTACGAGTCGGCCACCCTGCGCGGCCTGCTCGGCCTGGCCCGCCCCGCCAACCGCTATGCAGCCGCCTGAGCCGGAAGGACCCCGCCGCCATGACCAAGCCGCTGAAGCAGATCCACCTGGCCGCCCACTTCCCCGGCGTCAACAACACCACCGTGTGGAGCGACCCGCAGGCCGGCAGCCACATCGAGTTCAGCTCCTTCGCCCACTTCGCCCGGACCGCCGAACGCGCCAAGTTCGACTTCCTGTTCCTCGCCGAGGGGCTCAGGCTCCGTGAACAGGGCGGGAAGATCTACGACCTGGACGTCGTCGGCCGCCCCGACACCTTCACGATCCTCGCCGCGCTCGCCGCCGTCACCGAGCGCATCGGCCTGACCGGCACCATCAACTCCACCTTCAACGAGCCCTACGAGGTCGCCCGCCAGTTCGCCGGCCTCGACCACCTCTCCGGCGGTCGCTCCGCCTGGAACGTCGTCACCTCCTGGGACGCCTTCACCGGCGAGAACTTCCGCCGCGGCGGCTTCCTGCCCCAGGAGGAGCGCTACTCCCGCGCCAAGGAGTTCCTCGCCACCGCGAACGAGCTCTTCGACTCCTGGCACGGCGACGAGATCCTCGCCGACAAGGAGACCGGCACCTTCCTGCGGGACGCCAAGGCCGGCGCCTTCGTCCACACCGGGCAGCACTTCGACATCCACGGACAGTTCAACGTCCCGCGCTCGCCCCAGGGCCGCCCGGTCGTCTTCCAGGCCGGCGACTCCGAGGAGGGCCGCGAGTTCGCCGCCGCCGAAGCGGACGCCATCTTCAGCCGGCACGGCACCCTGGAGGGCGGCCGGGCCTTCTACACGGACGTGAAGTCCCGCCTGGCCAAGTACGGCCGCGGCCCGGACCAGCTGCTCATCCTGCCCGCCGCGACCTTCGCCCTCGCCGACACGGACGCCGAGGCCGAGGAGCTCGCCCGCGAGGTGCGCCGCCGACAGGTCAGCGGGGCCACCGCCCTCAAGCACCTGGAGTTCGTCTGGAACCGGGACCTGTCCTTCTACGACCCGGAAGGGCCGCTCCCCGACATCGACCCGGACATCGGCGACGACCACATCTCCAAGGGCCGCGCCCAGGTCCGCATGTACCGGGACCCGCTGGCCACCGCACGCGAGTGGCGCGAGCTGGCCGAGGCCAACAAGTGGTCCATCCGCGACCTGGTCATCAACACCGGTAACCGGCAGAACTTCGTCGGCTCCCCGGCCACCATCGCCAGAACCATCAACGACTTCGTCCAGGCCGACGCGAGCGACGGCTTCATCCTCGTCCCGCACATCACCCCGACCGGCCTCGACGAGTTCGCCGACAAGGTCGTCCCGCTGCTTCAGGAACAGGGCGTGTTCCGCACGGACTACGAAGGCACGACCCTGCGCGAACACCTCGGCCTGACGCACCCCGACGGGCACCGCGACGAACCCGGCGACGAGCGGCTCGCGTCGTGAAGTTCATCGCCATCACCCTGATCGTGCATCGCCCGGACCCGGTCACCGGGGTGCAGAAGCCCACGCACGAGCGCTTCCGCGAGGTCCTCGACAACGCCCTGCTCGCCGAGGAGCTCGGCTTCGACGGCTTCGGCGTGGGGGAGCGGCACGAGCGGCCGTTCATCTCCTCGTCGCCCACGGTCGTCCTCAGCCATGTCGCCGCCCTGACGAGGCGGATACGCCTCTTCACGGCCGTGACGACGCTCAGCCTGCTCGACCCGGTGCGCGCCTACGAGGACTACGCCACCCTCGACCACCTCTCCGAGGGCCGGCTCGACCTCATCATCGGCAAGGGCAACGGCGCCGCCCAGCGCGACCTGTTCCACGTCACCCCCGAGGACCAGTGGGACCGCAACGCCGAGAGCTACGAGGTCTTCCGGCGGATCTGGCGGCAGGACAAGGTGACCGCGGCGACCCGTTTCCGCCCGCCGCTGACGGACGCCGAGGTGTGGCCGCGTCCCTACCAGCAGCCCCTCCGCGTCTGGCACGGCAGCGCCACCAGCAAGGAGTCGGTCGACCTGGCCGCCCGCTACGGCGATCCGCTGTTCTCCGCGAACGTCACCCACCCCATCGAGCCGTACGCCGAGTTGATCCGCCACTACCGCGAACGCTGGGAGCACCACGGCCACGACCCGGCCGACATCGCGATCGGGGCCGGCACGGCGGGCATCCACGTGGCCCCCACCTCCCAGCAGGCCCTGGCCGCCTACCGGCCCGTCTTCGAGGCCAACCTGGCCTTCTACCGGCAGGCGGGACTGCCCGTCGTGTTCGAGACGCTGGAGGACTTCGTCGCGCGCAGCTCCGCCCTGATCGGCAGCCCGCAGCAGGTCATCGACAAGGTGCACCGCTACCACGAGCAGTTCGGCCATACCGCGGTCCACGTCCAGGCGGACGCGAGCGGCCTCACCGACACCCGGCACCGCGACTCGCTCGAACTGTTCCAGTCGGCGGTGGCACCCGTGCTGCGCAAGGACATCCCGGACCCACCCTTCGCCTGGGCCCCCGTGCTCGCGGCGGCACCGACGGCGCAGGAGCGAGTCCATGTCTGACATCCCCCTCGGCGTCCTGGACCTGATACCGATCTCTTCCGGCTCGACGGCAGCGGCCGCCCTGCGCAACACCATCGACCTCGCCAGGCAGACCGAACGCTTCGGCTACGCCCGCTACTGGTTCGCCGAACACCATCTCAACCCCGGCGTGGCGGGTACGTCCCCCGCGGTCGCCCTGGCCCTGACCGCCGCGGCCACCTCCACCATCCGCCTCGGCGCCGGTGCCGTACAGCTCGGCCACCGGACCGCGCTGTCCACGGTCGAGGAGTTCGGCCTGATCGACGCCCTGCACCCAGGCCGCCTCGACCTGGGCCTCGGCCGCTCGGGCGGCGGCCCACCGGGGGAGAGGGCGACCACCGCGACGGCGACCCCGGTCGTCGACGGCCGCACCCCCAACGGCCTGCTGATCCCGCCCCGTTTCACCTTCGAGCACCTCCTCGGCTCACCCCGCATCGCCCTGCAGCGCGAACTGCTCCTGCTGCCGGGCGCCGAATCGCACGACTACGCCGAGCAGATCGACGACATCCTCGCGCTGCTGGCCGGCACCTACCGCTCCCCGGAGGGCATCGAGGCACACGCGGTGCCGGGCGAGGGCGCCGACGTCGAGGTGTGGATCCTGGGCAGCAGCGGCGGCCCGAGCGCCGAGGCCGCAGGCGCCCGCGGCCTGCGCTTCGCCGCGAACTACCACGTCAGCCCCGCCTCCGTCCTGGAGGCGGTGGACGGCTACCGCGCCTGCTTCCAGCCCTCCGAGTTCCTCGACAAGCCCTACGTCAGCGTCTCGGCCGACGTCGTGGTCGCCGAGGACGACACGACGGCCCGCGAACTGGCGGCGGGCTACGGCCCCTGGGTCCGCAGCATCCGCACCGCCGAGGGCGCCATCGAGTACCCGACTCCCGAGGAGGCCCGCGCCCACCCCTGGAGCGACGAGGACCGGGCGCTGGTCCAGGACCGCGTCGACACACAGTTCGTGGGGTCGGCGGGCCGGGTGGCCGACCGGCTGGCGCAGCTTCAGGAGGCCACCGGGGCCGACGAGTTGCTGATCACGACGATCACGCACGACCACGCGGACCGGGTGCGGTCGTACGAACTGCTGGCGCGGGAGTGGAGTCGCAGGTGAAACGGGCAGGCCCGGCGTGCGGGAGACCGCCGCCGGGCCTGCCCGCGCACACGTGGTCAGCGGTGAGCCGTGGGACCGACCGGGGTGTCGCCGCGCAACGTGATGCGGTGCATGACGCGATGCCGGTCGCCGTAGTCACGGTTGGCGTAGTGCGCCGTGCTGCGGTTGTCCCACAGGGCGACGTCACCCGGCTGCCAACGATGCCGCACGACGTGCTCGGGCTTGGTCAGGTGGGCGTACAGGATGTCGAGGATGCCCCGGCTCTCGTACTCGGAGACCCCGGTGATGTGCGAGGTGAACCCGGGGTTCACGAACAGCCCCTTGCGTCCGCTCTCCGGATGCACCCGCACCACCGGATGCTCCACCGGCACCAGCTCGGTGAACACCTCGCCCTCCCAGACGTTTCCGCTTCCCCGCCGCTGCTGGGCCAGGTAGTAGCCGAAGGCGCGGTTGCCGTCGTGCACGGCGGTGAGCGTGTCGATGTACGCCCGCAGGCCCGGCGACAGCGACTCATAGGCGAGCTGGCTGTCGGCCCAGTTCGTGTCGCCGCCGTTGGGAGGCAGGACGACGGCGCGCAGGACGGAGATCGCCGGCGGCCGGCGTACGAAGGTCACGTCCGTGTGCCACACGTCGGAGAACCCGTTGTCCTGGCTGTCCAGCGCGTACACCTCGGCCGCCACCTCACCGGAGTCGTGGATCGGGTGCCCGGCGGTGACCTCGCCGAGGCGCCGGCCGAACTCGATCTGCGCGGAGTCGTCCAGGCCGTCCTGGCCACGCACGAAGAGCACCTTGTACGCCACGAGCGCCTCCCGGATCGCCTGGATCTGCTCGTCACCGAGACGGGCGAGGTCGACGCCGTGGAGCTCGGCGCCGAAGTTCGGGCCGAGGGGGGTGAAGGGGAGCTGGGGCGGGGCGATGACGGTCATCCGGACATCCTTTCCTTGATACGGAGTTCAGGCCGCGGCGGCTGTCTTGACGGCGTGGGACACCTGGGCACGCAGCTCGGCGAACTCCCCTGACTCGCGCAGTTCGTCGGCGGCGACCTCGCCGCGGGGGAGGTCGATCGGCAGGTCCAGGGCGACGGTCCCGGGGGCCTTCGTCAGCACGACGATGCGGGAGCCGAGAAACACCGCCTCCTCGGCGGAGTGGGTCACGAACACCGTGGTCCGGCCGGTGACCTGACGTACGTCCTCCTGGAGCCGCTCCCGGGTCAGCGCGTCCAGCGCCGCGAACGGCTCGTCCAGCAGGAACAGGGGGTTCTCGGCAGCCAGGGCACGGGCGATGGCGACGCGCTGCTGCTGCCCGCCGGAGATCTCCCAGACGCGCCGCCTCTCGGTGCCCTCCAACCCGACCCGGGCCAGCAACTCGGCGCGCTGCTCGGGCCATTGGGCGCGCTCGACGCCGGCGTACCGCAGCGCCAGGTCGATGTTGCCCTGCACGGTCCGCCACGGGAACAGCCGCGGCGACTGGAACACCACCCCGGCCGCCTCGCCGGGCCGCGGCGCCTTGCCGGACACCCGCACCGAACCCTGCGTGGCCTGCTCGAACCCGGCGATCAGCCGCAGCAGGGTGCTCTTGCCGCAGCCGGAGGCACCCACCAGGACGAGGAACTCGCCCGCGGGGACGGTCAGATCGACCGGGCCGACGGCCGTGACGGGACCGTACCGATGAGTGACCTGCTCGATCCGGACGGAACCCTCGACTGCCGGCTCAACTGCGGCCTCGACCGTGTCACTTGAGGACATCGGGAAGTCCCTTCAGGTAGAACGCCTTGCGGACGACGGCCTCGGAGGGTGCCGCGTCGATCTGCTTCTGGCCGGCGAGGAACCGGGCGGTGTCGGTGACGTAGGTCAGCAACTTGCCCGGGCTGCCGTCGGTGCCCAGCCAGTCGGCCGAGGCGACCTGCTCCGGGGTGAGGAACACGCCTTGCGCGAGCTGTGCCTTGGCGTCGGCGGTGCTGATGCCGAGTTCGGCGGAGACGTCCTTGACCGCGCCGTCCGGGTCGGACTTCAGCAGCCGCAGCGCCTGAGCCGCCACCGACCGCCAGGTGTCGATCACCTCGGGATCGCGGGCGATCAGCTCGTCCGACACGACGGCCAGGTCGAGCGTCGGCTTGCCCGCCGCGCCGATCTCCTTGCTGCTCGTCAACTGTGTGCCGGTCTTGCGGAGTTCGTCGAGGGTGGGCAGCCAGACGTAGGCGGCATCGATGTCACCGCGCTGCCAGGCGGCGAGGATCGGCTGCGGCTGCAGGTCGATCAGTTTGATGTCGGACGTCTTCAGTCCGGCCTGTTCCAGCGCCGCCAGCAGGCTGTAGTGGGAGGTGGAGGCGAACGGCGTGGCGATGGTCTTGCCCTTGAGCCCCGCCACGTCGGTGATGCCGGTCTGCTCGCGGGCCACGAGGGCCTCGTTCTCGCCGGCCACGTCGAGGATGAAGGCGACCTTGTACGGGACCGGCGAACTGCCCGACACTCCGCGGGCGAACGGACTCGACCCGAGCGCGGCGATGTCGAGGGACTTGCCGAGGAAGGCCTGGTTGACGCTCGCGCCGGAGTCGAACTTGATCCAGGAGATCTTGTGGTCCGGCAGCGCCTTCTCCAGCAACTTGCGCTGCTTCACGATCAAGTCCCCGCTGGGGAAGGCGAAGTAGCCGATCCGCAGTTGCCGGGAACCACCGGACGAGGCCGCCGAGCTGCCGGAGGAGCAGCCGGTGACGGCGGCGGAGACCGTGGCCAGGGCGCCGGCGAGCAGGAGCCGGCGGGACGGGCCGGGGGAGACACGGGACATGTCAGGGCCGTTTCTGTGCTGAGGGGTTCTTTGCGCGGGGCAGAGGGCGATGTCTTCTGCCTCGCGGGGCAGCGGGGTGTCTGCTGCGCGGGGCGGAGAGGTGGGTCGTCTAGCGTGGTCCTATGCGCGGCCGCGCCACGGGACGACGGCGCGTTCCAACCGCAGCAGCAGCCCGTCGATGACGAGCCCGGAGACGCCGATGGCGATGATGCCGACGAGCACCACCGGGGTGTTGTTGTAGTTGGCGGCATCCTTGACCATGCCGCCGATGCCGGGCAGTCCGTTGACCAACTCGGCGGCGACGAGGGAGGAGTAGGCCACCCCCACGGCGAGCCGCACCCCGGTGAGCGTCTCCGGCAGGGCTGACGGGACGACGACGTCCCGGACGACGGCCCACCGCGACGCGCCGAGCGCACGGGCGGCCTCGATCAGGCTCTTCGGTACGGCCGCCACGGCTGTCGTGGTCGACACCGCCACCGGCGGGAAGGCGGCCACCGCCAGCAGGGTGACCTTCGGCTCCTCGTTGATGCCCAGCCAGATGATCAGCAGGGAGAAGTACGCCAGCGGCGGCAGCGTCCGCAGGAAGGTGATCCAGGGCTCGAACAGCGAGCGCAGCCAGCCGACGGTGCCCATGAGGAGCCCGAAGACCACCCCGGCGGCGATGCCGATGCCGGCCCCGAGCGCGATGCGTTGCAGGCTGATGCCGAGGTGCTCGACGAGGGTGGTGCCGTTGTAGCCCCGTACACCGTCGTGCGTGGTGGACACGTCGATGAACGCGTCCACCACCTTGGCCGGTGGCGGCACCAGCGTCGCGCTCCACGTCCCGCTCGCCGCCAGCAGCTGCCACAGGACGAGGAAGAGCAGGAGCGAGCCGACCGGCAGTGCGACAGGGCGCACGCGTGCCCACCCGCCCCGCGCGGGCGAACTGGGCCGGGGCGGTACGTCGGCAGGTGTGCGGGTGCGATCAGCCTTGGACAGAGCGGGAGGTGTGGACACGGGGCGTCCTCCATGGGGCGCCGGGACATGAGCTGCTGCCGTCGACCGACATGGGCGGCCGGCCCCGAGCGAGAGAGATGCTGAACGAAGCGGAGAGAGCACCCTGCGACAGGGTGCGCGAACCGCCCTCGCCGGGTGGGACCACCGGGCGGCGCGGCACGTGGGACAGGGCTAAGTCAGCAACAACAACCCGAGCCCGGGCGTCGGCACAGGTCGATGACCAGGCGTCGCACCAGGGGCTCGGGAATCATGAGGCCTATTTCTACCGCAGCCGCAGCCCGTCACCAACAGGCGTCCACTCCCTGGAACACCGGCGGACCCCGTGTCAGCCCCATGGCGTCGGCGTGGGCGGGACGTCACCCTCCCCCGAAGGTGGCGTCCCGCCCACTTCCCCGGCGCCGGACTGTGGACTCCCGCGTCCGAGCGCTCAGCCGATCCGTGCCGTCACCAGCACATGACCGCTGTCTCCCCCGAACCCCAGCTGGAGTACAGGCGCACTCTGACGTGATAGCGGCGGCCCTTGACGAGACGGGCCCTGACGGTGGCGTTGTCCGGGGTGCCGCCGTCGTCCTGGGCGGTGAGGTACCGGGGTTCGCCGTCCCGTTCCTCGAAGACCACGACGACGGTGTCGCTGTCGCCGAAGGTGCCCACCGTGTACTCGCGGGTCTCCGGCGGTTCGACGACGAAGTCGGCCTGCTCCGCCGGACCCAGCCGCAGCGGCACCGAACGGAACGGCACCAGCTCCCGCGGCTCCGGCGTCGCGGCCGGTGGGTACCAGCGCTGGACGAACTCCCGGTCGGCCTTGGACAGCACACCCGGCGGGTTCAGACCCGCGCGGAACTGCTCCGGCTCCAGGATCAGTCCGGCCGAGAAGGGATACTCCATGATCGAGTGCGGGTCCCAGGCGGAACCGTTGACCTCGTTCGGATCGAGCTTGCGCAGGATGTTGAAGAACGTCCTGTCCCGGCTCCAGAAGTTCGGCGGGCCCGCCAGATCGGCGTACACGGCCTCGTCGTCCCAGTGGATGCCGGCGAACGGGCTCTGGTGCTCGTGCAGCATGCCGAGCGCGTGCCCGATCTCGTGCAAGGCCGTGCCGCGCTCCCCGGGCACGGTCAGGTCCCAGCCGAAGTTCATCGTGCGTTCGTTGAGGCCGACCCCGAGCGCGTCCTTGCCCACGGTCGACCAGGAGCCGTCGCCGAGCTGGAACCCGATGCGCAGTTCGGCCTCCGACCGGTCGCCCACCTCCACGAACGACAGGCCGATGCCGAGGCCCTGCCACTCCTGGAAGCACTCGCGCACGACGTCCTGCTGCTCCTTGCTGCCGACCCACGACACGCGCCGGGTCTCGCCGGTCTCCGGATCGGGGATCACGGAGCCGTCGGATTCCCGGTCGAAGAAGCAGTAGTGCAGCACGGTGCCGTTGACCCACATCCGGCGTCCGCCGATGAGCGCACTGAGCCGCTCGGCGGCCAGCCCCGGAGTGAAGGCGGGGGCCGACTGCTGCGCGAGGGAGCAGTAGCGAGCGGTCATGCGGACAGCCTGCCGTCGGCCCGCCGCGGGCGCCTGAGTCGAGGGCTACTCAAGTACCCCTGTATCAAGGATGAGTCACGGCGCTCCTATTGCCGTGACGAACTTCGAACGTGACGCGAAGACCCTGGAGCTGCCCTGGCCGTTCACCGGCCGGGAGGGCGAACTCGAGCTGGTACGCGGCTCCTTGACCGCGGGCCGCCAGGGCCTAGTGATCACGGGTCCGGCGGGCTGCGGCAAGACCCGCCTCGTCACGGAGGCCGTCCGCGGCACCGACTGCGCCCGGGTGGCCGGCACCCCCGAGACCCGCCGGATCCGCTTCGCCGCGTTCGCACACCTCGTACCGGAGTCGGCCTCCCTGCACGGTGCCTTCCAGCACCTGTCCGGCGTACGGCTGCTCCTGGTCGACGACGCGCAGCTGCTCGACGACGCCTCCGCCGCCCTCGTCCATCAGCTGGCGGTGCACGGACGCACCCGTCTCCTGGTCGTCACCACCGACGGTGCCCCGGCCCCGGGCGCGATCTCCCGGCTGTGGACCGGCGAACTCCTGCCCCGCCTCACCCTGGAGTCGCTGCCCCGCGAGGAGACCGCCCAACTACTGGCGGCCGGCACCGGAATGGGCGGCGGCGGCCTCGAACCTCTCACCGTGAACCGGCTGCACCGCCTGTGCCGGGGGGACCTGCGGCTGCTGCGCGACCTGGTGGGCGCGGTGCGCGAGCGCGGGCTGCTCAGTCGCGTCGTCGACGCGGACCCGGACTCGGACTCCGACGAGTGGGCGTGGCGCGGCCCGGTGCCCGTCACCGCGACGGTGCGCGAGCACACCGCACAGGTCCTCGACCGTGCCTGCTCCGAAGAGCGCGAGATCCTCGAACGCCTGGCCTTCTCCGAGCCGTTGCCCTTGAACCTGGAACCGGAACCCGGTCTGGAACAGGGGCCCGAAAATGGCTTGGAGCCCCACCGACCGGATCTTCGCGTCCTCGAACGCCTGGAGGCCGACTCGCTGGTCCACGTCGACGACCAGGGCGCAGTCCGCCTCGCCCACCCCCTGCACGGCCCGGCCCTGCGGGCCGCGGCCGGCCGGCTCCGGGCGAGGCGACTGTCCCTCCCCGAGCCTGCGGCCGGGGGGACCCCCCTCTCGCTTCGCACGCCGGATCGGTGCGGGCCCGCCCTCGACGCCGAGCGGGCCGCGCTGGCCGGGGCCATCGAGCGGGCGGACGTGAGGGAGCTGCCGACGCCGGTGGGGGAGTGGCTGGTCGCGGAGGGCGCCTCGGTGCCCGCCGGATACGCGGCCGTGCGCGCGGAATTCGCGCGCCTGCGCGGCGAGTTGCGTGAGGCGGCGGCCTGGGCGCGGGAAGGCCTGCGCGACGGCGGTGACGATCCGTCCTGCCGCCTCGAACTCGCCCTCGCCGCGGCGCAGTCGGGCGATCCGACGGCCGCGCACAAGATCCTGGGTGGCCGCCCCCACGGGGGTGGGGCGGTCACCCGGCCGACAGCGGCCCGCGGTCACGCCGACGGGACCGTCGAGGCGACCGGCAGCGACCTCGACGGGAGTGTCCAGGCACTCTCCGGCGATGCGTACGACGCCGTCCGCCTCGGCGACCCGGAGCGTGCCGCGGGCCGTCTGACCGGTGTCTTCGCCGAGCACGCCGCCGCGCTCGACCGTGGCGACGGCCCCGCGCTGGACCGGGTCGCCGAGGAGCTGGAGCAGCGCGGCTTCCTGCTGTTCGCGGCCGAGGCGCACGCCCACGCCGTACGGGCCCACCGCGACCCGCGCGCCGCCCGCACCGCACGCACGCGTGCCGTCGCCCTGGCCCGCCGCTGCCAGGGCGCCCGCACCCCCGCCCTGTCCGGCCTGGTCCTCGGCGAACTGACCACCCGGCAGCGCCAGATCGTCACGCTCGCGGCCACGGGCCTGAGCAACCGCCAGATCGCCGAGAAGCTGACTCTCTCCGTCCGCACGGTCGGCAACCACCTCTACAGCGCCTACGCCCGCCTGGGCGCCGGCGACCGGGGCGCCCTGCCATGGCTGGTGGAGCTGCCGGACGCGCAGCCGGCGTGAGGGAGTTGTCCGGGCCGCGCCGGGGTCAGGCCGCGCCGAACGCCGAGAACGCCCACCCCGTCGCCTGATGCAGCGCGTCCGACGGCAGAGCCGCCCGCGCGTCGCGCAGGGCCTCCGCCAGGGACAGGCCCTGGCTCAGCCCCTTGTGCAGTGCGAGCATCAGCGGCACCACAGCGGCGTCGTTGACCGGCGCGCTGCTCGCCACCACGCCCGCCGTGCCCAGCGGCAGCAGGGCGGTGACCAGGCCGAGCAGTTCGTCGGCGCCGACGGACGCGAAGCGGGCGGTTTCGCAGCAGGAGAGGATGATCCGGTACGGGCTGCGGTCCAGGCGCTCGAAGTCATGGACGATGAGCGGCCCGTCGGCCATCCGCAGGTCCGAGAAGAGCGGGCTGTCCGCGCGGAACGTGCCGTGCGCCGCGATGTGCGCCAGTTCGGCCCCGTCGAGCTCCTCGAGGACACGCGGCACGCGCGCGTCCGCGTACTCCAGGACGACCGATCCGCCGTACCGGCCGGCCAGGTGCGGCACCTCCGCGCCACCGGTCGCCAGTCCCGGCCCGCGCACCAGCACATGCCGGCCACCGTGCGGCGGTTCGGTCTCCCGGGCGCGCAGCCAGCTGCTCGCCGACGGCGACACGCTGAGCACCCGCTCCCGCAGCGACGGCAGCAGCGCCCACGGCACGCGGTGCAGCCTGGCCGGCGGTACGACCACCACGGGGCCGTCACCCAGATGGGCCGCCGCCGGACCGAGCAGCAGCTCCTCCAGGCGCCGCCCCGCGGCCTCCACCACCGGAAGCCGCCCTTCCGCACCCGGGTGGGCCAGCCGCCGCAGTCCGGCCTGGACGTGCTCGGCCTCCCGCTCCGCATCGGCGAGCAGCCCGGCCTCGTACCGGCGCACCCGGCCCTGCCCGCACAGCAGCACCTGAACCCGCCCGTCCAGCACGGCGAGTTCGGCCAGCCGTACGTCGTCGCCCAGCCGGTCCAGCAGCCGGCCCGGGTCGAAGCGGTAGCCGTCGCCGGGAGCGTCACCGCGCATGTGCAGGGTCCGGGAGCGTATCTCCCGCTCCAGGCGCCGCTGTTCGCGCTCCAGGGCCGGAACGGGACGCGCCTCCATGCGGGCGGCCTCCGCGCGTGCCGCGATCTCCCGGAACGCCGTCAGGTTGCTCTGCAGCTCCGGGTCCGCGGGCGGCCGCGTCGGCGGGGTCGACAGCGCGGTGGCCCGCCAGCGCTCGCTCCACACCAGCAGCCGACGTGGACTGCCGGAGACCAGGCTGGCCTGCTGGGCCAGCGCGGCCAGCTCCGCACCCTGCTCGGTGGCGCGGGCACGCAACTCCGAGGCGCCCAGCGTCATCCGGTGGGCATCGAGCACGTCCAGGCCACGCCGACAGGCCTCCAGGACGCCGCGCCCCGACCCGGCCGCCTGGGCCCGCAGTGCCTGCGCCGCCCAGCCCGTCAGCCGCGCCAGCGGCGGGCCGCTGCGCCTGCTGCGGGCGGCCACCGCCAGATGCTGCTCGGCGTCGGCCCGCCAGCCCAGACCGAGCGCGATCCGGCCGGCGAGCAGCGAGGCCTCCGGCGCGGCCGGCGCGCCGAAGGAGGCCAGCCGTTCGGCGACCGCCGCCGTGTCGGCCACCAGCCGCCCCGAACTGCGTCCGGCGGCCACCCGCGCCTCGATCAGCACCAGCCGGGCATGCGCCTCCCACCAACCGCGCCGCTGCCCCGCGAACAGCCGTACGGCCATGTCGGCGCGCGCGATCGCGGTGTGTGCCTCGCCCGCCGGCCGGGCGGCACGCGCGGCGGCCAGCAGCAGCTCGGCCTTGCGGGTGGACTGGCCGCCGATGCGGTCGAGCACGGCGATCGCCGAGTCGGCCTCGGTCAGCGCCTCCCGGGCCAGCCCTGCGGCCATCAGCACCTCGCAGCGGCGGATGTTGAGCATGAACGTCGGCGTGCCGAGCTTGGCGTACCGCTCCTCGGCCTCGTCGAGCAGCCGCAGCGCGGCCGGGATGTCGCCCGCCCGGAACGCCGCGAGACCCCGGCTCTCCACGGCGTCGGCCTTGTCGTGCTCCTGGCCCGTGGTGTCCCACAGCGCCTCGGCCGCGGTGAAGTCGGCATCCGCCCGGTCCACCGCGCCGACCGCCAGATGCACGGTCGCCCGCAGGGTCAGCGCCCGCGCCGTCCAGATCACGTCGTCCATCTGCCGCAGCACGGGTATCGCCTTGCGTACGTCCTCCAGCGCCTCCGGGTGATGGCCCAGCACCCAGCGGGCGTAGGCCCGGCGGAACAGCACGCGCGCGCGTGTGTGCCCGCTGCCGCGCTCGACACCGCGCTCCAGCGCGGCCAGCCCCTGCTGAGTGCGCCCCGCGTGCACCAGCGCGACCCCGAGCGCGGCCAGGACGTCCGCCTCCCGGTCGGCCGACTCCGCGCGTGCCGCGAGGTCACGCGCACGCCGCAGGTGATACAGGGCGATGCGTATGTCGCCCCAGTCCCGCTGCCAGATGCCGATCACCTGGTGGGCGACGGAGGCGTGCAACGGCGTCGGATCGGCGTCGAGCACGCCTTCCGCCCTCGCCAGCGCGTCGTTCGGGGCGGCGAACACCATCGGCAGCAGTTCGAGAACCGATTCGCTTCCCGCTGTCACTCCACGGATGGTAGTTGCCCCAGGACCGTGCCACACAGGTTTGGCGCTGTATCAATCAGTGACCGCACGGCTCTGATTGACGACCGTCGCCTCAGTGGGAGGACACGCCATGGCACCACAGCGATTCCACGAGCAGTTCGAGCAGATCCAACGCTCCATGCCCGACGTCCCCCTCGCGATGGGACCGGACGACTCCGCCGAGTTCATCTACGAGAAGGGCTATGTGCTGGTCCGCGACGGCGAGGACGCCCGCCTCGTCGAGGACACCGTACGCGCGCACTTCACCGCCGAGCCCGACCTCGTGCAGGACAACGTGCGGCGCATGAGCCCGCAGACCAACCGCTCGGGCATCACCCGCATCCAGGTCGGCGACCCCGGCGAGGGCGACCGCGCAGGCGACCGCCCCGTCGCGCACGCCCTGCGCGCTCTGCGGGAGACGGAGGGCCGGGCCCGACGCCGCCTGGTCAGCCGCAACCACCTGGTGTCGATCGCGGTCAACTCCTGCCCCGGCGACGAGCCCGTGCCCGTCCCGGCCACCGAGGAGCTCAACCCCGCTGTGGCCGAAGGCGTCCACGACCCGGACACCGCCGTCGGCGTCCTCGTCATCGACACCGGCCTCATGAACGACTTCCGGTCCTCCCCGCTGCTCGCCCACACCGACGGCGACGCGCAACTCAAGGAGTGCGACGACGACGGCATCCTCCAGCAGTACGTCGGCCACGGCACGTTCATCGCGGGGCTGGTCGCCGCCGTCGCGCCGAACACGAACGTCACGGTTCGCAACTCCCTCAACGACGCCGGCGCCATCCTGGAGTCCGAGTTCGGCGAGAAGCTCTTCGAGGCCGTCGACGCGGGCGGCTGGCCCGACATCCTCAGCCTCTCCGCGGGCACCTCCAACGGCCGCACCGACGGCCTGCTCGGCGTCGAGGCCTTCATGCAGGAACTGCGCGGTCAGCGCACCCTGCTCGTCGCCGCGGCCGGCAACAACGGCAGCGCCACGCCCTTCTGGCCCGCCGCCTACGCCGACCTGCCCGACTACCAGGACACCGTGCTGTCGGTCGGCGCGCTGCGCGGCGACGGCGAGTTCGGCGCCTGCTTCAGCAACCACGGCCCCTGGGTCAAGGTGTACGCGCCCGGCGAGCGCCTCACCAGCGTCCTCACCGGCTTCGACACGCCCGTGCCGTACGTGTACCAGCACTCCACCTACGACGCCTGCCGGTACGGCTTCGGCTACTCCTGCTCCTGCGTCTCCCCGCGCCACACCGGCCTGTTGAGCGAGGCAGGGGCAAGCGGCGGCACCAAGCCCGACCAGGTGATGTTCGAGGGGTTCGCGAACTGGAGCGGCACCTCGTTCGCCACTCCCGTCGTCGCCGCGATGATCGCCACCCACATGAGCACACAGCAGGAGAACGACCCGCGGGTCGCCCGGTACAAGATGCTCGCGGCGAACACCGGGTTCGCGGAGGTGCGGGGGGCGCACGTACCCGCGCTTCGCCCCCCGACCTGGCGCCCTGCCCCCGTCGCACCGCCGGCTCCTCGCTCATGAGGGTCGGAACCGCCCCCTCCGCGGCGTACGATGACTTGCCGTACACGAGGGGTGGGGCTGTGGACCGTGCAGATGTCGGTGCGTTGGTCCAGTCCGCCGTCGACGGCGACGCGGCGGCCTGGAAGGCGCTCGTGGAAGGAATGAGCCCACTGGTGTGGTCCGTGGTGCGCGCGCACCGGCTCAATGACGCCGACGCCCACGAGGTGTACCAGACCGTGTGGTTCCGTTTCGCCCAGCACCTCGGGCGCATCCGTGAACCCGAGAAGGCCGGGTCCTGGCTCGCGAGCACCGCACGGCACGAGTGCCTGAAGGTGCTCAAGAGCTTGAGGCGGCTGACCGTGACGAGCGATCCGCAGCTGCTGGACCGGGTCAGCGAGGAACGTACGCCCGAACAGTCGCTCCTGGACTCCGAGGAGGCCGCCGCCGAGTCGGAGCGCATCCGCTGGATGTGGCAGGAGTTCGAGGAACTGGGCGACCGCTGCCGCCAGTTGCTGCGCGTGCTGATGGCCTCGCCGCCGCCCAGCTACCAGGAGGTGTCCGCCGCACTGGGCATCGCCGTGGGCAGCATCGGGCCGCTGCGCCAGCGCTGTCTGCGCCGGCTCCGGGCCCGACTCGACGCACGGGGAGCGCTGTGAACGACGACATGCACGACGAAGCGACCGGCGAGGAGCCCGTCGACCACACCGGGTCCGGCGACGACGGGTTCGACATCGAACTGCTGGAGGAGGAACTCCGCCAGGCCGCCGCCATCCTGGACCCCGTACCGGCCCAGCTGCGGCAGCTCGCCGTCGAGGCCTTCGCACTGCACGATCTCGACGCCCGTATCGCCGAGTTGACGTTCGACTCGGTGGTGGACGCCATTCCGGTCAGGGGGGCCATGGACGTACCGCGGATGCTGACCTTCCGTGCGGGCGACGTGACCGTCGACGTGGAGGTGACCGCGCAGGGGCTGATGGGGCAGGTGCTGCCGCCCCAGCAGGCACGGATCGAGGTGCTGGGCGGCCCGCAGACGGCCACCCCGGTGGTGGCCGACGACATGGGCCGCTTCACCAGCGACGCACCGCCGAACGGCCCCTTCGCGCTGCGGCTGCGGACGGGCGCGGAGGTCGTGGTCACGGAGTGGCTGCGGGCCTGAGCCACCGGGTCAGCGAGCGGCGGTGTCCACCAGCGCCGCCAGCGCCGCCGAGAGCCGGGTGAGTCCCGCACCTGCGCGGCCGCCCGGCTCGGTCATGTACGTGTCCCGCCGAATCTCGATCATCAGGGCGCCGACCCGGGGCTCGCTGCCGTGGAACTCCAGCGGTACGTACGTCCCGCTGAACGGACTGTCCAGCTCCGTCCGCCCGCACGGCGCGAACGTCTCCCGGGCGGCGGCAAGCAGCTCGGGCGGCGTGTGGAACGAGTCGGTGCCCAGGCAGACCGGCGGCCGCGGACCCTCGCCGTGCAGTTCGTAGGGGAGGCGGGCGGTCGGATAGGAGTGCACGTCGATGATCACGGCCCGGCCGGTGGCGGCGAGACGGTCCGCCACGGCGGCCGTCATGGCCCTCGCGTACGGCCGGAAGTACCGCTCGACGAGCGGTTCCGGGTCCGTGTCGGCCGGCCGTAGATCCGCGAGATGCGTGGTCCGTGTGTAGACGGCGCCCATGCCCACGGCGAGCATCTCCTCCCGCTCGTCCGGGAACCGCTCCGGATCCACCACCAGCCGGGACAGCCGGTTGACGAACCGCCAGGGCGTGAGCGACGCCCGCTCGGCCGCCGCCTCGGCGAGCTCCGCGGTGTGCGCGTCGGTGATGTGGTCGAGTTCGCGCTCCAGCGCCCCGTCGTCCAGCACGATCGAGGCCCGCGCGTCGGCCGGGATCCGCCGGGCGGAATGCGGTACGTGCAGGATCACGGGGGAGCCGGCGGCGCCGGGCAGCAGCTCGAAGGAAGCAGACATGGGGGCTCTCAAGGCGTTCTGGTCAGGGGCGGGCGGGTGGTGCGGCGTGGCGGGGGCAGGGAGACCTGCTGCACCTTGACGTCGACTAGGGAGTGCCGGCAGTCGTAGGCCGGTGCCGTGTCCACGAGCAGGAGATAGGTGATCGTCGTGCCGCGGCCGATGAGCCCGGGGCCGATGCGCAGGAGCGAACCGCACACCTCGGTCTGCGGGGCCCGGGCCGCGCCGGGGCCCGCCTCGGTGCGCAGCACCTCCAGACAGGGCACGCCCAAGTCGACCTGGAACGGGTCCCCCCGGTCGAACGCTTCGCTGGGGATGTCCCACCGACCGGGGTTGGTCAGCACCAGCCGAACCACGTGTGGATCGGTCAGTAACGCACCGTTCCACCGGATCTCCAGGCTCCCGTACATGACCTGCCGTACCAACGGCTGGTGGCTCACGGTGTAGTTGAGTCGCCGCTTGGGATGGGTGGAGCGGAACGCGGTCCACATCGCGAGGAAGCCGACGAGTACGGTCCCGGCGACGCCGGCCGCCGTCCAGAAGGTCTCCCCGGTGTAGAAGGCACCGGACGCGACGGGCGGGAGAGAGGTGACCTCGTTCACGGGCAGCCCGACGCGCCAAGGGGCCGGTCGCGCGTCGTACTCCGTTCGTACGTGCGGCAACTGTTCCGGTGACTCTCCGTCCCGGCCCGCCGACGGCTTCCTTCACGACTCACATGTGGCGGACTCCTCCGCCGAGGAACGCCCGCCACTCGTGCGGTGTGAACACGAGTGCCGGCCCCTGAGCGTTCTTGGAGTCCCGGACCGCGACGAGTCCGGCCACGGCCGCGACCTCGACACAGGCTCCGTTGCCCGAACTGCGGCTGCTCCTGCGCCAGTCGGCCCCGTCCAGGTCGACCCGCGACAGCCTCCGCCCGTCGTGCGCGCTCATGACCCCTGCATCTCCCTTGCGATCCGCTCCAGCGTGGTGGGTGTCTCCTGCGGGTCGGGAGCGGCGGCCCGCACGAGGTCGAAGGTCTGAATGAAGGTGCGCACATCGCGTTCCTTCTCCAAGTACACGTTTCCGGCGATGGAGTTGACGTAGACGACGGTGGGCTCACGTGGCCCGAACTCCAGCAGCGAGAAGGTCCCGGCGAGGGCCGCGTGGGCGCCCTTCGCGGTCGGCATGATCTGGATGGTGACGTTCGGCAGCTCCGTCGCCCGGGCCAGATGCTCCAGCTGGTCGACCATGACCTCGGTGCCGCCGACCGGCCGGCGCAGCGCGCTCTCCTCCACCACCACCCACAGCTCCAGCGGCTCCGGAGTCCTGGTCAGCAGGGCCTGCCGCTCCTTGCGGAAACGCACCAACTGGTCCACCTCGTACGGCTCGTTGGGCCGTACGGCGGCGATCACGGCACGGGCGTAGTCCGCGGTCTGCAACAGGCCGTGCACAAAGGTGGGTTCATAGCTGCGCAGGACACTGGCGTCCGCCTCCAGGCCCGCGTAGGTGGCCATGCCGGAGGGCAGCACCTCGTTGTAGTGCGCCCACCAGCCCTGCTGCTGGGCGCCCTTGTGGATCAGCATGACGGCCTCGGTGAGCTCCGGCTCGGTCACGCCGTACCACTGGAGCAGATCGCGGACGTCCCGGGCCTTGATGGGGGCCTGTCCGGTCTCCACCCTGCTGATCTTGGACATCGAGCACTCCAGGTGCGCCGCGACGTCCTCGATCCGCTTGCCCGCGTGTTCGCGCAGGCGGCGGAGTTCGGCGCCGAGCTGGCGCCGCCGCAGCGTGGGTCCGCCGGCCGTGGCCATTGCCTCACCCCTCGCGTCTGTTGCGCCGGGCAAGTGTGTCCGGCCGTCAATCTCCTTGTGTCTGAGGATAGTTGAGATCATGCACATGGCTCACGCAATTGCGTGAGAGAAATCGCCCGACTTCGGAACGCCTCGTCAACGACTTCGGAAACAGCCCCGGACATGACTCCGCCCCGGCCGGGCGGTGCACCGGTCGGGGCGGAGACGGCAAGGCCCGCAGGCCCGATGGGTCAGCTCAGCGAGGCGAGCGCCTCGTTCCAGGTGGCTGACGGACGCATGACCGCGGCCGCCTTGGCCGGGTCGGGCTGGTAGTAGCCGCCGATCTCGGCCGGCTTGCCCTGGACGGCGTTCAGCTCCTCGACGATCTTCTGCTCGTTGCCGGCGAGCGTCTCGGCGAGCGGGGCGAAGGCCTTCGCCAGGTCCGCGTCGTCGGTCTGCTGGGCCAGCTCCTGCGCCCAGTACAGGGACAGGTAGAAGTGGCTGCCGCGGTTGTCGATGCCGCCGACGCGACGGGTCGGGGACTTGTCCTCGTTGAGGAAGGTCGCCGTGGCGCGGTCGAGGGTGTCGGCGAGGACCTGGGCGCGGGTGTTGCCGGTGGCCGTCGCCAGCTGCTCCAGGGAGGGCACCAGCGCGAAGAACTCACCGAGGGAGTCCCAGCGCAGGTAGTCCTCCTTGACCAGCTGCTGGACGTGCTTCGGCGCGGAGCCGCCGGCGCCCGTCTCGAACAGGCCGCCGCCCGCCATCAGCGGGACGACCGACAGCATCTTGGCGCTGGTGCCCAGCTCCAGGATGGGGAAGAGGTCCGTCAGGTAGTCACGCAGGACGTTGCCGGTCACCGAGATGGTGTTCTCGCCGCGGCGGATGCGCTCCACCGACAGCTTGGTGGCGTCGACCGGGGCGAGGATGCGGATGTCCAGGCCCTCGGTGTCGTGCTCCGGCAGGTACGCGTTGACCTTGGCGATCAGGTTGGCGTCGTGCGCGCGGGTCTCGTCCAGCCAGAAGACGGCCGGGTCGCCGGTGGCGCGGGCGCGGGTGACGGCCAGCTTCACCCAGTCCTTGATCGGGGCGTCCTTGGTCTGGCAGGCGCGGAAGATGTCACCGGGGGAGACGGCCTGCTCGATCACGACGTTGCCGGCCTGGTCGACCAGGCGGATCGTGCCCGCGGCCTTGGCCTCGAAGGTCTTGTCGTGGGAGCCGTACTCCTCGGCCTTCTGCGCCATCAGGCCGACGTTCGGCACCGAGCCCATCGTCGACGGGTCGTAGGCGCCGTTGGCACGGCAGTCGTCGATCACGGCCTGGTAGACGCCGGCGTAGGACGAGTCCGGCAGCACCGCCAGGGTGTCGGCCTCCTGCCCGTCCGGGCCCCACATGTGGCCGGAGGTGCGGATCATGGCCGGCATCGAGGCGTCGACGATCACGTCGGACGGCACGTGCAGGTTGGTGATGCCCTTGTCGGAGTCGACCATGGCCAGCTCCGGGCCCTCGGCGATCTCCGCCTCGAAGGACGCCTGGATCTCGGCGCCGTTCGGCAGCGCGCCCAGGCCCTTGAGGATGCCGCCCAGACCGTCGTTCGGGGACAGGCCGGCGGCGGCGAGGGCGGCGCCGTACTGCTCGAAGGTCTTCGGGAAGAAGGCGCGCACGACGTGGCCGAAGACGATCGGGTCGGAGACCTTCATCATCGTGGCCTTGAGGTGCACGGAGAACAGCACGCCCTGGGCCTTGGCCTCGGCGATCTGCGCGGTGAGGAACTCACGCAGCTTGGCCACGTGCATCACGGAGGCGTCGACGACCTCACCGGCGAGGACCGGTACGGACTCGCGCAGGACGGTGGTCGTGCCGTCCTCGGCGACGTGCTCGATCCGCAGCGCGCCGGCCTCGGAGATCACGACGGACTTCTCGGTGGAGCGGAAGTCGTTGCGGCCCATGGTCGCCACATTCGTCTTGGACTCGGCGGTCCAGGCGCCCATGCGGTGCGGGTGGGCCTTGGCGTAGTTCTTGACCGAGGCGGGGGCGCGCCGGTCGGAGTTGCCCTCACGCAGGACCGGGTTCACGGCGGAGCCCTTGACCTTGTCGTAGCGGGCCTGGATCTCCCGCTCCTCGTCGGTCTTCGGGTCGTCCGGGTAGTTCGGCAGCGCGTAGCCCTGGCCCTGGAGCTCGGCGATCGCGGCCTTGAGCTGCGGGATCGACGCCGAGATGTTCGGCAGCTTGATGATGTTGGCCGCGGGCGTCTTGGCGAGCTCACCGAGCTCGGCCAGGGCGTCCGGGATGCGCTGGTCCTCGGCCAGGTGCTCCGGGAACACCGCGATGATGCGGCCGGCCAGCGAGATGTCCCGCGTCTCCACGGCGACACCCGCCTGCGAGGCGTACGCCTGGACCACCGGCAGGAAGGAATACGTCGCCAGGGCCGGGGCCTCGTCAGTGTGCGTATAGATGATGGTCGAGTCAGTCACCGGGTGCTCCGCTCCACGTCTGCAACATTGCTCGACATCAAGATATCTCCTGATCGATCGTTCATCGACAGGGGTCCGCACCGAGGTGCCGGATATGCGCCGCGATCCCTGATCCCCGCAAACGGATCTACCGCCTCCGTGCAACCGGATCGCCTGGTCGCAGAGTCATGTAAGGCGATCACCACCGATCCGGCGGCCGGCCCTGACCATCCGGCCGCCCGAGCGAAAGCGGACCATGAGATATCGCAGCAGAGTGACGGCCCCCGCGGCCGCCCTGATCGGCACGGCAGCGGCCCTGACCGCCGCCCCCTCCGCCCACGCGACGCCGACACTGACGGGGACGTCGGCCGCCAAGACCTCCGGCACGCCGGGCCCCGAGACCCTCGGTGACCCCGTCTACCCGGCCCTCGGCAACGACGGCTACCGCGTCGCCGCCTACGACCTCGACTTCTCCTACGACGCCACGACCCGCCTGGTCGACGCCACCGCGACCCTGAAGATCCGTACCACCCAGGCCTTGAGCCGCTTCTCCCTCGACGCCCTCGGCCTCGACATCCGCTCCGTGCGCGTCGACGGCCGCAAGGCGACCTTCGAGCAGGTCGACGAGAAGCTGCGCATCACGCCCGCCCGGACCCTGCCGGCCAAGTGCCGGGTCACCGTCTGCGTCGAGTACTCGGCGGACCCACGCCGTATCCCGCAGCCGCACACCGGCTGGGTCGACACGCTGGACGGGTTCGCCGTGTGCTGCCAGCCGAACTTGGCCCACACCGTCTTTCCCTGCAACGACCACCCGTCCGACAAGGCCGACTTCTCCTTCCGCCTCGTCGTCCCGAACGGACTGAGTGGCGTGGCGACCGGCCTGCTCGTGCGCACCCAGCGCCTGGGCGGCGACCGTACGGCCTACACGTACCGCTCCCGCGAGCCCATGGCCACGGAGCTGGTCCAGATAACGGTCGGCGACTACGTGGTGAAGCAGCGGCAGGGCCCGCACGGCCTCCCGCTGCGGGACGTCGTCCCGACCGCACGGGCCGAGGCGCTGGAGCCGGCGCTCGCGCTCACTCCGGGGATCGTGGCATGGCTGGAGGCGCGGCTCGGGGCGTACCCGTTCGAGACGTACGGACTGCTGCCCTGCAACTCCGACGACCCGAACGCCTTCGACTTCACGGGCCTGGAGACCCAGACCCTCACCATCTACAAGCCGAACTACCTGCTCCAGGAGGAGTCGAAGATCGGCTCGCACATGATGCACGAGCTGGTCCACTCCTACTTCGGCAACAGCGTCAGCCCCGCCACCTGGGCCGACCTGTGGATCAACGAGGGCCACGCCGACTTCTACGGGCTGCTCTACCGCTACGAGCGCGGCTGGCCCGACTCGCTCGGCCTCACCTCCATGGAAGCGCGCATGAAGAACACCTACGCGCGCGGCGACCAGTGGCGCCACGACTCGGGGCCGGTCGCGGCGCCGAACGCGGTGAACCTCTTCGACAGCCAGCGCTACCTGGGCGGCGTCCTGGTCCTGTACGCGCTGCGCAACCTCGTCGGCGAGCAGGCCTTCAACGACCTCGAGCGCGCCTTCCTCGCCCGGTACCGCAACTCCTCGGCCTCGACGGAGGACTTCATCGCCGTGGCCTCCGAGGCCTCCGGCCAGGATCTGACCGGATTCCTGCGGGACTGGCTGTACGGCACGAAGACGCCGCGGATGCCGGGGCACCCGGACTGGACGGTCACCCCGGTGAACCCGGCCCTCGCCGCGCCGCACAGCCGGGGGCGCAGCCGGTCCCACGACAACTCGGCCACCCTCTAGGCACATGCGGGCAGGTCAGTCGAGGCGGACGGGGGTCACCTCGTCCGCCTCTCCGGGGAGCCGCGGATGCGGTATCGACTGCGGCGGTATCGACACGGTCCCCTGCTGGATCGCCACCGTCCGGGTGGGCGCCGGAATGCGGATGCCCTCCGCGCGGTAGCGCTTGTGCAGGCGCTTGATGAACTCGTGCTTGATCCGGTACTGGTCGCTGAACTCGCCGACGCCCAGGATGACCGTGAAGCCGATCCGGGAGTCGCCGAAGGTGTGGAAGCGGATGATCGGCTCGTGGTCCGGGAGCGCGCCCTCGACCTCGGACATCACCTCGGCGATGACCTCGTTCGTCACCCGCTCGACATGGTCCAGGTCACTGTCGTAGGCGACGCCGACCTGCAGCAGGATCGTCAACTCCTGCTCGGGACGCATGAAGTTGGTCATGTTCGTCTTGGCGAGCTCCCCGTTGGGGATCACGATCAGGTTGTTGGAGAGGGCGCGCACCGTCGTCTGGCGCCAGTTGATGTCCTCGACGTAGCCCTCCTCGCCGCTGCTCAGCCGGATGTAGTCGCCGGGCTGGACGGTCTTGGAGGCGAGGATGTGGATGCCCGCGAAGAGGTTGGCCAGCGTGTCCTGCAGGGCCAGCGCGACCGCCAGACCACCGACGCCCAGGGCGGTGAGCAGGGGCGCTATGGAGATGCCCAGGGTCTGCAGCACCACCAGGAAGCCGATGGCAAGAATCAGGACCCGGGTGATGTTGACGAAGATCGTGGCCGAGCCGGCGACGCCGGGGCGGGACTGGGTGACCGTCCGCATCAGCCCGGCGATCCCCCGGGCCACCGACAGCGTCACGACGAAGATGAGCAGCACCGTCAGGATCTGGTTGACGTTGTGCTGGACCGTCTTCGTCAGCGGCAGCGCGGCGCCGGCGGAGGCCGCGCCGCCGAGGAACGCCGCCCACGGCACCACGCTGCGCAGCGTGTCCACGATGAGGTCGTCGCCGCTCCAGCGGGTGCGGTCGGCGTGCTTGCCCAGCCAGCGCAGCAGCATCCGCAGCAGGAAGGCCGCGAGCAACCCCGCCGCCAGCGCGATCCCGGCGAACACCAGGTCGTCCACTGTGAGCGCTCGCGTCACCGGTCACCCCCGGGGAGAAAAGCTGCGGCGAACCCCTTCGCCGACGGCCGGATGTGAAGTCTCGTCACGTTGTCACCTGCTCGATTCCGCGATGTGCCGTCGCGCCGACCACCCCGTCCCCCGAGACCGGCACGAGGGCTCATCCTGCCGTATCGGGTACACGTGTTCGCACCAGGAACGTCGGCCGGACGGCCTCATCAGCCGCTTTCGGGCATTCTCCCCTGAACTTCCGGCCCCCCGAGGGCGGAACGCCCGCCTCCGGAGGCGGGCTTGATGCGCGAGCGCCGCTCGGGGGGCGCTCCACGCCGCGCACGCTCCCGCAGCGACAGGGCACGGGATGGCGTAGGGGATGCCCCAGCGGTGAACCGCGTCACATGTCCGAGAACGATCCGTGCCGCCCCGCACCGGAGGAGAAGCGGGCAGCGCCCTCCAGGCTCTCCGTCAACACGCCCATGCCGTGCCGGAGTTCGGTGCGCAGCGCGGCCGGCTCGGCCAGCCCCTCCTGGTCGAGCACGGAGGCGCGGTCGGCGCGCAGGCACGCCTGCGGGAACCGCGCGATCGTGGCGGCCAGTTCCTCGGCCTCGGCGCGGGCACGTCCGCTCGGCACGACACGGTTGGCGAGCCCGATCTCGTGCGCCTCGTTCGCCGGCACCGGACGTCCGGTCAGAATCATGTCCATGGCGCGGCTCGTGCCGATCAGCCGGGGCAGCCGTACCGTGCCGCCGTCGATCAGCGGCACACCCCAGCGGCGGCAGAACACCCCGAAGACGGCGTCCTCCTCGGCGACCCGCAGATCGCACCACAACGCCAGCTCGAGGCCGCCCGCCACGGCGTGCCCGGCGACCGCGGCGATCACCGGCTTGGACAGCCGCAGCCGGGTCGGCCCCATCGGGCCGTCACCGTCCTCCGTGACCGCGTTGCCCCGTCCGCCGCCGAGCGCCTTCAGGTCGGCGCCCGCGCAGAACGTGCCACCCTCGCCCCACAGCACCGCCACCCGCGCCTCGTCGTCGGCGTCGAACTCCCGGAAGGCGTCGGCGAGATCGGCGGCCGTGGGTCCGTCGACCGCGTTGCGGACCTCCGGTCGGGAGAGGACGACGGTGGTGACGTGCCCTTGGCGCTCGACGCGGACCGGCATGGCGGGGGTCCTTTCCGTGGGTCGGACCCCGTACGTTACTGACTGGTCACATGACCTTCCACCGGTACCGCCGGGTCGCATGACCTGGATCAGGTGTCCTCGTTCAGATGACCTTGAAGCGCACGAGCGCCCCCAGGGTCAACGCCCCAGGCAGCAGCGGCAGCCACACCGTGATGATCCGGTACGCCAGCACGACCGCCGTCGCCACCGCCACCGGGCCGCCCGCCGCCACCAGCGCCACGATCAGCGCCGCCTCGACCGAGCCGAGCCCGCCGGGCGTCGGCACCAGGGCGACGGCGACGGTCGCCGCCAGATAGGCGAGCGCCATGTGGGCCGGCGGCACGTCGAGCCCCAGGGCGAGCCCGACCAGGACCAGCCCGGCCGCCTGCAACATGGGGAAGGCCAGCGAACCGCCCCACAACGCCAGTGCCCGGGACGGACGGGTGTGCACCGAGCGCGCTTCGTCCAGCGCGGTGCGCAGGAAGGAGAGAACGGCGGTACGCAGTCGGCGTACGACTGCGAAGACGGCCACGACCACGATCGCCGCCGCGCCGATGACCAGCAGCAGCGGGCCCCACGCCCCCTCCGGCAGCAGCGGCCCGAGTTGCAGCGCGTGCGGGAAGGCGATCAGCAGCGCGGCCAGCAGACCGACACGGGCCACGCTCTCCGCGAGCAGATACAGCGCCAGCGCGGCCGAGGAGCGGGCGAGCGGCAGCCCGCACACCGTCATGAAGCGCAGGTTGACCGCGCTCGCGCCCAGCCCGGTGGGCAGCAGGTGGTTGGCGGAGCCCGCCGCGAACTGCGTGACGAGCAGCCGCAGTCTGGGCAGCCGGTCTATCACGGCGCCCTGCCGGGTGACGGCCGCCGCGACCCAGGTCAGGCAGGTGGCGCAGGCCGCTGCGAGCAGCCACGGCCACTTGGCCGTCGCCAGATGACCGATGCCCTCGGCGAGCACGGAGCGATGCTGCACCGCGACCACGATGACGAGGGCGAGCGGAAGCAGGACCAGTATCCGGCGGATCGGGAGACGTCTGAGCAGGCGTCCCGCGGGAAGTCGTACGGCTGTCACATTCGGAGAGGTTCTCCACGCTGCGACAACGGCGGGTAGCGGGAGCGGGGACGGCGCCTTACGGACCGGCTGCGGACGGACACCGATCTCGGCGAACCCGTCGATATCGGCTTCGGCCGATCCGATGTTGACCTCAACAATGCTTGAGGTTCTACGTTCTCTCGCATGAGCATGGAGACCACAGCCTGGACCCAGCTGCACAGCGTCATGAACGCCGAGCAGGAGCGCCGCCCCTTCGCCCGCGCCACGCTGCGCCGCATCGCCGCCTTCGCCCGCCCGCACCGCCGCCGGATCGCGTTCTTCGTCGTGCTCGGGGTGATGACCGCGCTGCTCGCCGTCGCGACCCCCGTACTCGCCGGACGCGTCGTCGACGCGATCGTGACGGGCGGCGACGAGGGCACCGTCGTCCGCCTGGCCCTGTTGATCGCCCTGATCGCGGTCGCGGAGGCGGTGCTCGGGGTCATCGCCAGACGTCTGTCGGCGACGCTCGGCGAGGGACTCATCCTCGATCTGCGCACGGCTGTGTTCGATCATGTGCAGCGCATGCCGGTCGCGTTCTTCACACGCACTCGTACGGGAGCGCTGGTCTCCCGTCTCAACAACGACGTCATCGGCGCCCAGCGCGCCTTCAGCAACACGCTGTCCGGCGTGGTCAGCAACCTCGTCACCCTGCTGCTCACCCTCGCCGTCATGCTCACCCTGTCCTGGCAGATCACCCTGCTCGCCCTCGTCCTGCTCCCGGTGTTCGTGATCCCGGCCCGCCGTATGGGCCACCGCATGGCCCGCATGCAGCGGGAGGCCGCCGCGCTCAACGCCTCGATGGGCACCCGCATGACCGAGCGCTTCTCGGCGCCCGGCGCCACGCTGATCAAGCTCTTCGGGCGCCCCGGGGAGGAGTCGGAGGAGTTCACGGCCAGGGCCCGCAGGGTGGCCGACATCGGTGTGCGGACGGCCACCGCCCAGTCGGTCTTCATCACCGCGCTCACCCTGGTGTCCGCGCTCGCCCTCGCCCTGGTCTACGGCCTCGGCGGCTGGTTCGCCCTGCGCGGCACCCTGGAGCCGGGCGCCGTCGTCTCACTGGCGTTGCTGCTGACCCGTATGTACGCGCCCCTCACCGCGCTCGCCGGCGCCCGCGTCGAGGTCATGAGCGCCCTGGTCAGTTTCGAGCGCGTCTTCGAGGTGCTCGACCTGAAGCCGCTGATCGAGGAGAAGCCGGACGCGAGCGAGGTCCCCGACGGCCCGGTGTCGGTGGAGTTCGACAACGTCCGCTTCGGCTACCCCTCCGCAGACAAGGTCTCCCTCGCCTCCCTGGAGGAGGTCGCGACCCTCGACACGCGCGGCGGCGCCGAGGTGCTGCACGGCATCTCCTTCCGCGCCGAACCCGGCCAGACGGTCGCCCTCGTCGGCTCGTCCGGCGCGGGCAAGTCGACCGTCGCCCAACTCCTCCCGCGGCTCTACGACGTCGACGGGGGCGCCGTACGCGTGGCCGGCACCGATGTCCGCGACCTGAGCGCCGAGTCCCTGCGCGCCACCCTCGGCATGGTCACCCAGGACGGCCACCTCTTCCACGACTCCGTGCGCGCCAACCTGCTGCTGGCCCGCCCCACCGCCACCGACGCCGAACTGTGGGACGCGCTGCGCCGCTCCCGCCTCGACGATCTCGTACGGTCCCTGCCCGACGGCCTCGACACGGTGGTCGGCGAGCGCGGCTACCGGCTCTCCGGCGGTGAACGCCAGCGGATGACCATCGCCCGGCTGCTGCTGGCCCGCCAGCGCGTCGTCATCCTCGACGAGGCCACCGCCCACCTCGACAACACCTCCGAGGCCGCCGTCCAGGAGGCGCTCACCGAGGCGCTGGAGGGCAGGACCGCGGTCGTGATCGCCCACCGGCTGTCCACCGTGCGGGCGGCGGACCTGATCCTGGTGGTCGAGGCCGGCCGGATCGTCGAACGCGGCACGCACGACGAGTTGCTGGCGGCCGGCGGGCGCTACGCCGAGCTGTACCGGACACAGTTCGAGCAGCTGGATTCGGCCAAGGTCGATGGCCGTACCCATCAGGAACACACAAACCTCGACAGCATCATTGCTTCCACTGTGTTCACAACCTAGTGTGCGTTGGGTTTCCCAACAGCACCGCACATGATCTGACGCTCCCTCAAGCCGCGCAGCGCCGCACTGTCGTCCCGAGGAAGGCCACCGTCGATGCCGCTCACCCCCGTGCCCCCCACCGGCCCGTCCCGCGCGCCGGGCGTGCCGGTCAGCCGCCGCCGTCTGCTGGAGGGAGGAGCCGCCCTGCTCGGTGCGCTCGCCGTCTCCGGATCGTCCGCCGCGGTGCACGCGGCCGACGGAGCCGGAGCGGTGGCCGACACCCCGGAGTGGAACGGCCACATCGACGTCTTCCGGATCGGCACCCAGCCGCCGCACACCACCCTCATGCCGTACGCGGACGTCAGGCAGGCGCTGGACGCCGACCGCACCCGCTCGCCGTACCGGCTGAGCCTCGACGGCAAGTGGAAGTTCGCCTACGCCGACCGCCCCGACGACCGGGACGCCGACTTCCACCGCACCGACGTCGACGACAGCGACTGGGACACCATTCCGGTCCCCTCCGTCTGGCAGATGCACGGCCACGACCGCCCGATCTTCGTCAACATCACCTACCCCTGGTGGGGTCCGAACGGCCTCGGCGAGGAGGCGCAGCCCCCGGCCGCTCCGACCCGCTTCAACCCGGTGGGGCAGTACCGCCGTACCTTCACCGTGCCGCGCGGCTGGTCGGGGCGGCGCATCTTCCTGCACTTCGAGGGCGTCAAGTCCGCGCACTACGTGTGGATCAACGGGGAGTTGGTGGGGTACGCCGAGGACTCGTTCACCCCGGCCGAGTACGACATCACCCCGCACCTCAAGCCCGGCACCAACCAGATCGCCGTCGAGGTGTACCGCTTCTCCGACGGCGACTGGCTGGAGGACCAGGACATGATCCGGCTGAGCGGCATCTTCCGCTCGGTCCACCTCTACTCCACGCCCGAAGTCCGGCTGCGCGACTTCAAGCTGGACACCCCGCTCAGCGACGACTACAGCGCCGCCGAGCTGTCCGTCACCGCCCATGTGCGCTCGTACGGCGGGACGGCCGAGGGCGGCTACTCCGTCGAGACGCAGCTGTACGACGCCCGCGGTCACGCCGTCTGGTCCAGGCCACTCCAGCAGGCGGTCGACCTCGCGTCCGCCCCTGCCGGTGAGGACGTGACCGTCCGGGCGAGCAGAGCCGTGCCCGAGCCGAAGCTGTGGTCCGCCGAGCACCCGAACCTCTACACCGCCGTACTGCAGCTGCGCGACCCGGCCGGGAAGGTGATCGAGACCCTCTCGCACCGCGTCGGTCTGCGCGAGTTCGCGCTCAAGGACGGCCTGATGCGGATCAACGGCAAGCCGGTGTCCTTCCGCGGCGCGAACCGGCACGAGATGCATCCCGACAGCGGCATGGCACTCACCCGCGCGCACATGGTCGAGGACATCGAGATCATCAAGCGGATGAACATGAACTCCGTCCGCACCTCGCACTACCCCAACAATCCGCTGTGGTACGAACTCGCGGACGAGTACGGCCTCTACCTGGTCGACGAGACCAACCTCGAGACCCACGGCATCCGCGACGAGTACCCCGGCAACCACGCCGACTGGACCAAGGCGTGCGTGGCGCGCGCCCAGAGCATGGTCCACCGCGACAAGAACCACCCCTCGGTCGTCATCTGGTCGCTCGGCAACGAGGCCGGCGGCGGCAGCACCTTCGTCGCCATGCACGACTGGATCAAGTCCTACGACCCGACGCGCGTGATCCAGTACGAGGGCGACGACCGGCCGACGATCAGCGACATCCGCTCGGAGATGTACGACAGCCCGTCCCGCGTCGAACAGCGCGCGAAGGACACCGCCGACACCCGGCCGTACGTCATGATCGAGTACGCGCACGCGATGGGGAACTCGAACGGCAACTTCAAGGAGTACTGGGACATCGTCCGCCGCTACGACGTCCTCCAGGGCGGCTGGATCTGGGACTTCGTCGACCAGTCACTGAACTGGCCCGTGCCGACCCGCAAGTTCCTCACCGAGGCCGGGCCGGGCGCCCTGCGCGGCGAGATCCTCACCGCGAGCGGCACCTTCGACCGCGCCGAGGGCGTCTCGGGCGCCACCGTCTTCCCCCGCGACGAGCGCCTCGACCTCACCGGATCGCTCACCCTGGAAGCCTGGGTCACCCCGCACCACACCGGCTACCACCAGCCGATCATCGCCAAGGGCGACACCCAGTACGCCCTGAAGCAGTCGGACGACACCCTGGAGTTCTTCATCCACGGCGGCGGCCAGTGGATCACCGTCAACTGGACCCTCCCGGCCGACTGGACCGGCCGCGAGCACCACATCGCCGGAGTCTTCGACGCGGACACGGGCACGCTGACCCTCCACGTCGACGGCGAGGTGAAGTCCACCCGCACCACCACGCGCAGGCCCGCCACCAACACCGCACCCCTTGCCCTCGCCACCGACGTCGACAACCCCACCCGGGAGTTCAGCGGCACGATCCGCCGGGCCCGCGTGTACGCCCGTGCGCTGAGCGCCGCCGAACTCGGCTCCGACAGCCGCCGCCCCGCTGACGAGGGCGTACGGTTCTGGTTCGACGCGGCCACCGTCGGCCTCACCGAGAAGCGGCCCCGCGCGAAGACCTTCTTCCCGTACGGCGGCGACTGGGGCGACAACCCCAACGACGGCACCTCCAACGCCGACGGCATCGTCACCGCCGACCGCCGCCACACCGCCAAGGCGGCCGAGATCAAGCAGATCTACCAGGCGGTCAACGCGGCACCGGCGTCCGGTGACGCACTGACCCCCGGCGCGGCCATCACCCTCACCAACGAGTACCTGTTCACCGACCTCCGTGAGTTCGACGGCCGTTGGGAGCTGCTCGCCGACGGTGAGGTGGCGCGGCGCGGCAGGCTGAGCCGCGCCCAGCTGGACGTCCCGCCGCTCGGCAGCAAGGACATCACGGTGCCGGTGAAGCTGCCGGACGACCCGGCCCCGGGCACCGAGTACTTCCTCCAGCTCTCCTTCACCACCAAGGAATCCACGCCGTGGGCGAAGGCCGGCTTCGAGGTGGCCAAGCAGCAACTCGCCCTCGACGCAGGCACCCCGGCCGTCACGCCCGTCCCCCTGTCGAACGTGCCGTCCCTGCGCCACGAGGACGGCGGCAAGGCCGTCACCGTCAAGGGCAAGAACTTCTCGGTCACCGTCGACAAGGGCACCGGCGTCATCACCTCCTACGAGTCCCGGGGCATCCGGCTGCTCACCTCCGGGCCAGTACCGAACTTCTGGCGGGCGCCCACCGAGAACGACCGCGGCAACGGCCAGCACACCCGCAACCAGACCTGGCGCGACGCGGGCACCAACCGCAAGGTGACGGACGTGGCGGTGCGCGCCCTGCGCGACAAGGCGGTGGAGATCAAGGTCAGCGGCACGCTGCCGACTTCCGTCGAGTCGACGTACACCATGACCTACACGGTGTTCGGCAACGGCGAGATCAGGGTCGACACCACCCTGCACCCGGGCGCCGCGTCCTTGCCCTACATCCCGGAGGTCGGCGCGCTGTTGTGCCTGCCCGGACGTTTCGAGCGGCTGCGCTACTACGGCCGCGGGCCCGAGGAGAACTACGTCGACCGCCGCGACGCCACCGATGTGGGCGTGTACTCCGCAACCGTCTCCGAGCAGTGGACGCCGTACATCCGCCCCCAGGAGAACGGCAACAAGACCGACGTCCGCTGGATCGCCCTGACCGACGCCAGGGGTACCGGCCTCCTCGTCTCCGGCGAACCCCTGCTGGAGGTCAACGCCTCCCACTTCACCCCGGAGGACCTGTCGTCCGGCGTCCGCCACGACTACCAGCTCACCCCGCGCGACGAGGTGGTCCTGCGCGTCAACCACCGCCAGATGGGCCTGGGCGGCGACAACAGCTGGGGCGCGCACACCCACGACCGGTACAAGCTGTTCCCGAGCCGCGACTACTCCTACACGTACCGGCTGCGCCCGCTGACGGACGTGGACGAGGCGATGGCGGCGTCCCGCCGGCCCACCGCGGTGGAGTGACCGGACGCCGCCAATTCCCCACACCTGGGCAGATCTCGTCCGCTCCCGGCGTGATCCACCTGTGACGCCCACAGGCGCAACCGGTGATGTTGTAATGGGCGTCGGGCTGTAGTGCCACGCTCAGCCGATCAGGGGGACGAACGATCATGGAGAACTTGCGGCCCGGCGATCCCACGCAGGTCGGGGACTACCGGTTGCTCCGACGGCTCGGGGCCGGGGGCATGGGGCAGGTGTTCCTCGGGCGCTCGCAGCGGGGGCGCACGGTCGCCGTGAAGCTCGTCCATGCGCAGTTGGCGTACGACGCCGAGTTCCGCCGCCGGTTCCGTGCGGAGGTGGCCGCGGCGCGACAGGTGGGCGGGGAGTGGACGGCCCCCGTCCTGGACGCCGACACCGAGGCGGAGACGCCCTGGGTCGCCACCGGCTACGTGGCCGGTCCCACACTGCACGATGCGGTGACCGGGATCGGCGGGCCGCTGCCGGAGGAGTCGGTGTGGCACCTGGCCGCCGGTCTGGCGCGTGCGCTGCAGAGCATCCACGGCTGCGGGCTGGTGCACCGGGACCTCAAGCCGTCGAACGTCATGCTGACGGTCAACGGTCCCCGGGTGATCGACTTCGGTGTCGCCCGCGCGGCGGAGGCCAGTGTGCTGACCCGCACCGGTGCGATGGTCGGCTCTCCGGGGTACATGTCGCCCGAGCAGATCCTGGGCAGCGAGGTCACCGGGCTGAGCGACGTGTTCAGCCTCGGCCTGGTGCTGGTGTTCGCCGCCACGGGCCGACAGGCGTTCGGCGCGCCTGACAGCGGCGCTCACGCGGTCATGCTGCGGGTGACCGAGGACGAACCGGACCTGGAGGGGATGTCCGAGCCGCTGGCCGAGTTCGTGCGGCGGTGCCTCGCCAAGCAGCCCGAGCAGCGGATTCAGCTGCCGGAGATCGTGGCGACGGCAACCGCGGCCACGACGGACGCCACCGCGGACACGTGGCTTCCGGGCGCCCTGACAGCGGAGCTCGGCCGGCACGCCGCCACCCTCCTCGACCTCGAGGAGGCGCCGCCGCCTACCCAGGTCGACAACCCGGCCGGTCGTGTCGGGGACGACGTGCACGCCCTGCCGACCATGCTGGGCGGGCGCGTCCCGCCTCCGCCGCCGGGCACTCCGACGCCGGTACCGATGCCCCCCGTACCCACGCCGACGCCGACGCCGACACCCATGCCGCCGATGCCGACACCGCGGACAACGGTGACCACACCGCCGATGCCGCCGGTACCGGGCGGCTTCCAGCCCGGCGGCCGCAGCACGAGCCGGGTCGGCCCCGTGCTGCTCACTTTTGCCGCCATCGTCGTACTCGCCATCGTTCTGGCCGTGGTGGTTCCCGGTCTCGGAGGGAAAGGGGACCGGGCCGACTCCGAGGCGTCCGAGAGTGCTTCCTCGAAGGCGTCCCCCGCCGACTACAAGGGCAAGTGGACCGGGAACATCCGCGAGTCGGACGGCAGCCTCTACTCGATCCAGGTGAACTACAAGGGCGGAGAGATCGGCGACCAGGTGGCCACCGTCGAGTACCCGTCGCTGGCGTGCAGCGGCCGGTGGGTCCTCACCATGGACACGGGGCATTCGGTCCAGGTCCGAGAGGAGATCACCAAGGAAAGCGACCCGTTGAACTGCGTCGACGAGGTCGATCTCATTCTGACCCCCTCGGGCGACGGCGGTCTGGGCTACCAGGTGACGAGCGTGGAGGACACCGGAACGCTGCGCCGCAGCAAGTGACCGGCAGGGATTAGCAGATCAGTCCGGAAGCGGCAGTGGGGGCAGCTGCTGGTACTCGGAGCGGCCCCGGTTGAGCACGGAGATCGTCGCGGCGGTCAACCACGGCACGGTCGGCCCGGCCAGCCGCATCGGCTCCCACTGCTGGTAGTCGGTGAACAGTGCCCATTGGTCGAGCACGGGAAGAAAACTGATGATCTCGTGGTGCCGAACCGTCACCCAGCGGTTCTCGGCCGCGACGTGCAGCAGCATGCGACGGTCGGTGAGTATCGCGCGGCAGGAGGAGAAGTCCCGCCATTGCGCCTGAGCCATCGCCTGCGCCCGGTTGCGGGCGCTGTTGTTGACGAGCGCGTCTCCGACCAGCCCGGCGGCGACGAACATCGGCGACCCGAAGTAGAAGCCCGAGCGCTGGTTGTAGGTCACGTTCGTGCCGTAGAAGCGCGAGTAGTCCGCCCCTACGTCGCCGTATGCGATCTCACCCTGTTCGAGCAGCACACCTGGAGTGGCGATCGGGGCCAACTCCCCTCCGCTGCTCAGGTGGCGGTGGAGAGAACACGCGGCCTCCCATCCCTGCTGGTGAAGGGCGCGCAAGTGATCGTCCGCTGAATTCCGTTGTGGCACTGCCTCTAGCCCCCACTGCGACACAGAACGGGTGGATCTCCGTCCGCTCCTCATAATGCCAGGTGGGGATGGATCGGGACCCGAGTATCGCGCGCTGAGCGCAGGACCTTCACGGGTGCGCATGAGGTCGGCTGAGTCGCGGCGGGCACATTTTCCCACGTGCTCCTCACTTGCGCTCACGATGCCGGTGGGTCGAGGCCAGGGCGTTTATCCCGCCTGCTCCGGGTCACGCGCCATAGGGGAAAAAGTGTCGGCTGGGATCGTCTATGCCGCGTCCGCACCGGAGTCGCGACCTGGCCGTCGACACACCAGGAAAGGGACGACTCATGACGGAGATCCGACCCGCCACCACCTCCGATTCCGGCGCACCGGTGGAGAGTGACGAGCACTCGCTCACCGTGGGCCCCGGGGGACCGATCCTGCTGCAGGACGCGTATCTGATCGAGCAGATGGCGCAGTTCAACCGAGAGCGGATTCCCGAGCGGCAGCCGCATGCCAAGGGAAGCGGCGCCTTCGGTCACTTCGAGGTGACACACGATGTCAGTGCGTACACGAAGGCCGCCCTGTTCCAGCCCGGTACGCGCACCGACCTGGTCATCCGCTTCTCGACCGTCGCCGGCGAGCGCGGCAGCCCGGACACCTGGCGTGACCCGCGGGGTTTCGCGGTGAAGTTCTACACCAGCGAGGGCAACTACGACATGGTCGGCAACAACACGCCGGTCTTCTTCGTGAAGGATCCGATGAAGTTCCAGCACTTCATCCGGTCCCAGAAGCGCCGCGCGGACAACAACCTGCGCGACCACGACATGCAGTGGGACTTCTGGACCCTCTCCCCGGAGTCCGCCCACCAGGTCACGTGGCTGATGGGAGACCGCGGCATCCCGCGGACCTGGCGCCACATGAACGGCTACACCTCCCACACCTACATGTGGATCAACGCCGCCGGCGAGCGGTTCTGGGTGAAGTACACCTTCAAGACCGACCAGGGCGTCGAGTTCTTCACCCAGCACGAGGGCGACCAGATGGCCGCGGCCGACACGGACTACCACACCCGGGATCTCTTCGAGCACATCCGGGACGGTGACCACCCCAGCTGGACCCTGTACGTGCAGGTGATGCCGTACGAGGAGGCCGCGGGCTACCGCTTCAACCCGTTCGACCTCACCAAGGTGTGGCCGCACGGGGACTACCCGCTCATTCCGGTCGGCCGTATGACGCTCGACCGCAACCCCACCGACAACCACGCTCAGATCGAACAGGCGGCGTTCCAGCCCAACAACTTCGTCCCCGGCATCGGTCCGAGCCCGGACCGCATGCTGCTGGCCCGGCTGTTCTCCTACGCGGACGCCCACCGCCATCGCATCGGCGGCAACTACCAGCAGCTTCCGGTGAACGCCCCGGTCGTCGACGTCCACACCTACTCCAAGGACGGGGCGATGGCCTACCGGAACACGACCGACCCGGTGTACGCCCCGAACTCCAAGGGCGGCCCCGCGGCGGACACCGAGCGTTACGGATCCCCGCCCAGCTGGACGGCCGACGGCGAGATCACCCGGGCCGCCTACGTCTCCCACCCCGAGGACGACGACTGGGGGCAGCCCGGCACCCTGGTGCGCGAGGTCCTGGACGACGCCGCCCGCGATCGTCTGGTCGACAACGTCGTCGGACATCTCCTCAACGGAGTGAGCGAGCCCGTCCTCGAGCGCGCCTTCGCCTACTGGTCGAACATCGACGAGACCATCGGCAAGCGCATCGCCGACGGAGTACGGGCGAAGGCCGACGAGAAGGACCCCAAGGCCGCCGAACAGGGCAACCCGGCACGGAGCTCCATGCAGCACAAGGCGTGAAACGCCCGGTCGGGCCCAGCGGCCAGGACGGCTGACGCCGACGGCCCGGCGGGAGGGACGGAGCGCTCCCTCTCGCCGGGCATGGTGCCGCCGTCGCGGGCGCGCATGGGTGCAGAGCACACACTTGCCAGTTACTTAGGTAAGGCTTACCGTACTAAGTCGCACCACTCGGGGCCCCGGCCGTCACACCGGTCCGCCCGCGGCGAGCGCTTCACCGACGCAGCCTGGCCGTCCTCCCGTAGTGCCTCAAGGGCCTGGGAGGTACCCCCAGCCGGAACTCGCTGCTCACAGGACCGCACTTGAATCACAGCACCTTCGGTCTGTACGACCCTGCCCGCGACCACAGCGCCTGCGGCGTCGGCTTCCTCACCCGCCTCGACGGCACGCCGAGCCATGAAGTCATCCGCAAGGGCGACGAAGCGCTCTGCGCCATCCCGCACCGCGGCGGCACCTCCGCCGAGGGCGTCGGCGACGGCGCGGGCGTGAGCGTCGACCTGTCGGTCGAGTTCTTCAGCGCGATCACCGGCGAGGAACTGCGCGCCGGGCGCTTCGGCGTCGCCAACTGCTTCGTGCCGACCGCGGCCGAGCGTCGGGGCGGCGCGGTGGACCTCGTCGGCCGCAGCATTGCCGCGCAGGGCTTCGAAGTCCTCCTGGTCCGCGACGTCCCGGTGGACCACACCGTCGCCCGGCCCGCGGCCGAGTCGTACCAACTGCCCATCGTGCAGTGGGTGTTCCGCGCACCCGACGCCTGGGAGCGTGCCGACGTCGACGCGGCGGCGAACCGCGCCCTGCTTGCGATCGAGGCCGTCGCCTACGCCGAGACCGACACGTACGCCGGGCTGTACCCGCTGTCGCTCAGCGCGCGAACGCAAGTGCTCAAGGGCCGGCTCAACTCAGGAGAGGTGATCGGGTACTTCCGCGACCTGCTCGATCCACGGCACTCCGTCCGGTCGCTGTACTTCCACACCCGGTTCTCCACGAACACCGAGCCGCACCCGACGATGGCCCAGCCGTTCCGCCTCATGGCGCACAACGGCGAGCTGAACACCGACCGCAAGAACCGGCTGAGCGACGAGGCCCTCGCCCGTGCCCGCACCCGGAGCATCGTGCGGCCGCCGGGGCAGTCCGACTCCAGCCGGCTCGACCAGACCCTCCAGAGCCGGGTGTTCGACGACGGCCTGGACATCGTCGAGTCGGTCGTGTCGCTCATGCCGCCCGCCTGGGAGAACGACCGCGGCCTGCCCGTCGCCGTCCGGGACATGCTGGAGTACTTCTCGCTGTACGAGGAGAAGAACGACGGTCCGGCGGCCGTGATCTTCAGCGACGGGGACGTCATCGGCGCCCGGCTGGACCGGCTCGGGCTCCGTCCACTGCGTACCGTCGAGACCGCCGAGTACCTCATGGTGGCGTCGGAGGCCGGCCAGGTCGCCTTCCCCGACGACGAGGTCGTGCACCGGGGCCGCATCGAGGCCGGCGGCATGCTCGTCGTCGACCACCGCACCGGACGCCGGATGCGCACCCGCGAGGTGCTCGACGCCCTCGCCGCGCGTCGCCCGTACTCGCAACTGCTCGCCTCGGCACGGGAGAACCTCGACGACCTGCCTGCCCCGGACTACTACCGCGGCACGACGACGCTCGGCTACGACGGTGATCTGACCCTCGCAGGCCGGTACGTGGCGTACTCGCTGAATCAGGAGAGCTTCCGGTTCATGCTCGACCCGATGCTCGCCGACGGGTCGGAGCGGATCTCGGCGATGGGGTACGGCAACGCCATCAACGCGCTCAGCGACACCGAGGGCGGCATGGCGAAGTACTTCTCGCAGCGCTTCGCCCAGGTGACGAACCCACCGCTGGACAGCATCCGCGAGGCCGACGGCATGAGCATGCGGGTCGCGCTCGGCCCCAAGCCCGACGGGGGCGGGAGCGCCGGCGGCCGGCAGCTGGTCGTGTCCTCGCCCGTGCTCGGGCACCTCGACATGGTGCGGCTGCGGGACCAGCGGATCGTGCCGCTGGAGCGGTTCGCGATGCTCTACGAGCCGGTGGCCGGGGACGAGACCGCGAACGCCGACGCGCTCCGGTCGGCGCTCGCACGGCTCTGCGACGACGTCGAACGGTTCGCCACCGAACAGGGCGGCATCGCGCTCCTCACCGACCGGGCGGTCTCGTCGACGCGCGCGCCCCTGCCCGTCATCCTCGCCGTCGCCGCGGCGAACCAGCGCCTCATCGAGGCCGGGCTGCGACTGCGCGTCTCGCTAGTCGCGGAGAGCGGCCAGCTGGCCTCGTCCCACCACGTCGCCACCGCGCTCGGCTTCGGCGCGTCGGCGGTCTACAGCCTCAGCGCACGGCTGCGCGCCGAGGAGAAGTTCCCGAGTGCGGCGGCCCCCGCGGGTGAGATCACCGAGACCGACCGGGCGCTCGCGAAGTTCCGCAAGGCGGCGGAGAAGTCCCTCGCCAAGACCATGGGCCGGGTCGGGCTCTGCACCGCCGAGAGCTACATCGGCGGCGCGTTCTTCGAACCGAACTACCTCGACACCCGCGACGACGTCTTCGCGCGGACCTTCCCGCACATGGAGGCACCGGTCGGCGGTGTCGGGTTCGCCCGCATCGCGCAGGCCGCGACGGACTGGCACGAGCGGGCCCGCACGGTCGGGACCGAGCAGCAGATCCCGCTGCTCGGGCTGTTCAAGGAGCGGTCGGACGGCGCCGGGCACTCCTTCGGCGTGACGGCTGTGCGCGGCTTCGGCGACATGGTCGAGGAGCGACCGGAGTTCGGCAAGCCCGAGGACTCCGACGCGCTGCGCCTGCTCACCCTCGGTCAGCTCGACGACGCGTTCGGCATCACCGACGCCGCGTACCGGAACACCGGGTACGACGCGCTGAGCGACGACGAGATCGACGCGTTCCGGATCACGCCCGGGTACCGGGCCTTCCTGCGGACCACGCACGAGGAGCGCTCGCGGCGCCCTGCCGCGCTGCGTGACGTGCTCGCGCTGCCCGCCGACGTCACCGGACTGCGTACGGCCGAGGACTTCGCCCGTGAGCTGGGCCGGTTCTCCACGGACGGGAACGCGAGCGTCACGGTCCGGGGTGTCGTCGTCTCCCGCACGGAGCGGGGCACCTTCCACCTGCGCCTCACTTCCCCGGGCGACGAGGGCGCCGAGCGCCACACCGCCCTCGCCGAAGGGCTCGCGCAGCTGGGCGAGGCCGAGGCCCTCGCCGTGGGCGTTGACGGCATCGAGGTCACCGCCACCGGCGCCGCCGCCCGCCTCCTCGCCCTCCTCGACGACGCCCCCGACAGCGTCCCGCTCGACGAGGTCCAGCCCGCGCACGAGATCACGCGCTCGCTCGCCTCCGGTGCGATGAGCCACGGCGCGCTCGTGGCGACCGCGCACGAGGCCGTCGCGCACGGCACGAACATGGTCGGCGGCATGTCCAACAGCGGTGAGGGCGGCGAGCACCACACCCGGTACGGCACCATCCGCGGCTCCCGGATCAAGCAGTTCGCGTCCGGCCGCTTCGGGATCTGGGCCGGCTATCTCGCCGACCCGATGCTGGAGGAGCTGGAGATCAAGATCGGGCAGGGCGCCAAGCCGGGCGAGGGCGGCCAGTTGCCCGCGCCGAAGGTGACGGTCGACATCGCCGCCGCGCGTGGCGGAACCCCCGGTATCGAGCTCATCTCCCCGCCCCCGCACCACGACACGTACTCCATCGAGGACCTCGCGCAGCTCATCCACGACTGCAAGGCCGCCCGGGTCCGGGTCATCGTCAAGCTGGTGTCCTCGGAGGGCATCGGCACCATCGCGGTCGGCGTCGCCAAGGCCGGCGCGGACGTCATCAACGTGGCCGGGAACACCGGCGGTACCGGGGCCGCGGCCGTCACCAGCCTGAAGTACGCGGGCCGTTCGGCGGAGATCGGCGTCGCCGAGGTGCACCAGGCGCTCGTCGCCAACGGGCTGCGGCAGAAGGTCGTCCTGCGCTGTTCCGGCGCCCACCAGACCGGCGGCGACGTCGTCACCTCGGCGCTGCTCGGCGCGGACAGCTTCGAGTTCGGCACGACGGCCCTCATGATGCTCGGCTGCGTCATGGCGAAGAACTGCAACGTGAAGTGCCCGGCCGGCCTCACCACGAACCCCGAGGTCTTCGAGGGCGACCCGCGCGCGCTGGCCCAGTACCTGCTCAACATCGCGCACGACGTACGGCAGATCCTCGCCCGCCTCGGCCTGCGGTCCCTCCGCGAGGCCCGGGGACGCACGGACCTGCTCCAGCTCCTCGACCACCCGGCGAGCGTCGGGCACCTGGACGTGCGTCGCCTCCTGGCTCGCCTGCCCGAGAAGGCCGCGGCGGATCCGGAGTACCTGGAGAAGGACTTCACCACCGACGACACCCTCATCGAACGCGTCCGGGAGGCGCTGGTCGACCGGCGCGAGCCGTCGCTGCTCGTCGAGGGGATCCGGCTCGGCAACAGTGACAAGTCGGTGGGCGGGCAGCTCGGCATCGACGTCGAGCGGCTCCTCAACCACGAGTTCGACGGCGCCGTGCCGGCCGTCACCACCGACGACCGCGGCCGTCGCCGCCTCGTCGACGACGCCGTCCGCATCCGCACCACCGGGTCGGCCGGACAGTCGTACGGCGTCTTCTGCAACGACGGCATCACCCTCGAACACACCGGCACCGCCAACGACGGCGTCGGCAAGAGCCAGAGCGGCGGCCGGATCGTCGTGCGGGCCCCGGGCGGCGGCAGCCCCGAGCGCGGCGGGAACGTGCTCATCGGCAACTTCGCCCTGTTCGGCGCGACCGGCGGGCGGACGTTCGTGCAGGGCGAGGCCGGTGACCGGTTCGCCGTGCGCAACTCCGGTGCGACGGCGGTCGTCGAGGGCGTCGGTGACTTCGGCTGCGAGTACATGACCGGCGGCACCGTGCTCAACCTCGGCGGCTTCGGCAAGGGCCTCGGCAACGGCATGAGCGGCGGGTTCCTGTACCAGTACGACCCGTCGGGCGAGCTGGCAGGCCGGGTGAGCGCCGACTCGCTGCTGGTGTTCCCGGTGACCGACACCTCGCACGGCACCTTCCACGAAGAAGTCGTACGACTGCTGCTGACCTGGCATGCGGAGGCCACCGGCTCGGAGTTGGCCGCCCGGCTGCTGCACGACTGGGACTCCGAGCGGCAGCACGTGTACTGCGGGATGCCCCGCGCCCTGCTGCTCTACCAGGACGCCGGCGAGATCCTCGCCGCCGCGACCCGGGGCCAGTTGCTCGACGAGCTGGCGACCTCGATCGCGACGGACAAGCTCCGGGCGTTCAAGGTCGACTACCGGGACCGCCGTACCGTGCTCGGCGGCCGCGCCCCGGCCTTCGGCGACCAGGGCAGCGACGACATGTTCTCGCTGCTGTCGTCCTACACGGTGCTCGGAGTCGCGCAGGACCTCGCGCTCCAGCGGGTGCCCGGGGCGAGCGGCCCGCAGGACCCGAAGGTCGCCGAGGCCGTCCGCAACCTCGTGCTCACCGAGGACTTCTTCGTCAAGCAGCGGGTCGTGAAGTACCTGCGCGGGACGCTGGAACGGTTCGACGACGGCGAGTTGGCGACGCTGATCGCGATCAAGCGCCTCGACGACTACAAGCGCGCGCTGAAGCAGCGCAACAACCTCAGCGTGGACGCCCCCGGTACCTACGGCTGGATCGTCCACCAGAACGCCAAGAACGCCGGCCGCGTCCGCGCCGCCCGGTTCGACGAACTGCTCGCGAACGCGGCGCTGGAGGACATCGCCTCCCGCCGTGCCCCGCAGGCCCCGACCGAGACGGTGACCGCATGACCGTCATGCCCCCGACCGGATCCCTCATCCCGGCCGACGCTCCCTTCTCCGCCCAACAGGAGTCCTGGCTCGCCGGGTTCATCGCCGGCATCGCGGCCGCCGGACGCCGGGACGACGCGGCGGGCGACGCGCCCGCGGCGACGATCGACGTCCTGATCGGCACCCAGACCGGCAACGCCGAGCTCGTGGCCGACGACGTCGTCGCCGGTGCCCGCGCCCGCGGCCTCGGCGGCAGGGCCACCGCGCTCGACGACGTCACGCCCGAGCGGCTCGCCGCGATGTCCCACGTCATCGTCGTCACCTCGACGTACGGCGAGGGCGAGATGCCCGACAACGCGGGGCTGTTCTGGGAGGCCTTGCAGTCCGACACGGCGCCGCGCATGGAGGGCGTGCGCTACGCCGTCCTCGGCCTCGGCGACCGCGGGTACGACGATTTCTGCCAGGCCGCGAAGGTCATCGACACGCGTCTGGAACAGCTCGGGGCGACCCGGCTGCACGAACGCGTGGACTGCGACGTGGACTTCGAGGAGCCCGCGGCCCAGTGGACGGCGGGCGTCCTGGACCTGGTCGCCGCCGAGACGGGCGCGAAGGGCACCGGTGCCGTTGCCGAGGCCCCGTCGCCGAAGTCCCGCTCGCCCTGGAACAAGCGCACCCCCTACCAGTCCCGCCTCACCACCAACCGGCTCCTCTCCGCCCCCGGCAGCGCGAAGGAGATCCGCCACTACGAGTTCGACCTCGGCGACAGCGGCATCACGTACGAGGCGGGCGACGCGCTGGCCGTCGTACCGCTGAACGACGACCGTCTGGTCGGGGCTCTGCTGGAGCACCTGGGCGCGAGCAACGACCAGGAGACCGCCGCGCTCCTGCGAGCGGAACGGGAGATCCGCACCCCGTCGAAGGAGCTGATCGCCGACCTCGTAGAGCGGTCGCCCGCCGGCGAACTCGCCTCGGTCGTCATGCACGGCGACCGGGAGGACCTCGACTCCTGGCTCTGGGGCCGGGACGTGCTCGACCTCCTCCGGGACACCGGGCCCAAGGCCCCGGACCTCGCCGAACTCCTGCCGCTCCTGCGGCCGTTGCAGTCCCGCCAGTACTCGATCTCGTCGAGCCCGCTCGCCCACCCGGGCAGCATCCACCTCACCGTCGCGTCCGTGCGGTACGACAGGTACGAGGGCGTGGCGTCGACGTATCTGGCGGACCGGGTGAGTGACGGCGAGGTGGGCATCTACCTCCAGCCGAACGCGTCCTTCAGTGTCCCGGCGGACGACGAGGCACCGATGATCATGATCGGCCCCGGCACGGGCATCGCGCCCTTCCGCGGGTTCCTGCACGAGCGCGCCGCACGAGGTGCCGCAGGGCGCAACTGGCTGTTCTTCGGCGACCGGCACCGCGAGACCGACTTCGTGTACGAGGACGAGCTGACCGAGCTGCAACGGCGCGGTGTGCTCACCGAGTTCGACCTCGCGTTCTCGCGCGACCAGGCCGAGAAGGTCTACGTGCAGACGCGCATGCGGGAACGATCGAGCGACCTGTACGCGTGGTTGGAGGACGGCGCGCACGTGTACGTGTGCGGTGACGCCTCCCGCATGGCGAAGGACGTCGAGGCGGCCCTGCTGGGCGTCATCGCGGAGCAGCGAGGACGTGGTGACGACGACGCCGCCGAGTACCTCGCGGACCTGCGCCGGGCGAAGCGCTACGTACGGGACGTGTACGGAGCATGACGGACCATCACGCCGACGCTCACTGCGCGTTCGAAGGGTGCTGCGGCCGGCGCAGCAGCAGTGTGCGGCTGATCGACGCGCGGATGCCGGAACTCGCGCGGTGCCTGACGCTCTTCCAGTACGTCCAGGCGGTCACCGGAGGGCCGGTCGCGCGGATCGACCAGGCCGGCAGCTACGCCGTCCCGAGCCTGCGCGGCGACGCGTTCGCCGTCCACCCGGGCGCGATCGCGCTGCGCCTGGACGGCCAGGGTGTCGCCTCGGGCGTGGTCGCGCGGGACGAGATCACCGGCGCGGTCGCCGTACGCCTGCTCGACGCGGAGGGAAGGACCTCGCACCAGGGGCGCCTGCTCTCCGAGGGGGACCGTCTCCTGTCCGGACTCGCAGGCACCGTCGACGCCGGAGCCTCGCTCTCCGCGCCGTCCCCGGTCCCCGAGGTGCCGGCGTGGGAGAACGGCGACCAGCTCGCACAGCTCGACGCCATCCTCGCGGACGGCGGAACCGCCCGGCGCGCGGCGTTCGACCGGTACCGCGGAGAGCACCGACCGATCGACGCCGGCGTCGTGCCCGCAGTGCTCGACCATGTCTGCTCCGTCGGCCTGCCGATCGGTGTCGCGGTGTTCGCCCCGTCGGCCATGCAGGCGTGCAACGGCCGTGCGCACGTCACCGAGCGGACCGTCGGCGGGCGGCTGTTCGCCGCGATCGCGCAGAGCTCGGTCGAGATCGACCTCGCCCACGTCCGGGCCTGCCACCTCGTCCGCTCCACGGCGGCGCACGGCTCGACCTCCACGATCGAGCTCGACGACGAGGACGGACGCTGCGTCGCGGTCATCACGCAGTTCGGGATGGTGGGGGAGCAGGTGCACATGGCGTGGGAGCACCTTGCCGCTTCTCTGCCCGACGCGTAGCCGGCGCACCGGCGTCACTTCCGAGCCCCGATGTGGCGATCGTCACGGAGGTCTACGAGGGCCATTGCGTACGCTGATCCCGGCCGTCGGCGAGGGGGACCTGCAACTCGCCGTAGGTATGGAAACAGCCCTTGACCTGCAATAACGCGGGCAGGGAGCCTATTTGTGGGAGTACCTCGATGATCCGTACCATGTTCAAGTCCAAGATCCACCGCGCCACCGTCACCCAGGCCGACCTGCACTACGTGGGATCGGTGACCATCGATGCGGACCTGCTCGACGCCGCCGACCTGCTGCCCGGTGAGCTCGTCCACATCGTCGACATCACCAACGGCGCCCGCCTGGAGACGTACGTCATCGAGGGCGAGCGAGGGTCGGGGGTCGTGGGGATCAACGGCGCCGCCGCCCATCTCGTCCACCCCGGCGACCTGGTGATCATCATCAGCTACGCTCAGATGGCCGACGCCGAGGCGCGGGAGTTCGAGCCGCGGGTCGTGCACGTGGACGGCGCCAACCGGATCGTGGCCCTGGGCGCGGACCCGTCCGCGCCGGTGCCGGGCTCGGACCAGGAACGCAGCCCGCAGGCCGTGCCGGTGGCCTGACCGCACTCATCCTCAGCTTGACGACGGACCAGGAGCGAGCCATGAGCGACATCGAGATCCGTGACGACCGGGCGGCGGGCCGCCTGGAGGCCCTCCAGGGCGACGAAGTCACCGGCCGCATCGAGTACTTCGTCCTCGAATCCCCGGCGCGCGCCCTCGTCCCCGTCCACACCGTCGTGGAGCCGGCCCACGAGGGGAAGGGCATCGCGGGCTCCCTGGCACGCGAGCTGTACGGCATGGCGGCGCGCGAGGGAGCCGTGGTCGCGCCGCTGTGCCCGTACGTCGTGAAGTGGGCCGAGCGCCACCCCGACGAGGCCCCCGCGGCCGACCCCGCGCTGCTGGAGGCGGCGACGGACTGGCTGCGGGAGCACCCCGAGCGCTTCTGACGCCCACCCGGGCGGCCGGATCGGCGCAAGGGAGTGACTGGGGGCGCGCCCCTCGGGTACGCGGGGGAGTAGTCCAGAGCCGACGCGCACCGATTGGCCACGCGCACCGATTGGCCGGAGGACGCCATGACGAACCCGTATCCGGACCCCGTCCATCCGGGACCGACCCCGGGCCCGGAGCCGCAGCCACCCGACCCCCACCCGGTACCACCCCCGGAGCCCCCGCCGGCTCCCGAGCCGCCTCCGGCCCCTGGCCCGGGCCCGACGCCACCATCGCCTCCGGCTCCCGGCCCCACCCCACCGTCACCCCCGACCCCGCCCGCACCCCCGGACCCATCCCCGTCTCCGATCCCCCCGGGCCCGGAGCCGGTACCGAGCCCCGAACCGGGCCCGCCACTCAGCTGAGCCGGGCAAGAGGAAGCGGTGGGCGCTTGCACATGCCGCCCACCGCAACCTCCTGAGGGGCACGGGGCCCTATCGATCTGCGGCTCCGCCGCGTGGGCGCGAACAGCCCCCACGCTG